>LAEA01000065.1 GCA_000961745.1 Rhodospirillaceae bacterium BRH_c57 | reverse complement strand
GTCGGTGCCAACGCCGCAGGCCACGACCGGCATGGAGAACCGCTCGGCGGTCAGGGCGTCGGTCATCTTCTGGACGTCCAGGGTGGCGTCCATCATCACCAGGTCGGCGCCCTGGCCGGCGCGCAGCAGCGCCAGGGCGCTCGCCACGTCATCCGCATGGCTCACCTTGGCGCCCCGGCGCATGGCGATCTGACTCGCCGCGCCGATCTGGCCGCCCAGGGAACCGATGATCAACAACCGCATCCCGTCCTACTCCAGTGTGCTTTAAGACCGTTCGGTCTTGATGATTTCCGTCCCAGTCATCAAGACCGCTCGGTCTTGATGATTTCAGTCATCGTGATGCCGAGGCGGTCCTCGACCACCACCACCTCACCGCGCGCCACGAGGCGGTTGTTGACGTAGATGTCGATGGCCTCGCCGACCTTGCGGTCAAGCTCCACCACCGCGCCCCGGCCCAGCTTGAGCAACTGGTTGACCTGCATGGACGACTTGCCCAGCACGGCCGAGACCTGCACGGGGATGTCGTACACGGCTTCCAGGTCGGCCGCCGAGCGCGGCTTGTCCGGCACGTCGTCGGCGATAGCCGGTTCGTAGGTGTCATTGCCGCTGCGATGGGGTTCGCCCGGCAATTCGTTCAGTTCCAGGTCCTTGTCGGCCATTACCCTCTCCCGTCGGCGGCGTCGGGATCGGCGTCTGCCGTGCCCTCCGTCACCAAGCTTTCCGCGTCGGTCTCGACGCTTTCAATTTCTGTGTCGTCAGTGGTTTCCGTGTGGTCGGCGAGGTCGGCCCACTCTTCGACCGGGGCGTCTTCCTCGGCCGGGGCATCTTCTTCGGCCCACTCCTCGACCGGCGGCGTCGGCGTCCAGTAGGCGGTCGGGTCGATGTCGGGCCACACGTCTTCGGGCTCCGGCTCCGGCTCTGGCTCCGGTTCTGGCTCGGGCACCTCCAGCGCCTCGCCGCGCGAGAAGCGCGGGATGTTGCGCTCGACCAGGGCATCGACGTCGGCCCACAGGCGGGTCGTGTTGCGCTCGGCGCCACCATCGGACCATTCGACGCGGGCTTCACCGTCTTTCAGGGCGGGGTCCTCGATGACCACGATGCGGCCGTCGAACCCGGTCCGCTCGGCCATGCCGTCCAGAACCTTGCGCACCGCATCGACCAGCAGCGGCCCGATCCGCACCACCAGCCGCGCCTGATTGGCGAGGCTGGGCAGCAGATTGTAGACCATGGCCGAAATTTCACGGGCGGCGTAGTCGTCGGGGCAATTGGGCAGCATTTTGCGGCAGATGTCGACAGCAACCCGGCTGGCCAGTTCGGCGATCTCGTCGTTCACGTCGGCCACCCGATCCTGAAGTGCGGGGATCTGGGTGGCGATGGCCTGGACGGCTTCGGCCAAGGCGTGGCCCTGGGTGACCGAGGTTTCTTCCAACGCTGCGGTATGACCGGCAACGTAGGCGTCCTCGCGGGCGAGTTGGAGGTCCTCTTCCGAATAGGTCGGTGCCTCGGGCTCCGGTTCAGGTTCCGGCTCGGGGTCCGGTTCGGGCTCGGGGGGGACTGGCGGGGCTTCGTCCTGCCGCGCACGTGCCTGATTCTGCCCCGCCGGATCCCCGAAGGGGTTCTCGTCAAAGCTGACGTCGAAGGTGAACTTGCGGACCGAAGACATGGGGGTCGGGTTCCAGCGCGGACCAGAGGAAAGGGGGCAGAGCGGCAGCGGTGGGTGTTAGTAGATGAGTTCGTCGTCCTCCTTGCCCTCGGAGATGACGATCTGGCCGGAGTTGGCCAATTCCTTGGCAAGCACGACGATAATGGTCTGCGCCTCGTCCACTTCGCGCAGGCGGACCGGACCCAGGGCCTCCATGTCTTCGCGCAGCATCTTGCCGGCGCGTTCGGACATGTTCTTGAAGAACAGGTCCTTGAGCGGGTCGTTGGCGCCCTTGAGGGCCAGGCCCAGCTTGTCCTTCTCAACGTGGCGCAGCAGGGTCTGGATGCCCTGGGTATCGATCCGCACCAAGTCCTCGAAGGTGAACATGAGCTGCTTGATCTTCTCGGCGCTTTCGCGGTTGCGCTCTTCGAGGGCGCCCATGAAGCGGGCCTCGGTGTTGCGGTCGAGGTTGTTGAAGATGTCGGCCATCATCTCGTGCGCATCGCGGCGCGCGGTGCGGGCGAGGTTCGACATGAATTCCGTCCGCAGGGTCTTTTCCACGCCGTCGAGAACCTCCTTCTGGACCGCTTCCATGTGCAGCATGCGCATGATGACTTCCATGGCGAAGCCTTCGGGCAGCAGCGACAGCACGCGGGCGCCGTGGTCGCCCTTGATCTTGGACAGCACGACCGCGACGGTCTGCGGGTATTCGTTCTTCAGGTAGTTGGCCAGCACCTGTTCGTTCACGTTGCCCAGCTTGTCCCACATGGTGCGACCGGCCGGACCACGGATTTCTTCCATGATCGAGGCCACGCGGTCCTTGCCCAGGGACTTCATGAGCAGGCGTTCGGTGGTGTCGTAGGAGCCGACCAGCGACCCGGTGTTGGAAATCGCGTCGGCGAATTCAACGAACAGACGTTCGACGATGGAGGAACTGACCGTGCCCAGATTGGCCATGATCTGGGAGACCTCCTTGATCTCCTCGTCGTCCATCATCGAGAAGATCTTGACGGAGTGCTCCTCGCCCAAGGACAGCATCATGATGGCCGCCTTTTGCGGACCTGTCAGGCTGCGATAGTCTTCCTTCACGCGACCCACGGCGCGAACTCCCTAATTACGGTGCCTGACCTAGACTTCCTGGTAGAGCCAGTTGCGGATGATGCTGAGCGCCTCTTCCGGATGCTTGTCAACGATCTCGCCGATCTTGCGCAGGCTCGATGCCTTCACCCGGCCTTCGACCTTGTCGATGTCGATCAGTTCGTCGGAAATGTCGTCTTCCTCGGGGATGGGGGCGGGGACCGACCCGCCCGGACCCATCAACTGCGGCGTCATGGTGCCGTCGGCCCCGATCATCATGCCATCGGCCGACGCGGCCTGGGCCTCGAAGGCACGGGTGACCAGCGGGCGTACCACCAGCAGGATGATGAGCACCGCGACGATGGCCACGCCCAGGCCCTCGGCCATGCGCATGATCTCGGGCTTGGTGAAGCCCATGAACATCCACTGCTCTTCGGCATCCAGGTCGAAGCTCTGGAACTGCATGTTGACCAGTTCGAGCTGGTCGCCCCGGTTGGCGTCATAGCCGATGGCCGTGCGCACCAGGGCGGCAAGCTGGTCCATCTGTTCTTCTGGGCGCGGCTGATAGATCTTGTCGCCGTTGGCGTCGGTCTGGTAGGTGCCATCGACCAGCACGGCCACGGACAGGCGGGAGATGACGCCACCTTCCTTGACCTGATTGACGACCTTCTTGGACAGTTCGTAGTTGACTGTCTCTTCGAGGCGGCTCTCGGTATTGGTGGCCGATGGGCCGGTGGTGTTCAACTCGGCGTCGGGCAGGTTCTGCGCCACGGAAACGGTATCGGGGTCGGCCTCGGTGGATTTGAGGTTTTCCTCGCGCGACACCGTGGAGCGGGCCACCTGGCTGTCGGGGTCATAGATTTCCTGCTGGGTGACGACGCGGTCGAAATCCATGTCGGCCCGCACCTCGGCCCGCACCTTGCCCAGGCCGAGCGAGCGTTCCAGCAGGTCCTCGACCGCTCGGGCCAGACGCATTTCCTCTTGCAGGCGCATTTCGTCCTGGGTCTGCATGGCAAGCTGACCCTTGTCGCCCATGCCCTGGGACAGCAGGGTGCCGCGCTCGTCCACGATGGAAATGTGGCTGGGGTCCAGCTTGGGGACGGCGGCGGCGATCATGTGCTGGATCGCCATCACCTGATCCTTGGACAGGCGGCCGCGCTGCATCTTGATGTAGATGGAGGCCGACGGTTCCTGGACGTCGCGGGTGAACATCTCGCGCTTGGGCATGACCAGATGGACGCGCGCAGCGGCCACACCGTCGATCGAGCGGATGGTGCGCGACAGTTCGCCTTCGAGGGCGCGGACGAGGTTGACGTTCTGCATGAAGTTGGTCGCGCCGAGGGCGTCGGCGTTGTCGAAAATCTCGTAGCCGAGTGACCCGCCGGTGGGCAGGGACTGTTCGGCCATCTGCACCCGCAGCTTCAGGACATCGGTGGACGGAACGTAAACCTCCGCCCCGTTGGCCCGCAGTTCGTAGGGGATCTTGCGCGCCTCAAGTTCCTTGATGATGGCGTTGGCATCACCGGTCTGGAGGTCGGCGTAAAGCAGTTCCATCTGGGCGGTGGAAAGCCGTGTCGTGACATAGATGATGAATCCGAGGACGCCAAGCGCCACGCCCGCCAAGGCGGCGAGGCGGCCGGGGCCTAGATTGCGCATCTGTTGGACGAACCCGTTCACGTCGTCGTTCCCACCTCTTACGCCGCCGATTTTCCCCCCGGAGTTTCCGGAAATCGTGCGGCGGTGATCGCCAGCAGTCGTAAGGAGTAGGTCCCGCCGGTGAAAAAGGCGTTAACGGTAGGCAGATTTTGCCCAGAGACTGCGAAGTCCCTTTTCCGACGTTGGTCGTGCAAAAGGCCCCGGAGACAACACTCCGGGGCCTTCAGCGGGCGTGAGGGAAAGGTCTTAGACGCGGATGTCGAGGCCGCCCCGCTCGGCGGCGAGCCTGGATCGGTCGCCTTCAAGGTCGCGCAGAAGATCCTCCGGCAGGTCGCCGGGGCGGCCGGGGCGGCCGTAGGGGTTGGTCCCGCCGGGGCGCCCGCCGTCACGGGCCATGGCCCCGCTGCCGTCTTCGCCGCGCATGGAAAAGTTAAGACTGTCCGAGTCCGTCTTCAGTCCGGCCTCGTTGAGGGCCTTTTCCAGGCCTTTCGAGTCGGCTCGCAGGATTTCCAGGGCCTCGCGGCTTTCGGCCACCACTTGGGCGGTGACGCGGCCATCGAGCATGGTCAGCTTGACATCCACCCGGCCGAGGTGGTCGGGGCGCAACTGGATGCGCATGGTGTCCTGGCCGGTCGAGGCGTTCTGGACGATACGCACCTTGACCTGGTCAACCACGGCCTGAGGCGACACCGGCGGCCGATGGGCTGTTTGGGCGCTGGCCGTCTGGCCGGCGGAAGCTCCACCCTGTGTCGGTCCGGTGCTGGCCAGGGCCTCGCCGAACGTGCCGCCCGTCGTCGGGGTTGAGGGCGTCGACCCGGCCGCAG
>LAEA01000197.1 GCA_000961745.1 Rhodospirillaceae bacterium BRH_c57 | reverse complement strand
TTCCAGAAACCGTCCAACGGGGCCGGGGGCGTCCTTTTCGCGCAGCAGGACCGAACACAGCATGGCGCACAGGGTCAGCGCGACAAAGGTCGAGATGGTCACCGCCGAGGCCATGACCAGCCCGAATTCCGTGAACAGCCGCCCGACGTCGCCTTGCAACCCGGCGATGGGCACGAACACCGCGATCAGGGTGATTGAGGTGGCGATCACCGCGAAAGTCACCTGCCGGGTGCCCAGGAAGGCGGCGGCCAGGGGCTTTTCACCATGCTCGACCCGGCGCTGGATGTTTTCCAACACCACGATGGCGTCGTCCACCACCAGCCCGATGGCCAGCAGCAGGGCCAAAAGGGTCAGCGTGTTGATGGAAAAGCCGAAGGCATACATGAAGGCGAAGGTGCCGATGACCGCCACCGGAATGGTGATGGCCGGCACGATGGTGGCCCGCACCGAATGCAGGAACAGCAGGATGACGGCCACCACCAGCACCACCGACATGCCAAGCGCGATGAGCACTTCCTCAATCGACTGCTTGATGAAGGTGGCGTCGTCGGAACTGACCGTGATGGTCATGCCCGGTGGCAGGGTCGGCCGCACCAGATCAAGCTGGGCCCGCACGCGGTCGCTCACGGCGATGGTGTTGGCCTGGGCCTGGCGCATGACGCCCAGGCCAATGGCCGGCTTGCCGTTGGCGCGCACGGTGGTGCGGTCGTCCTCAACGCCCAGTTCGACCTCGGCCACGTCGGCCAGACGGACGGAGTAACCGGCCCGGCGGGCAACGACGATCTCGGCGAATTCCTCGATTGAGCCCAGGCGGGTGTCGGTGCGGACGGTGAACTGGCGGGTCGCCGATTCGATTTCGCCGGCCGGCAGTTCGACGTTGTTGCGGCGCAGGGCGTCCTCGATGTCGGTCACGGTCAACTGACGCGCCGCCAGGGCCTGACGGTCGAGCCAGATGCGCACGGCAAAGCGCCGCTCGCCGAAGGTTTCGACCTGGGCCACGCCCTCGACGACGGACAGGCGGTCGATCACGAAGCGGCTGGCGTAGTCGGTGATTTCGGCCGCCGACATGGTATCGCTGGTGATGGCGATGCGCATGGTTGGTTGGGCGTCGCTGTCGGCCTTGACCACGCGCGGCGTTTCGGCGTCGTCGGGCAGGCTGCTGAGTATCCGGCCAACGGCGTCGCGCAGGTCGTTGGCGGCCTCGTCGATGTCGCGGGTGGTCTCGAACTCGACCACCGTGCGGCCGCGCCCCAGGCGGCTGCTCGACGTGATGGAGCGGATGCCGTCCACGCCGCTGATCGCGCCCTCGATGATCTCGACCACCTCGGTATCGACGATTTCCGGGGCCGCGCCGGCATAGGGCGTGGTGATGGTGACGACCGGGTTGTCGATGCTGGGCAACTCGCGAACCGGCAGGTTGAGCAGGCTGAACAGCCCGACGACGACGATCAGGGCACTGAGGACGGTGGCAAAGACCGGCCGTTTGATCGTGATGTCGGACAGGGTCATGCGGCGGGGCCTCCCGGTGCCGGGGCGCCGCCGATCCGCACGGGGGTTCCCGGACGGAGGCGTTGCAGGCCCTCGGTCACCACGGCGTCTCCGGGTTCCAGCCCTTCGAGGACTTCGACCTCGCCGATGCGGCGCAGGCCCAGGCGGACCTCGACACGCTCGGCCTTGCCGTCGCTGACCCGATAGACAAAGGTGACGCGGCCTTCGGCCTGCACCGCCTGTTCGGGGATGACGATGGCGTTTTCGCGTATCGCCAGGGCCAGGCGGGCAACCATGAACAGGCCGGGCGGCAGGACGTGGTCGGGGTTGGGCAGTTCGGCCCGGACGCGGAACGCCCGTGCCACCGGATCGATGCGGGTGTCGCGGGCGGCGATGGTGCCGGTGAAGGTCTGGCCGGGCAGGGCGGCACTCTCGGCAACCAGGGTCTGGCCGACCGACACGCGGCCAAAGAACATCTCGGGCACCTGGAATTGCAGTTCCAGGGCGGACATGTCGTCCAGGCGGGTCAGGACGGTGTCGTCGGAAATGCTGCTGCCAATGTCGATCTCGCGCAGGCCGACCACGCCGTCGAACGGGGCCACGATCACCCGGTCGGCAAGGCGCCGTTCGGCGGCGGCGACACGGGCCTGGGCGGCGGCGAAGGAAGCCTGAAGCTCCTCCACGCGGGCCTGGGCGACGGTGCGGCTGGCGATAAGCTGGCGGGCGCGTTCAAGCTGGCTGCGGGCGTCCTCCATGAGGGCGCGGGCCTCGGCCAGATTGGCTTCTTCAAGGCTGGAGTTGAGGCGGATGAGCGGGTCGCCCCGGCTGACCTGCTGCCCGGCCTCGAACAGGATGGCGCTGACCCGGCCGGATACGGTGGACACGATCTCGACGGACTGGCGGGCGCGGGTGGTGCCGACCCCTTCGAAGGTCTCCTCGACGGTGCCCAAGCGGGCCTCGGCCACCGTGACGGGAACAGCTTGTGGACCAGTCGCGGCGGGCGCGGCCTCCGGCGTCTGGCCGCTGGATGATGTCCACCACCAGCCACCGGCTGCCGCAAGGATCAGCACGAGGACGATTAGGCCCTGGCGCAACAAGGGCATACGGAACTCCGGACTAGGCTGCGGACGCCGAAATGGTCATCCAGGAACGCATCCTCAAGATAGTCCATTTCGGCGCCCAGTCCAGAGCCGCCACAGTCGTGGTTTTTAGAACTCCAGGCCGTAGGTGGCGAGGACACCGACCGTGGAGGACGTCTCGTTCGCTTCCTTGACGCGGACCCAGCCGGCTTCCAGGCCAAGCCCGAAGTCGAACGCGTAGCCGGCCGACACCTGGGTGAAGCGGTCGCGCTGCGTGGGTGCCGCCGGGTCCTTGATGGAGCGCATGCCGTGGGTGAGCGTGCCGAAGTACGGCCCGACCGCCACCTGCACGCCGGCCGTCACCGTGTCGCTGCGGGCGCCGGGGGTGCTGACGCCATCGGTGAAGCCGATGGTGTCGGAACTGTGCACCCAGTCCACCAGGGGCGACACGACCACGCCTTCGGCCACTTCGATCTCGTAGGTCGCGCCGAGGCCCCAGGCGTCCTGGTCGGCGGTGTCGCCCTCGCCCTTGCCCTGGTGCAGGTAGGACCCGCGGACCAGCAGGCCGGGAATGGCTGCGGGGCTGATGTCCACGGCCACGGCGCCGTTCTCCAGACCTTCGGTGTTGCCGACGGTGCCATCGGAAAACTCCAGGCGTTCGCGGCTGGTGAAGGCGGCTTCGCCCAGGACGGAACGGTCGCGGGTGAACAGGCTGGCCGTCACGGCGATGTCGGCCACGCCTTCGATCGGCAGGGCCACCGCGCCGCCGAAGCCCACGCGCTCGACCAGTTCATATTCGCCCATGAAGGTGTCGCCGAACATGCCGGGCGCTTCGTCGAACGCAAAGGACGGCGTGAACTTGCCGGCGTTCAACGTGACCGGGTCGGATTCCCAGACCAGTTGCAGGGTGTTGACGTAGGCGCCGTGACTCTTGAACGCGCGATGCTCGCGCGGGTCGCGGTCACGCAGCGGCTCGAACGTCACGCCGGCCTCGACCGAAAAGCCATGCGGCAGGCCGATGACCAGTTCCGGCTCGATGGTGGTGTAGAGGTCGGACCCCTCGGCGTCGGGGTCGGTAGCGCTGTAGGTGTTGTCGTACTGCACCTCGATCGGGACGGCGAAGCTGACGGTGACGTCGTCATTTGCCATGGCCGAAACCGGCAGGCAGGCAGCGCCCATGGCAGAACCAAGGGCGGCCGCGAGGGCCATGCGTGAAGTTTTCATAGTGTCGGTCCCCATTGCTTTGAGTGTTATGCTATAACGTTTCTTGTTCGCCTGCGCAACAGCAGCCTCAGATTTCGGCCCACAGGCGGAGGAGGTTGGCGTGGCTTTTGGTCAGCGTGTCAAACAGTGGCGTCTTCCCCTCACGGTCGAACACGGCGCGGCGGCTGCGGTCCAGATCGAACAGGATTTCCCGCCGGTCGGCTTCACGCACCATGCTTTGCACCCACGTCACGGCGACCTCGCGTACACCCCTTGTAACCGGCGCGACGCGGTGCAGCGTATACGACGAATAGGTTATGGCCGCGCCGACCGGCAGCTTGAACATCTGTTCGCCGCCAGTGGTGTCCATGACCAGTTCGCCGCCGTCATACTCGTCGGGGTCGCGTAGGAACACGGTGCACGAGACATCGGATCGAACCGGATTGTCCTCGCCCATGATGGCGTCGTCGATGTGGTCGCCATAGGTCTGCCCGGACCCGTAGCGGGCCAGCAGGGGCGGCCGGATGCGGCGCGGCATGACGGCGGAGCGGAACAGCGGATTGCGCTTGAGGGCGGCGACGACCAGGGCCTGTGCCTCGGCGGCGGCCGGACCGCTCATCTGCTGGTTGTCCTTGACCAGCTTGGCGTGCCAGCCTGCGGTGCGGGTGCCATCCTGAAGCGGGCCGGCGTCGAACAGGCCACGCAGGCGGTCCACCTCGGCGGCGGTCAGCAGGTCGGCGATGCACAGGATCATGGCGGCTTCCCCTATAGCCGGAAACAATGTGTGGGAAAGCTATTGCAATTGAGAATGCCTTGCAATACAAAATTATAGTCATTCCACTCAATTATGAGGTCCAGATTTCATGAGCCAGACGAAGATGAAGCTGTGGGTGAGCCTTGGTGCCAGCGTCGTGATGGGGGCCAACGGCATGGCTGTCGCCGCCGAGCCGCAGCACGCCCATTCCGCCATGATGCAGGTCGCCCAGGGTGGCGAAGGCGGCGAGGCCGGCCACGAGCACGGCGGCTTCGAGTCGCTGAGCGAGGACCAGTCCCTGGCCGGCAACCTGATGCTGCTGCGCGGTCATCTGTTGGTGGGCTCGGAGCTTTACACCGCCGGTCGGGCCGACGATGCGGTGATCCACTATCTCCACCCGGCTGAGGAGATTTACAACGAGATCGCCGCCGGGCTGGCGGCCCGTGGCGTGACCGGCATGGCGACCGACCTGAACGCCCTGTCCGCCGCCGTGAAGGGCAAGAAGCCGCAGGCCGAGGTGGCCGCGCTTCAGACCAAGGTCGAAGCCGCCGTGGCCGAGGCTCAGCCCAAGCTGGCGACTCCGGCCCTGGCCCAGGTTCTCGCCACCGTGCTGCAAACCGCCGCCGACGAATACGCCATCGCCTATGAAGGGGGCAGCCTGTCGAACGCCGCGGAATATCAGGACGCCCGTGGCTTCGTGTGGACCGCCGAGTCCGAGGTGAAGGCTAACCCCGCCCTGGCCTCGCTGGCCGAGGGCATTGCCGATCTCAAGGCGGCATGGCCGGGCGCCGTTCCGCCCAAGAGCCCGGCCATGTCCGTGGACGAGGTGAGCGCCAAGGTTGCCGCGCTGGTCGAGCGCTGCGCTGAGGTGAAGTAATGGACGCCCGCCGGACAGGAGCTTTTGGTTTCGCCGTTATTGCGCTGATGGCGTCATCGGTTGTGGCGAACGACGGGCTGAACGACGGGCCGAACGACGGGCGGGGCGCTTTCGCCCGCCCCGACACGGTTCCCTTTCCGGCGGGCAATCCCTACAGCCCGGCCAAGGCGCGGCTGGGCGAGACGTTGTTTTTCGATCCCCTGCTGTCGCGCGACAACGATCGGTCCTGTGGCAGTTGTCACGCCCCCGACATGGGGTTCGAGGACGGCCGGGCGCTGGGCCTCGCCATCGGTGGCGGTGACCTGCCGCGCGCCGTGCCGACGGTCCTGAATTCCGCCTGGGGGGAGCATTTCTTCTGGGACGGCCGCGCGACCTCGCTGGAGGAGCAGGCCCTGGGGCCGATTCAGGCCGACCTGGAAATGGCCCAGAACCTCGACGATCTGGTGGCCGAACTGCGGGCGCACGCGGAGTATCCGGCGCGCTTCGCCGAAGCCTTCCCAGCCAGCCCGGAGATCACCGCCGACACGATTGCGCAGGCCCTGGCGACCTTCCAGCGCACGGTTGTTTCGGGCGTCTCGCCCTTCGATCGCTGGGTGGAGGGCCAAGAGGATGCCATAAGCGAGGACGCCAAGCGCGGCTTTGCCGTGTTCACCGGGCCGGGCAACTGTATGTCGTGCCATTCCGGCTGGGCATTCAGCGATTTCGCCTTCCACGACATCGGCCTGCCGACCACCGACCGGGGGCGCGGGGCGTATCTGGACATGGCCGAACTGGACCATGCCTTCAAGACGCCGACCCTGCGCGACCTGACCGCACGGGCGCCGTTCATGCACGACGGATCGCTGCCGACCCTGGAGGCGGTGGTGGAGCATTACGGCGGGGCCTTCGTGCGCCGCCCGACGCTGTCCCCGGACCTCGCGGACATCAGCCTGAGCACCCAGGACAAGGCCGATCTGGTGGCGTTCCTGCGCAGCCTGGACGCCGACCTGCCGCCGCCGGGCTTTGTTCCCGAGATCGCCGGCACACCACCGCCGGAGGCTACGCTCGACATCTCGCAGATGGACAAGGCGTTCAACCCGGCCGCCGTGGTCATCAAGGCCGGGCAGCGGGTGAAGTTCAACAACGACGACACGCGCAGCCACAACATCCGCCTGCACGCCGAGGCGCTGGAGTTCAACTCCGGCATCCAGGAGCCGGGCGAGACGGTGGAAATCCCGTTCTCGACGCCGGGCACCTACAACGTGTTCTGCGGCGTGCATCCGAAGATGAAACTGACGGTGGAAGTAAAGTCCGGGGAAGTAAAGTAGGGTCATTGCTCCAGGGAACGCCTCCGGGCGTTCCTCAGGCTGGAGGTGACCTGTGTCCAACATCCCGTTCCCCGAAACCGGCCGCGATGCCGAGGCCCAGAAGCGCGGTCTTCGCCGGCATCGCATGATGGCCACCGGCCTGCTGGTCGTCATGATCGCCGTGTTCATCGTCACGGTGCGCGACGCGACCCTGTTCGGCACCTGGACCGGGCTCGTTCAGGCGGCGGCCGAGGCGGCGCTGATCGGCGGGCTGGCCGACTGGTTCGCCGTCACCGCCTTGTTCCGCCGGCCGCTCGGCCTGCCGATTCCCCATACCGGCATCATCCCGCGCAACAAGGACCGCATCGGGCGGCGCCTGGGCCAGTTCGTGACCACCAACTTCCTGGCCCCCGATCTCATCCACGAACGGATGCGCAGCCTGGGCATCGCCGCGCGGGCGGGGGGATGGCTGGCCGATCCCAATAACGCCCGGCGCGCCGCCGGCCGCGT
>LAEA01000092.1 GCA_000961745.1 Rhodospirillaceae bacterium BRH_c57 | reverse complement strand
CGCCGTGGCCGCGGCCTGAGTGCCGCTCGCCGTGGCCGCGCCCTGAGTGCCGCTCGCCGTGGCCGCGCCCCGAGTGCCGCTCGCCGTGGCGCATTCATTGTCACCAGTTGCCACCGGGCCGTCTTTCCAATTGGCTCGGTCGAACACCCATTTAACGGCGGCCTGGATAAGTTCCGGCAGCTTGATTTCCGCCTCGACTGTGATGCGGGCCGACGCGATTTTGGTGTCGTCGCCGTGTCGGCTGATTGCGCCGGACTGCGTGACGACCGCAAAACGACTGGTGGCCGGAGGGTAGTAGGAGAAGACATTCAGCGGATGTTCGCAGGCATGGAACCCGCGCTCGCAGGCGATGATTTCGCCGTCAATTTCGTAGGTCTGACCGACCTCAAACTGATGCCCGCGACACTTGAGATCGTTATCGAAGCCCTTGTAGGAGGTGATGACCTCTGGTGCTTTGCTACCCTGATCCAATTTCCCTCTCCCCTATCCGCCCGGCGTACCGGGGCGCTTTGGTGTGCCGCGTTGGGGCGGCTGGTTTCTGGTTGTCTATTCCGCCGCCTGGGCGGTCACGGTGGCGCTGAACGCTCGGGCGATCCTGGCAAGCCCCTTGTTCGTCACGCGGACCTGTTCGGTGACCTTCGTGGTCCCATCGTCGCGCTGAACCTCGGTCTGCTTGTGTTCGAGCAACAGGCTGTTGATCTTGTCCTGGTAGCCAATCCAGTGCTTTCCACCGGCCCGCTTGTAAATCCAGCCGTTCGCCTGGAGCCATTGGG
The DNA here is from genome assembly GCA_000961745.1 of Rhodospirillaceae bacterium BRH_c57. Classification (GTDB taxonomy): domain Bacteria; phylum Pseudomonadota; class Alphaproteobacteria; order Rhodospirillales; family Rhodospirillaceae; genus Cauispirillum. Next base: position 38,309 of record LAEA01000092.1, on the reverse strand, counting down.
TAAGCTGCTTCGGCTTGACCTGGAGGTGCTTGGCCGCGTCCGTGATGCACAGACTGTTGTCGGTGCTGGCGATGCGGTCGAATGCGGCGATGGTCGGCTGGGCCTCGGCAACTTTGGCTTCCAGGGCGATGACCTTTTCGGTGTAGGTCAGCAGCAGGCCGCGCATGGCTGCCGGGTCGTTCAGCGCCGCCATCGGATCGGCGTTCTTCAGCGTGGCTTCCATCGCGTTGAACTGGCCGATGTAAGCGATCTTGAACTGCATCGCCTTCGGGCCGGTGTAGCCCATGACCAGCAGCGTGAAGCCGTCGCGGGTCATGTCGAAGGTGCGGTAGGTCTGGCCGTTCTGCTCATTGACGACCGGGCGTTCAATGAACCAGTCGGCGGGGGTGTCCTGAGATTTTAGGATACTCCCAACATCGGCCAGTACATTGTCGTGACGCTTGCTAAAAAACTCGGCCACATCGCGGCTGTTGGCGAACACCTGTCCGTCGCGCTCGAAAACAACCGGGGTAGTGATGGTCGTCATGGTCACGGCGCTAATCCCATCGAGTGCCGCTTTGGGGCGGCTGATGGGGGTAGTGTGCTGTGATGGAACATTGTCGTCAAGGAAAATGTGCTGTAGTGGAACGTGATTGTTCCACGCATCCCAGTTACCATCCTGCGGTGGTTCTGGTGCGGGATATGCCCGCGAAGACGCAGGGGGGGTGTGATGTTTGAAACGCTGCGGAGGCTGATTGCGCCCCGCGCCGCAACGCCAGTGGCGGCGGATGGGAGGGGCACCCAGAAGGCGGGGCGGGCGGTCGCGGTTGACCTCGAAACGACAGGCCTAAGCCGGGATGACCGCATCGTCACGTTTGCTGCTGTCGAGTTGATCGACTTCCAGCCAACCGGCGCCTTCCTGCACCTAATTTTCAACCCAGGCCGCAAAAGCCACTTCATGGCGCGGGCAATCCACGGGTGGCCCGATGACGCGCTGGCCCTTCAGGAGCCGTTTTCGAAGTGGGCCGTGAGCTTGCGTGATTACTTGAGCGGCTTCGATGAGGTGGTGGCGCACAACGCGGCGTTTGACCGCCGCTTTCTGAATCAGGAATTTCAGGTCGCCGGACTGCCCAGTGTGGCGCAGGCGTGCTGCACAATGGAAATGGCGAAGGTCAGATGGCCGGGGCAAAAGGCCGGACTGGACGCCTGCGTGAGTCGCCTGGGGCTCCCCAAGCGGGGGAAGTGCCATGGCGCACTAGAGGATGCCTGGCTGGCAGCGCATCTGTACTGTCATTTCCACGGCGTGGATGATTGGGCCGTGCCAGCGGAGTTCTCGCCACCGTCAAACCTTTGCCCCACGCCAGAGGTGGAGCCCACTGACGACGATATTGCGCGGGCCTTGGCGCGTGACCTCGATGGCGTCGGCGTTGGCCTCGCCCGCGCGTTGGTAGCGGCAGGGCTTCGGGCAGCCGAAGACGTGCTCGGCACGCCGGACGCTGTGTTGCTGACGATCAAGGGGTTTGGGCGCGGGAAGATTGCCAAAATGCGCGGTGAGGAAGCAGGGGAGAAACGGCGCAATCCTTAGCGCAAGAAAGACCCCGCCGGCGGGAGCGGGCGGGGTTTAGTTGACCTGGGCGACCTCAGTTCAGCCGAACAGGCAGTAGATCGGCTATGCGGTTCATTGAGGCTTGCCGGGCGCCCCGGAACATTGCCAGGCCGTCCAGCCCGTTCATCGCCCGCTCCAGGCCCATGCCAGTCAAAGACGCCGGACTCTCCACCAGAGCCATGACGCGACAGTCGGTGCGGATCTCATGGCGGGCCAGCATCCTGGCCACCACCGCCTCCAGCGCCCGCTTATCAGACGACGCCAAGAACACACCCAGCGGGGGACCCTTGGGCGTGCGCAACACGATGTCGGCCGGATAGAGTGAAAGCTCGTCTACAATGGGGGAATCGAGAAGTATCTCCGCATGGCCATCGAAGGCGCGCTCGATTTCCCTGATCGCGTCTTCTTTGAATGTGCTTTGGACATTCTCTGGATGCAGCAAGGAGAAGTCCTGCACACGCAGCATAAGGGCTGTGAATTTCATGGCTGCCGCCGGGACCTCAGCCTCCGACAGGATGCCCGTCCTCAACTCTCCGTCGTCTTCGCTGTATTCCACGCCGTACTCGGACATGAGGCGCAAGAACGCCTTGGCCCTAGATCCCTTCGACAGGTTGATGCCTGCGCCCTCCAAGAAGGGGATCGTGGTGCCGTCGTCCTCAATCCTGAACCCGCCCCCAGACTTCACGACGTAGAAGCTAATGCCATCGCCGCCGGATGTCATGAAGCCCGTCCCGACCGCAATCCCTGCGGGGACCTTTTGCGTCTTCACGCTGGTACAGAACGCTTTCTCTATGGCGGTTTCAATGTTCATAGCAGGTCGCCCCCGGAGGGATTCACCTCGAAGAAGTTAAGTGCGAGCGGCAACACTGAGGTGTCGGTGAACTCGGCTTGCCTGTTGTGGGTCGCGCCAAACCTGGGCACGCGAATCATACCCGGATAACGCTGGGCGCCAAAGGGAATTTCCGGATCTTCGCCGCACAGCGCGTGGCAGTGAAGGCCCTTTTCATGGGGCTTCTGGTGATCCTCAAGGCAGCACAGGACCGCCAGCCCCTTGGGGTGATCCTGCGCGAGCCAAGCGTAGAGGTTTGGCTTATCCGCCCTATAGGCCACCAGCAGCCTGTACCGGCAAGTGGCGCTTTCAAGCTGGAGAACCCGCCACCGCCATGCGCCACCAAGTTTTATAGGGCTCCTTGATAAGGGGAAAGCAGATGAACTGATCTTCCCTTGGTGCCACCGCCCCGGATCAACCACTCGCTTTGGCGTCTTGACGTGCGCCTGCACTCTCATCGCTCCCACCCCACCAACCACCCACAAATCCACCGCTCGTGCGGTCGGATGTTTCCCGCCAAGATGGTAGCGCACACAACCCCCTTGCGCCCCGAAAGATTTTCTTACGAAAGCTGTTGGCGGTATAATCGGCGCACAAAAAACCCCGCCAGCGGGCGCGGGCGGGGTGTGGCTTGGTGACGGCTGAGTGGGGGTTATTTCAAGCTGATGCCGATAGTGATGGCGGCCAATATGCCCGCGACTAGAATGCCGATTAGCGCCCACATCTCCGTGCGGGCGGGCCGCTTTTCAATAGATGCCTTCACATCATTGACTTCGGCTTTCGTGGTGAGGTGCGGCAATGTCGCCTCGATGCGCTCCAGGGACAGGCGCATTCCGCCCAGCATTTCCATGACGCTGTGCATGTCGCGTTCCAGATTGCCGACCCGCTGCGTTAGCTCAGGCATGTCGCCGCCTCCTCCATCCCCTCCATATTGGGGCGGTTCAGGTGGGCCGTCAACGTCATCAGGCGTGTAGACGCCCATGCACCAAACGGGAAGGTCAGCCATCCTGTTCCTCCGCGAGCCAGTAGCGGATGCGTTCCTCGGCGTAGGTTTCGATGCGGCCGCAATTGGGGCAAACGAGCGTGAGGGGCGTCAGGGTCATGCTGGCCGGCTGGTCCGCCAGCCTGGACAGGCGCATGTGGCCCAGCCTGATGCGCAGTCTATCGAACTGCTGGTCGAAACCGCTGCTGCTGACCTCCATGATGTCCAGCCGCATGACCATGGGCAGATCACCTACCCGGCAGGACGGGCAGGCGTCGCGATGACAAACCTGACGGAGAAAGCGGTGAACGTTTTCCTCGGTCAGCCGGACCATGGAGGCGCGATATTCCAGGTTTGTGCCCTCTTTATCTCTCATTGCGCCCTCCGCGTCACACCCGCCGCCCCACAATCCAGACCACGCGGCCGATAACGCACAGGCCGTCGCCCCTCAACTCCTGCACCGGATAGGCGGCGTTGTCGGAGATGACCTGCACCGTCCGGTCGCGCAGGTTGAGGCTGATGCGCTTGACCCAGGCGGCATCGTCCACGGCCAGTGCATAGATACCCTCGCGGTTGACGCTGGTCTGGGTGCGGTCGATAAGCACCCAGTCGCCGTCGTGCAGGGTCGGTTCCATGGAGTCGCCTGCCACGCGAACCACGGCCAACTGGTCGGCGGTGGCGTAGGTGATGGCGCGCAGCCACTGCAATTCAAAGGGATGGCTCCCTAGTGCTTTGGCGTTGGGGTCCACGATGCTGCCGGGGCCGGCCGATAGGGCTGCGTCGAAGCGAGGGACGGAAACGTATTCAGACTCAGCGGGCATCAGTGTGTCGGCCTCCTCGGAGGCGTGGGCAATTTTTCCGCCAGCCTGCGCGTCATCCTCCTCAAGCCGCACCCCCTCCAGTAGCAGTTCTTCAAGGGTGACGCCGTAGAGCCGCGCCATAATCCGCGCCTTGTCGATGCTTATCCCATTCTGGCCGCTCTCGATCTTCGAGACGGCAGAGTGCGTCGATAACCCAAGGGCTTGCGCCACCTCGGTCTGATTGAGTCGCGCCCTCTTGCGGAGCGCCTGGAGTCGTGCGTGTTTCATGGGCGGATTGTGCCGACTTGGCACGGAACAAGCACGCGCCGATATGGAACATTGTGCTTGACCAATATGTTCCGAGATAGCACAATCCCCCTCATGAAACTCGCTGACTACATGAACCGTCATGGCTTTGGCCCCTCCGAGATGGCCCGCCGTCTCCAGGTCAACCACGCAACGGTGATCCGGTATCGGGATGGCGGTCGCGTCCCTGAACCGGACGTGATGCGCCGCATTGTTGATGTGACCGATGGGGCGGTCATGCCCAACGACTTCTTCGAACCCCACACCCAAGGAGACGCGGCATGAGCCAGGAAGCCCCGAGCATGACGACCGCCGATGTGGACGCGAATTTGGCGGCGGTCGCGGAGGCTGTCGAGGAAGAGTCGGCTCGGCAGTACCGCGACCTGACGAGCGACGAGGTTGAAATCCTTTCGGCTCTGGACCCCGTCGATCTCGCCAAGCTGCGGATTGCTGCCGTCGTCGGGCTTTACCCGTGGCGCGGCGACCCGGACGACCGTTGGCGCGTCGCCGACCTGATCGTCATTTGCGCCCTCCGAAAACCGAGTTGAGGCCGGGCGCTGGGGTGAGGCCCTTCGGCACCAGTGGGTTCGGCGCGGTTTTCGTGACCTTCTCAAGGGCTTCGACGCGCTTCCTGAGGTCAGCCAGTTCAGCCTGCATCGCGCGGAATTCCTGTTCGTCCATTTTAACCCCCATTTTTCGTTGAAAACTAACATCCAAGGAGACGCGGCATGAGCCCCGAAGAACTGCGCCTGGAATGCCTGAAGCTGGCCCTGGCGAACCATAAGCCGGGGGAGGCAGTGGAGACGGCAGCCGACTTCGCCCGGTTCGTGATTGACGGGGACGAAAAGCCCGCCCCCGTCAAGGCCGATGGGTTCGGTGGGCTTAAGCGAGCGGCTGTGTAACTGCGGCGAGCCGCTCTTCGTCAAGGCGCCATTTGTTGGACGTGCCCGCCATGGCATCAGCGACAACGCTGAAGTAGTGGCGGGCCACCAAAACAGCATCAACGTCGGTGGTGTTCGATCTCGCAACGCGGATGGGGACATCAAACTGATTGGCCCCAGCGGTGACGGCAAAGGTGACCACGAAAGTGTCGTAGAGGCCGTCATCGTCAATCTCAAGGGACCGCAGTTCGATATCGAAGTTGTCCGCCATGAAGGTTCCTCCTGTGTTTGGTTTTGGTTCGCACCACCAGCATAGGAGTCGGCGGGGGATAGGCAAGTAGAGCGTGTCCCCCGCCAGCAAGATTCAAGCCGCCGCATCTTCGCCTCCGATCTGGTCCAGCCGGTCCAGCATTCCCCACCACAGCGTGATGCGCTCGTCGGCCGGGTAGAGGTCCAGAAGATGCAGCAGGCGCCGCCGCTCCCGGTCAATCCGGTCGGGGTCGGGGAACAGGGTAGGGGCTGCGGCCTCGGTCATCACGGTAGGGCTCCATCGGCTCTGTACAGCCTGAGAGTGCACCAACCAAGAGGGGAATACAGTGACTGCAATCGCACAGAATTTGATGGCTGAAGGTCATCCCTGCAAAGCGCAGTTGGTGCGCTGGCTTGGCGCCAATGCCGACAGCCCGAAGGCCCTTGCCCGCCGCATCGGCTGCGAACCTTCGACGGCCCGCAGCTACATGGAGGGCCGGTCCTGGCCCGGTGAAGCGGCGATGACGGCGATGGTTGCCGAGTGGGGCGCGGCGTTCCTGCTGTACGTGTTCGCGCCGCTGACCGAGCAGGAAAGCCCGTTCCAGATCATCACCCGCGCCACGCACGAAATCGCCCTTGCCAATAAGGAGCTTTCCGACCTTGAAGCCCGCATCGCCCGCCACGAGAACGCTGCGCGCAATGGTCGCCCGGCGGCTCGCGAGTCTGTCTCGCTGGCTCACGAGGCTGGCGAGCAGGTTGCACCCATAGAGGGGACGGCAAGCTATCGCCTGCGCCGGCTAGCTGGTGCCTGCCTGGGCTTGCTGGCGGCGGTGACCGTCGTAGCGGGAAGCACCGATGACGCCTTCGCCCGCGCCAAAGACATGCGCGGTGGCAAGCCCGTCGTGCAGCGGGTCGTCGCCAAGTCCCGCACCGGATGGGGGAACTGACCATGGACCAGCACGATTTTTTTTGCCCGCCGCCTACCACCTCTGATGACGCCTACGCCCACACGGGTAGCGCCTCGGCAGGTCGGACGGCGCAGGCTACCACTTCAGCGGCTTCGGCTGCTGTCACCGGGTCCCCCGTGGGCACGTCCAGCTTGGACGGCGTTTCCTCCCTAAACTCGGCCGGAGCTTCGGTCCCGGCCACCTTTTTCCGGGTGGGAACTGACCGCTGGAGCGAGGCGGAATACAACCAGATCATGGCCGCCATTGAGCAGCGCACCCCAAGACTGACCGGCTGGTATGGCCCAAGGCCACTCCTGCGCCGCGCGGCCTGACCCCTGAGGAGCGCGCCATGCCCGCCATAAGCCGTCGCGTTGGTCGCGCGCTCCCGGCCTGGGACTGTGACGACTACCAGCCGCTGACCGGGCAGGCCAGCTATGCACGCGGTTGAGAAGGGCATTCCAGTGCCAGAGCCCAAGCGCGGAAGGCCGGTCAAGTACCCATGGAGGACCATGGAGGTGGGTGACAGCTTCTTCGTCACAGGCGTGACCGCCAAGTACCTGTCGGGCTCGCGGGGCAACTGGCAGCGGGTGACGGGGCACACCTTCATCATTCGGACACAACGAGACGGCGCCAGGGTTTGGCGCACCGCATAAGGACCTGACCAATGACTGAGAGCATGGACCCCGGCACTGAAATTCTTCGGGTATCCACGGCACACGCCGCGCAGGCATGGAATGGGTACACGGGCAGGGACGGAAGAAATCTTCCAAATCCTGTTCATCGGTTCATTGAAAAGATTTCAGTCTCAGAAGGTGGTTGCTGGGTTTGGTCTGGAACGAAGTCGAACGTTGGATATGGCCTTTTCTCTTTTGGTGGACACTACCGCCTTGCGCACCGCTGGAGTTACGAAAACTTCGTGCGAAAGATTGGCCCCGGCTTGGTCATAGACCACCTGTGCCGCAACAAGCTGTGCGTGAATCCTCAGCACCTTGAGGCTGTGACGCAATCAGTGAACGTCCTGCGCGGACGCGCCCCAGCCCTCCTTGGTCATCGGCAAAAGTCCAAAACTCACTGCCCTCATGGGCACCCGTACAGCGGTGACAACCTTTACGTCACACCCAAGGTCGGCGGAAGGCAGTGCCGCACATGCGCAGCCAGCCGCCGCAAGGTCTACGAAGAAAAGAAGAGGGTGAAATGATGAGCGCGACCGTTCCCAGCGAAAGCATGGATCAAGGCACTGCCGACAGACTGCGTTCGATGATCGAGCGGGTGGAGCGGCTGGAAAGCGAGAAGGGCGACATCTCCGAAGATATAAAGGGGGTCTTTCAGGAGGCAAAGAGCGAGGGCTTTGACACAAAGGCCATGAAGGCAATCATTCGGTTGCGCAAGAAAGAGGCCCACGAGCGCGAAGAAGAAGAACAGCTTCTCGAACTCTACCGCCAAGCAATCGGGGTCTGACCATGAGCGGCCCGCGTGACGAGTTCGCAATCATGGCAATCCTCTGCCGCCGCCCTGACGGGGTGACGCAGCAGTCCGTTGCCGACGCCATGGGCGTGTCTCGTCAGCGGGTCAGTCAGCTTGAGCAGGGCAAGCGCAACCCAACGCTTGCGACAGCTTGCGACATGGCGCGGGCGCGGGGCTATCGCCTCGCCCTGGTGCCGGTGGAGGACTGAGCCATGCGCCGAGGCAACAAGTTTCACGCCATCCGCACAAAGGCCAGCGACGGCAAGACGTTCGACAGCCGCGCCGAGGCCCGCCGGTATGAACAGCTTCGGTTGCTCATCAAGACCGGCCAGATCACCGACCTGCAATTGCATCCGTCCTACAAGTTCGAGATCGATGGCCAGAGGCTCAAGTGCGACAGCGGCAGGTCCGTCGAGTACCGGGCGGATTTTGCCTACACCGACGCCGCCGGGGCGCGCGTGGTCGAGGACGTGAAGAGCCCGGCCACCCGGACCCCTCAGTACAAGATCAAGCGGGCGCTCATGAAGGCCGTGCTTGGCGTGCATGTGATTGAGGTGCCGTGATGTTCCAGGCCGTCAAAGACCTTGCCCGCCAATACCTGCCGAGCATCCCGCAGGCCCCGCGCAACGACACGCCGAGCCGCGCCGAGCGACTGGCCGCGCTGGAGGTCGCCCGAGCGCAGACCCAGGCCCGGTATGACGCCGCAGTGGCCCAGCACGGGCGCCGGTCTGCCCTTGCGCAGTCTGCGGCGGCCGATCTGCGGAAGGCTAATCACGAACTTATGCGGGTGGGGGTGGGACGATGAGCCTTGCTCGCGCACTCGCTGGCTCGCCCATGAAGCTGGGCCACGTCGCCGCGCCGCGCCGCGAACACGACTTTTACGCCACCGCCGATGCCGAGGTGACGCGCGCCCTGCTGGCGAGCCCTGCCGGGTATCGCCTGCGCGCCTATGGCCGAGTCCGCGAGCCTGCTTGCGGTGCCGGTGACATGGCCCGCGTGCTGATCGCTGGCGGCCTGAACGTGGTGAGCACGGACCTGATCGACCGGGGGTATGGCGAGGGTGGCGTTGACTTCCTGGACGACACCGACCCGCGTGGCTGCCGGGCGCTGGTCACGAACCCGCCGTTCACGCTGGCGGGCCGGAAGAATGGGCAGGCCGCGTTCCTGCGCCATGCCGACGCCCTGGGCTTCGAGTTCGTCGCCATGTTCGCCAAGTCGCAGTTCTGGCACGCATCAAGCCGCCTCGACCTGTGGGCGCACTGGCAGCCGGCCGCCGTCTACCCGCTGACCTGGCGGCCGGACTTCACCGGGCAGGGCTCCCCGACGATGGATTGCCTGTGGATTGTGTGGGACCGCGCGCACGCCGGGGCGACCTTGTACCAGCCCCTCGCCAAGCCGGAGGCAGCATGAGCTTCGATTGGTTCCGCTGGCACCACGGCACCGTGAGCGACCCGAAGTTTCGGGTTGTCGCCCGCCGCTCTGGTCAGCCGCTCGTCGCCGTGCTGGCGGTGTGGGCCGCCATGCTCGAATGCGCGTCCAACGCAGAGGCGCGCGGCACCCTGGCGGGCTGGAATGACGAGGACACAGCAGCCGGCCTGGACATGGAGCCTGAGGACGTGGCCGCCATCCGCGAGGCGATGCAGAGCAAGACCCTTGATGACGATGCCGTCACTGGGTGGGCCAAGCGACAGCCGAAGCGTGAGGACGGATCCGCCGAGCGCGCCAAGGCCCACAGGGAGCGCCAGAAGGCCGAAAAGTCCAGCCAGGAACCGCAGGAAACCGCCACTTCCAACGAAGCGAACGCAGCCGAACGCAGCCGAACGCAAACGACCGCTAGACTAGATAAGACTAGATTAGAGAAGAAAGAAGATCCTTCGCTTCGCTCAGGATCCGCGCGCGGCGCTCGCCTGCCCGCTGGTGCCGTTCTGCCGGAAGGCTACCGGACCTGGGCTGTCGGGCAGGGCCACCGTGACCCGCAGGCCGAATGGGCCAAGTTCCACGACTACTGGACCGCCCAGCCGGGGGCGAAAGCGACCAAGACCGATTGGGAAGCGACATGGCGCAACTGGGTCCGCCGCTCGCTGGAAAGCAACCGGCCACGCGGCAGCCCCAGCAGGTCCGGCCAGCAAGCCGACTTCGTGAACGCAGCCTTCGATGGACTGCAAGCCGATATCGCCAGGGGGTATCCATGAGCAAACTTCCCGCCGTCATCCCGGCCAGTACCTGCCCGAAGACCAGCCTGCACGCCGTGAAGCTGGGAGTGGACGCCGACCGCGTGGATGCGGGCGCCAAACTAGACCACCACGACAAGCTGTTGCCGTTGCCCGCGCTGTTGGATGTGCAGGGGGAGTTGGCGGACGCCATGACGCCGACCACCGCAGACCATGCGGCCACCTGGGCGCGGATGCTGGTCGGCATGTTCCCCGCGTCTGGCGCGTTCCGCGATGAGCAGCACGCCAAAGTCTTTGCGCGCGGCCTTGCGATGGACCTGTCTGAATTTCCAGCCGACATCGTGGAGCGCACCGTCCACGAAATCCGCCGAGCAGGCGGTGCGTTCGTGCCGGGTGCTGGTGACGTTTACAAGCACGCAAGCCGCCTAATGGATGAGCGCCGCCGCGTTGCCCGTGGCGCCGCCGCGCAAGTCGATGAGCACGCGCGCCGCGCCGAGGAAGCCGCCAGGCCGAAAGCCGTGCCGTACAAGGACCAGACGCCTCAGCAGCGGGCGGAATTTGACGCGATGATGGCGCGTCTCAAGGCTGGCGGCGGCTTGAAGCGCGTCCCGGCCGACCGCGAGCCGACGCCCGCCGAGATCGAGCGCGAACGTCAACGCCAACTGGCCGATGCTGCCACCCTCATATCCCAGGAGGCCGCAGAATGACCTACCTCTCCGACCGCCGCCGGGTCGCCCTGGCGATCTACCCCCGCCTCCTGGCCGTGTGGATGGCGGTAGCGATGGACGCGGCGGGTGGTGCCGCCGACGACGAAGACAGGGCCGTTCTGGCTGCGATAAAGGCAGCCGAGGACGACGCGTACGCGGGCCTCGACGGCAAAAGGGTGCAAACTCTGCGCAACCGGGTCAAGACGCTCGCCGCCGAATGCCTGGAGGGCTACGAGCAGTCGGCCATGGTCAAAGTTTTCCTCATGGTGGCCTACGCCCTGCGCGACACGCTGGAGTCCGGCGCCCTGGTGCTGGTCGATGGCAGCCCGTTGGATGTGGCCTACAGCACGATTGCTGCCGAGGTGTCACGCCACGAAGACCTGATGGCCGACGTGGACCGCAGCGCCGAGAAGCACGCTCGCAAGCTGCGGGAACGGCTGGCCGGGTATCTGCCGGTGATGCAGGAAGCCGCCGAGTAACCCCCACACACCACACGCAACGCCCCGGCAACAGGGCCAGCGTGCGCAACTACCACCAATGAGCCACACCGATACCCCTCATGCCGAGTTGCGCACCAGAGGGGCGGAAAATGAGGGAATGAGGAATGAAGGATTTTGGGGTCGTGCTGACCATGCGGCCAACCAACAAAACGGCCGCCATGGTGATGGCAAAGGGGTTCGAGTATCAGCCGGACAAAAAAATAAACACGCCGCATCACTGGGATGCCCCGCAGCAGGTGAGGCCGGTCCCCAAGAATACGCAAGACCTGACCGGCTTGCGCGTCGGGAGACTCAGAGTGATCGGGCTACTGATCGACAAGCCATTGTGGTTGGTGCGCTGCGACTGCGGTAAGTACGAGGCCCGGCGGTCAAAATCCCTGAAGAATGAAAGGAACAGCGGGGATAGGTGCGAGATTTGCAGGCACCACAATTACTTGATGATGGCAGATGAGTTCAGACGCACCGGGCAAAACAAGATTTACGGCCTGCACACTGACCAAAAAGGGGCAGCGAAATGAACCGAACACAGACACTCGACGCCGCACGGTCGGCGGTCACCGGCCAGCGGGAACAGGACTACGGGGTGCCCGAGAACCACTTCGGCCAGATCGCGGCCATGTGGACGGCATACCTCGACGGCGGGCCGATCCGCCCTGTCGATGTGCCGATGATGATGGGGATGCTCAAGATGGCGCGCATCCGCACCAGCCCGGCACATTTCGACAGTTTTGTCGATATGGCGGGCTATGCGGCTTGTGGGGCGGAAATCGGGACGGCGCGGTGGGGTGAGGATGCGGCCCCGGTCATCACCCCGGAACGCGTCTGCGGGAACTGCCGTCACCGCGTCATGGGGGACCACTGCATCAGTGGGGGCGTCACGCACATGCCGAAGTCGTGCCATGCGGCTTGGCCTGGGCCGTGCGGGTCCAAGGGCTTGCTGTGGGAGGCTGCCGATCATGGCTGAGACGACAACCAGCAAGACCCCCAACCTCGACCGGCTGGGCGCTGCCAAGTTCACGATTCTCATGCTGTGCGCGGGTTTTGCGTTCGGCATCGGGTGGGAGGGTGCGGCGCAGATGATGCGCAAGGCGGCCGGGCCGGCGGTCGTCATCCATGCCCACTATGACGCGGAGACGGAATGATGGCTGACAAGCCGAGCAAGTGGGCGATGGAGCGGGCGCGTGCGATGTACGCCGCAGCGCCATGGGCCTTCGATGACGCCAGCACGCGGGCGGATGAGGATGTGTGCCTATCGGATATCGCCCGCGCCATCGACGCCGCCCGCCGGGATGCGCTGGAGGAGGCAGTATGGCTGGCGGACGAGTATAACGGGGATGGACTGAAGGCTGGCAGGGGATACGAACTCGGCAATGCGGAGTTGACCAGGGCCGACATAGCCGTTCGCATCGAAAGCCTCAAGCACAAGGAGCCCGCCCAATGATGACCGACGAACGCCGAGCCGCCGCAGCCGCCGAAATGCAGCGTATGGCCGACAACTTCCGCGCCGCCAAGCCTGCTATAATCCAGGGCTTGCGTGATATGACCGACAGCCTGCGCCTCAATATCTCGGCAGCAGTTGCGCCGCCAACAAAGTAACCACCAAGCAACACCACAACATTTCCGCGCAGAAACAAGCCCGCACTGTCGCTTATACGTTGTGAGCGCGTGCGGGTTCTGGTATAGTGGTGTGGTTGATTTTGGGAGTTCTGCCATGCGTTTTTCCGATACTTCGGAACCAGACCACTACGGCACCGGATGCGCCACAGACTGCATCGACGGCTGCGGCTGGCCTGCGCTCCCCTGTGGCCGACTGCTGCGGGACTGCGCGCGGGATGCGGGCCCGGTCGTCACCGTTGCCGATGCTGACCGGGCGAAGATGCGGGCGGGGGCAGCGATTTATGACGGGGAACGCACCGCGCCATGAGCCACCCCCGCACCAGCCTCTCCCGCCACATCCAATCCGGCCCGACCGACGACGCCACCCTCGACGCCATGCGTTCGGCAGCTTGGCACCAACAGGGCGTCGTCATGCTGCGGCTGGACGAGGTGGCTTGCGAGTGGACGCGGCAGGCGGTTGAGAACCACATGGCGGCGCGGTACGGCAAGCGGCGGGGCGGCTAGCTTGCCTGTGAAGTGCAATGATATAACATCTCGGAAGGACGCGGCATGGCCCGGACAGCGACGGCACGGAAGCGCAAGACCAAGCCACCGGTGGCCGCAATGGAGCCCGCCGACTGGCAGGAGCGCCACAGCCCGACCGATGGCGTGGTGGTCGCCATGCCCATCCCCGGAACCGTCCGCACCGAGGTGCATCAATGCCAGCGCCGGAGGTCGGCGCGCATCATGGCGGAACTGACCGACAACCAGGCACGCGCGGCGCAGCGGATCTACGAGGCGTTCAAGGCGATCACGCTGCCGGTGTCGAGCAAGATCGCCAGCTATGACCCGCCGACCGGGCGAGGTGAGTGCGCGGAGTGGTCGGCGTTCATCCAGGACTGCGTGCGGGACTACAAGCGGTGGGCCGATGCTTGCGCTGATCGTCACGTTGACGAGGTTGTCGTGTTGGCAATCACGGTCCACGGCATGAGTCTGGAGGCCGCCGAGCAACAGGCCCGCAAGCGTCGGGGTCATGCGCGAGAGACGCTGATTGCCGGCCTGGACCTGTACTGCAAAATCAACCGGCTGGGCTAGATCCTCATCCGTTCTCCCATCATGTTGCGTTGGCGCGCGAAAAGGTTGTTGACGGCCGGGCGGGTTTAGCGTACCTTCTCAGGCATGGTGGTTTTGGTGCGTTCGCGCTTCCCCCTCTGGCCCGTTGCGCTTCCCCTGGCGTGACGGGCCGCCCCCTCCAGGTCTACCGCTTAGCCCCTGATAGGACTTGCAAGGAAACGTCAGGGTGATGCGGTCTGCGGCGAGCCTCGTCTACGTCGCGTTGGGGTGCCAGCCGAATAAGCGGCCCCGATCAATTCAGAGATACCAGCGGCGGCGCTGAGACGCGCTAGGTTACGCCCACCGGGATACGCGCCGCCCCGTATGGGCTGGGGTGGGTAAGTCGGAACGCCGCTGGTTGCCATTCCAGGCCGAGCCCACCCCTGGATACCGTGCCCGCCCGGCTTGGCGGGGCTGATGCTTCCCTGCGACGGGATAGCCGTGATGACCTAGAGCCGCCGACGTCATGGGGTGGCAGATGAACAACGAAGCCCGCTGCCTCACGGTGGCGGGCTTTTCGCATTCCGACATGAGGTGTGACGACATGCCCATCCGCATCGTGAGCGACAACGGCACAGGCGTCGGGACCAAGATCCTCGACGCCGAGACGGGTGCTGACTTGGGCGAGGTTCTGCCTATCACCTACGGAGCCATGCTGGAGATCGGCCCCGTTCTGACCCTGCAATGCGAGATCGCCATGATCCGCGTTGACACCGTTGCCGGCGCGGTCAACTGGCACATCCCCATGATCGACGGCGACGTGGCAGAGGTCCGCATGAAGGATGGGCGCGTCATCCGCATCCGGGAAGATGGTGTGCCGGAGGCGGTGTGATGGCAAAGCCCCCGATGCCGGACCCGATAGGCTGGACACCACCCCCGCCGCGCGGTGTGGTCATCTACGATCCAGATGAGCGCGCAGCGTACGAGCACGGGAAGCGCGTTGGTACGTTCGCCGGGGCTGTCTTGACGCTGTTATGTCTAGTGATGGCCGGGTGCCTTATTGGCCTGGGCTTTTCTCTGAAGGGTTGACCCCATGACCTCGCACCCGTGGACAGGCTGGGCGGTGGCTTGCCTGTGCATCGGGGCTGTGTGTGCGGTGGCTGGTGCGGCCTATGTTTGGCGGTTGGGTGATCGGCGGGGGTGGTGATATACTTATTGCGCGGATAGGGTAGCTCCCGAAAAGCGCGTACCCTGCGCGCCTTCCGTGCTTTCAGCAGGGGCGCGAAAGGGTAGCGAGAATGGTTCGGGAAGTGGCCGAGGTGGTCTACATCTGCGATCGTGGACACAGACACAAGGACCGCGAAGTAGCCGAGGCGTGCGACGCCCGGACTCGCGAGAAAGCGGCAAGGGTGCTGGTGGCAGACTGCAAGCGGGCAGCCAGGAAGGACGCTAGAGCAAAAAGGGTCGCCACCCTCCCGCCCAAAGGAACGAGTGAGCGATCCAGAAATAAGGCCATCAAGTTCATTGCCGCGCTAGGCGGGCCTGATAAGGCGTCGGCGCTCTCGGAGGCTGACTTTCTGCGGTTGGGTGCTGGCCGGAGGGTCTTGGGTGCCGCCAAGGAGGTGCTGGCCGAATCTGGCCTTCACTTCACTGGACATTTAAGTCGAGACGAATGGTCTCGTGTTCTGTCTGCGTTTATGGCGAGGGTGGTCATACGGAAGGGCTTTCTTTTCATCGGCCCCAGCGGCAAAGGCGGCGGCGCGCATCTCGGGAACGGGCCGCCCAACCTGACGGAAACAGACGAAGATTGACCGCGTGACTTGGTGGTGAGGTGGTGCGATGGCCCGTGAGTGGTTCAATATCACCCTCGACACCGCCTCGCAGGCCAAGGCGTTTTCCCGCTTGGAGAAGCAAGCCCCGTTCGCCGTCGCCCTGGCCCTGACACAGACCGCCAAGGACGCGCAGACCCGCATCAAGAAGCTGCTACCTGAAATCTTTGACCAACCCACGCGCTGGACGATCAACAGCACGCAGGTCACGCCCGCGACTAAGGCTAATCTGGTGGCTGACGTGGGCTACAAGTATCAGGCTGGCCGCTACCTCATCCCTCAGGTTGACGGCGGCGGACGACGCGACAAGGGCAGCGAGCGGCAGTTGAAGGGCCAAGCCCTGCTGCCCAGGGATATGCAGTTCGTGCCCGGTGGTGGCGCGCAACTCGACGCCTACGGCAACATGCGGCGCGGGCAACTGGTCAAGGCTCTGTCCGCCGTCCGAGGCTTCACCCAGGTCGGCTATAACGCCAACGCCACGAAAGGCCGCAAGAGCAAGGGGAAACGCCGGAAGGAACGGTACTTCCTCGCCTCTGAGGACAACCCGCGCACCAAGCACCTGCGGCCCGGCGTGTGGCAGCGGTTCGTGTTCGCCGAGGGTAGCGCGATCAAGCCGGTGCTGCTGTTCACCCAGCCCGCCAAGTACGAGAGCCGCTTCGATATGGAGGGTATCGTGGCGGAAGTGGTGCGGGAGAAGATGGGCGACAACCTCGATGCCGCGATGGTTCGGGCGCTTGGGACGGCGCGGTGATCGTTCGTGTAGGGGCATTGGGTCCCTGTGGATAACCCCGTGTTTGGGGGGAATTCGGGCCTCGCACTTTGTCTAGGCATGAGCTTTCCCTAAGGGGGTTCCGCTTCCGGTTGAGGGGTTTTTGACATGGCGACACAGGGTGAGGTTGCCGAGCATCTGGACCTCTCCGACCGCTCTGTGCGTGACCTAATTTCGCGTGGTGTCTTCAGCAAAACCGGGCGTGGCGCGTTGGATCTGGACGCCTGCCGGGTTTCCTATCTGCGTCACCTCAGGGAGCGCGCGGCGGGCCGGGCATCCGATGCCGCCGAAGCGGAAGGCCTCAACATTGAAGTTGAGCGCGCCCGCCTCGCCAAAGAGCAGGCCGACCACTACGCCATGAAGAACGCCGAGCGGCGCAACGAGCTTGTCGAGTACGCCCCCTGGATTGACGCGATCCGCCAGATCATCGCCATGACGCAGGGCCGCCTCCGCAGGGTGCCCGGCCAGGTCCAAGGCCTTGACCCGAAGATGAAGGCGCGAATTGCCGACGCACTGGATGATGCCTTGGAAGACTTGACGTTGACGCGCGTCGAGGAGGAGCTTGGACGCGATGGCGAAGACGGCGGCAGCGAGGACGATTGAGACGTTGGCCGTTCGCGGCGGCCAACTTGTCGTTGATGGCGCCGCCCTCATTCTTGCTGCCCTGAAGCCGAAGCGCACCCTTCCCCTGGTCGAGTGGGCCTCGAACAACGTCCGGCTTGAGGCCGGCAAGCGATACCGTCCCTGGCCTCTGCAGCAAGGAATCCTTGAGGCCCTGGGCGACCCGGACGTGACGCAAGTCACCGTCATGAAGTCGTCGCGCATCGGTTACAGCGAGATCGTAAACGCCTACCTCGGCTGGCTCATCGACCAGCGGCCTTTGCGCGTCCTAGTCTATCAGCCGACGATTGACGACGCCGAGGACTACAGCAACACCGACCTCGTGCGCCTGCTCAACTGGCCTGCGATTCGTCAGGTCGTCCAGTACAAGACCCGCGACAGCCGCAACAAGATCCGCGCCAAGGTCTTTCCGGGCGGCTCGATCAAGGTCAAGGGCGCGAACAGCCCGAAGGAATTTAGGCGCGTCACGGCCGATGTGGTCATCCTTGAGGAGCCGGACGGCTATCCTCCGACCGCTGGCCTTGAGGGCGACCAAGCCGAGCTTGCCTTCAAGCGGTGCATCACGTCCGACGAACCGAAGAAGGTGGCCGGCTCGTCACCAACCGTGAAGTTCGACCCGCAGACCAACAAGGGCAGCAAGATCGAAGGCCTGTTCCTTGCGGGCACCCAGGAATACCGCTATGTGCCTTGCCCTCACTGCGGCGAAATGCAGCGCCTCACCCTGGGTGACGGCACCGGCCCCGGCCTGCGATGGGAGCCGAAGCGCGCACCGACCAAGGCTTGGTACGTCTGTCTCAATGGCTGCGTGATCGAGGAGCAGCACAAGCCCGACATGGACGCGGCCGGTGAGTGGCGCGCGTCAGCGCCGGAGCATTGGCCGCACCGCTCGTTCCACGTGTCGGCCCTCTACAGCCAATTCGCCAATGCATCGTGGCTTGAGGTCGCCCGCGAGAAAGTCCGCTGCGGCAAGAACCCGGCGAAGATGGTGACGTTCGTCAACCAGACCTTGGGCGAGACTTGGGAGATTCGAGGCGAGGCGCCTCCGTGGCGCATCCTCTACGACCGCCGCGAAGACTGGCCCATGGGCTCTGTCCCGATGGCCGTCCGGTTGCTGCTGGCCGGCATCGACGTGCAGAAGGACCGCATAGAACGCTACGTGTGGGGCTACGGTGAAGACGGCCAGCAATGGCTTATCGACCACACTGTGGTGACCGGCGACCCCTTCAACGACGCGACGTGGACAAAGCTCGACGCGATCATGGGCGACACGTTCACCCACGCGGCTGGTGCGGAAATGAAGCCGTTCAAGGTGGCGATTGATACCGGGTTCGCCACCACGCAGGTTGAAAAGTGGGCCCGGAAGTACGGCCGATGGGTCGTTCCAGTCAAGGGTGCCAACACGTTGCAGGCCCCGGCGTTCCGGTGGGGTCCGGTCAATGACGTGTCCGCCAACGGAAAGCGGCGCAAGACAGGCATGCAGATCGGCCACGTCGGCGGCCATATCCTGACCCTGGAGCTTTACGGCTTTCTCGGCCAGGAACCGCCGACCGCCCAGCAAGTCGCAGACGGGCAGGGTTATCCGCCGGGCTATGTCCACCTTCCGACTTGGGCGACCGAGGAAACGTGCAAACAGCTTGTTGGCGATCAGTGGATGGAAGACCGGGCCGAGTGGAAAAAGGTCCATGCGACCGAAGCCCTCGACTGCTGGAAGTACCCCCGTGCCGTGGCCGTCATGCTGGGCATGGACCGATGGAAGCCAGCCAAATGGGCGCAGCTACGGAACGCGCTTGGGGCGACTGAGGAAAAGCCTCAAGCCCTGCCACCGCCACCCACAGAACAGCAGACCCACCCCAAGCCGCCCGCCCCCCAGCAGGCGGCTTCTTCTTTGCCCGCGCCCCGGCAGCCTGAACCAAAGCCCAAAAAGCGCGGGTGGCTAGGTGGCGGCAGTCGTGGGCGCGGCGGCTGGATATAGGAGCCTCACATGGCGGTCACGCAAGCCCAGCTAAACGCCTTGGTCGCGGCCTGGGCGTCCGGCGTCCTGACCGTCAAAGAGGGCGACAACCAAACCACTTACCGGACGCAGGACGACATGGAGCGGGCGATTGCCCGCATGTCGTCCGCGCTTGGCGTGTCCAGTCCGATCAGCCCGCCGAAGCCGACCAAGCGCACATCCCTGACCCGCTTCCGCAAGGGCTGACCGCATGAAACTCAACATCCTGGATCGCACAGTGGCGTTCTTCTCGCCCGGTGCGGGGTTGAACCGTGCGCGCCAACGGGCAGCCATGGAGACGGTGCGCTCCTACGAGGCCGCGCGTCACTCCCGGCGAACTGATGGCTGGATTACGTCCGGCACGTCGGCCGCTGCGGAGGCTGGCCCGGCAATCGCTCGCCTGCGCGCAAATGCCCGTGACATGGTCCGCAACAACCCGTATGCCGCCCGCGCTGTCTCGATCATCGCATCTAACGCGGTCGGCACTGGCATCGAGGCCAAGAGCCGCACGGGCGACGTTGAGCTTGACAAGAAAGTCGATGCGCTCTGGAAGAAATGGGCGGAAGACGAGTGCGACGCAGACGGCCAGCTTGATTTCGCCGGCCTGCAACATCTGGCGGTGCGGACCATCGTAGAGGGTGGCGAAGTCCTCTGCCGATTCCGGCCGCGCCGCGCGGCCGACAACATGGAGACTGTGCCACTTCAGCTTCAGTTGCTCGAAGGCGACTATCTCGACACCAGCCGCGACACGTCGGCCACGGCGTCCGGCGGCTTTGTACGCCTGGGCATCGAGTTCGACGCCATCGAGAACCGCTCAGCCTACTGGCTTTACCGGCAGCACCCCGGCGACGCCACATTGACCTCTCGGGCGGGCATGGAAAGTGTCCGCGTTCCAGCCGAAAACATCGCCCACATCTACAGCAAGGATCGCCAGGGCCTCCCGCGTGGCGTGACGTGGTTCGCCCCCGTCATGATGCGGGTGCGTGATCTTGATGAGTTCCACGAGGCCGCGCTCGTCAAGGCCAAGGTCGAGGCGTGCTTGGGTGTCGTCGTCACCCGGCCGGACAATGAAGACGCCGACCCTATCGGCGTGGAGCGGACAGACGAAAACGGCCAGCCCATCGAAGGCATGGAGCCGGGCATGGTCGTCTACACCAAGCCGGGCGAATCCATCGAAGTCATCAACCCGCAAGGCCATACGGCATACGACCCCTACACCCTGCAAACGCTGATGGCTGTCGCGTCCGGCATGGGTATCACATACGACCAGCTTACAGGTGACCTCCGACAGGCCAGCTACAGCAGCCTCCGCGCCGGAAAGATTGAGTTCCGCCGGAACATGGAGCGGTTCCAGTGGCAAACGCTCATCAAGATGCTGTGCAAGCCGACCCGCAAGCGGTGGATTGCACAGGCTATCGCGGCCGGCAAGCTGCCTGACCGGAAAAGCGGATACCCGACCGAGTGGGTGGCCCCGAAGTTCGAGCGCATTGATCCGCTGAAAGACCTGAAGGCCGACATTCTGGAGGTCCGGGCCGGCGGTATGACGTGGGATCAGATGGTCGCCCGCAACGGATACGACCCGCGCGAACAACTTGAGGCCATCGCCAAGCACAACGCCGACTTGGACCGCCTGGGCATCGTTCTTGAGACGGACCCGCGCCGCATGTCGGCCGGCGGGCAGGCGATACCGCAGCCCGAGACAGAATCACCCGACTGACCCCAAACCACCAAAGGACTGTCGCCATGACCGACGACGACCAGACCGCCGCCGATCAGGTGGCGGAAACCCCTGCGCCTACGGAGGCCGAGCCAGAACGGGAGGCCGAACCGGCAGCCGAGCCAGAAGCCCGCGCCAAAAGCCCGGAAACTGTTGCGCAGCCCTTGACGCTCCCCGCTGGTAGCGACTTCGACGCCCTGCGCGGCGCCCCCGGAACGGGCCTAGACCGTCGAGGCCTGGACCTGCGCACGGTGCCGGGCACAGTTGACGAAAGCGACCGCACCGTTGATGTGGTGATTTCAGCCGGCGCTGCCGTCCGGCGCTACGACTACCGCGCCGACCGTGAGTACATCGAGACGCTGGAAATCTCCCCGGCCGCCGTTCGCCTGGGCCGCCTCAATGCCGGCGCGTCTGTGCTGGACTCGCACAACAACTGGTCCATGCGTGGCGTGGTCGGCGCCGTCGTGCCCGGTTCAGCTCGCGTCGAGGGCGGCTTGCTGGTTGCCCGCGTGAAGTTCTCGGCCCGTCCCGACGCTGACGCCATGTTCCGCGACGTCGTGGCTGGCGTGGTCCGGCATATCTCGGCGGGCTACGTGACCCACAAGCGCGAGGTTGACGAGACGACCACCCCACCGACCTACCGCGCCACCGATTGGGAGCCGCACGAGATCAGCGTCGTCCCCATTCCTGCCGATCCCGAAGCTGGGTTCCGGTCGTTCGATCCCCCCATCACCCCCACGGCATCTCCCGCCGACAACACCAAGGAGCGTCAAATGGCCGATCAGGTCACCAACATTCCGGCGGCTGATGATGCCGCTGTGATTGCCGTCCGCGCCGAAGCCGTCCAGGCCGAGCGCACCCGTGCCGCCGAGATCCGCACTATCGCGCGTCAGGCGAACCTGGGCGATGAGTTCGTAGAGCAGCATGTGACCGCCGGCCATGATGTGGCCGACGTTCGCAAGGCCGCCCTGGACGCCATCGCCAACAAGGCCGAGCCGGCTGGCAGCACCGTGTCTGGCATCCGCTCCGGCGACTACGACGAGCACGAGGTGCGCGGCAAGTCCATGGCCGCCGCCCTGCTGCACCGCTACGATCCCGGCGCCTACAAGCCCGAGTTCCGCGCTGGCGATTACGTCGGCCTTTCGCTGGTCGATTTCGCTCGCGAAGCCGTCGAGGCCACCGGCACCCGGACCCGTGGCATGTCGCGCGAGGAGATCGCCCGCCGCGCCCTGGAAATCCGCACGCAGCACACCGTGTCAGACTTCCCGAGCGTCCTGGCCGATGTGGCGAACAAGACCCTGCGCAACGCCTATCAGCAGTCGCAGCGCACCTTCCCGCTGTGGGCTCGCCGCACCTCGGCTGCTGACTTCAAGAACATCAACCGCGTCCAGCTTGGCGAGGCGCCGAGCCTGAAGAAGATCGCTGAGAATGGCGAGTTTAAGCGCGGAACCATCGGTGAGAGCAAGGAAACCTACAAGCTCGAAACCTTCGGGCGCGTGGTGTCGATTAGCCGACACGTCATCGTCAACGATGACCTCGACGCCTTCACCCGCGTGCCGGCCATGTACGGTGCCGCTGCCGCCAATCTGGAATCGGACACCGTTTACGGCGTCCTGGTCGGCAACCCGATCATGGCTGATGGCAACGCCCTGTTCCACGCGGCAAAACACTCCAACCTGACGACTGGCGCGACCGTGCCGACCGCCGACACGCTCGGCGTCATGCGGTCCAAGTTGCGCAATCAGAAGGGCCTGGACGGCGAGAGTATCCTGAATTTGACCCCGCGCTTCCTGCTCGCCTCTGCCAGCCGCGAAACCGACGTGGAAAAGCTTCTGTCCGCGCTGGTCGTGCCGGGCACGCAGGCCGACGTCATCCCCGCGTCCATGCGGTCCCTGGTGCCGGTCATCGAACCGCGCCTCGAACTGCTGTCTGGCGGTAGCGCCACAGCCTTCTATCTGGTGGCAGATTCCAGCCAGATCGACACGGTCGAATACTGCTACCTGGAAGGCCAGGAGGGCGTCTACATCGAGACCCGCATGGGCTTCGACGTGGACGGCGTGGAGGTCAAGGCCCGCCTGGACTTTGGCGCCAAGGCTATCGACTGGCGCGGCATGCAGAAGCACACCGGCGCGTAAGGCGAGCGGTTCAACCTGACCACAGCGGGCGGCCTCAGTGCCGCCCGCTCTCCTGCGGAGTAGTTCCCCATGAAGAATTTCGTTCAGCCTGGCATGGACCTGACTGTTGCCGCCCCGTCCGGCGGCGTCACGTCCGGCGATTTCGTCCTCATCGGCAGCCTGTTCGGTGTCGCCGCGTCCACCGCCGATGCTGGTGATGACGTGGTGATCTCGACGGTCGGCGTCTACGAACTGCCCAAGTTGGGCGCCCAGGCGTGGACCGTTGGCGCCCCGATCTATTGGGACGCGACCGAGTCCCACATGACCACCGTCAGCACCGACAACACCTTGGTCGGCGTGGCTGTCGCGGTCGCTGCCAACCCCTCCGACACCGGCCTCGTCAAGCTGGACTAATCCAGCCCACCACCCCCTGACCACCCACGAAACCCCGCCCTAATCCGGCGGGGTTTCGTGTTTCTGGAGCCTGCCAATGTCCGGCGCCAACCCGCTCCTGTTCGGCCCGATCTTCGCGCTTCAGGGCGTGGACGTGATCTACACCCCCGTCGCCGGCCAGCCCACCACCATCCGCGTCCTCGACAAGTTCCGCAGCGCCGAAGCCTTCGATGACCCCGGCGTGTGGGCGACCGTCGCGGAAATCCACGCGATGCCCACCGAGGTCGCAGCCAACCCGGACGGCGGCACCATCGAAATGCACGACAACGCCTATCGCATCACCAGCCACGGCGCCACGCGCGGGCCGGGTAGCCCGGTGCGCCTGACCTTGACGATCACCGGAGGCGCACCATGAGCCAGCGCGAACAAGTCCTGTCCGCCCTGAAAGCTGCCCTGGACACGGTCCCCGGCTTCTCCGCCGAGCGCAACCGGCCGGACGCCATTTCCGAAAGCGCCACGGCAGCGCTGATCCTCACCGATGGCGACGACACCGCCGAGCCCGGCCAGCGGGGCAGGGGGGACGCTGTCGTCATGATGACCACGTCGGCCCGCGTGCTGGTTTATCTGGCCGGCGAACAGGCTGCAATCGGCCCGTCGTGGTCGGCGGCCTCGCTGGCGATCATGCGCGCCGTCCTGCATGACCCGGCATTGCGCGCGGCCGTGACCAGCAACGGAGCGGTGCGCTGGGTCAACACCAAGACCGCCCTGGCTGCGGGCACCCGCACCGCCCACGCGGCCGAAATGACCTTTGCGTTGACCTACCCCGAACGCCTCGCCTGACCGGCTGGCACCCCCTGACAACTGACCACATGGAGGCCCGGCCATGCCGAGCACTGAGAACTACTCTATCTTCAAGGCCGACGTGTTCCTCGGCCGGTATGGGTCCACCGACAAGAAGCACATCGGCAACGTCCCGGCGCTGTCGTATGCGCCCGAGGTCGAGACGCTGGAGCATTACAGTTCCATGGCCGGCGTGCGCGAAAAAGACGCCGAGGTGACGACCACCACGGCGGCCACCCTGTCCATGACCCTGGACGAAATCACGTCCCGCGCCATCGCCATCGCCATGTTGGGCGAAGAGGTCGTTTACGAGCGCGTCGAGGCTGCCGGGCAAGTGGCTGTGTTCGAGGGCGTGAAGGCTGGCGACAAGTTGGCTCTGCCGCATGGCGTGGTGTCCGGTGTCACCATCACCGATGGCACCGCCGTTACCCCGGTGGACTACACCCTGACCACCCACTACACCGTGGACGCGGCGGCCGGCGTCATCACCATCGTCGCCATCCCCGCCACCGCCGACGATACCGTTGAGGTGGCCTACGACGCCGACGCCATCGTGGCCGGCACCCGCAAGGTCATCAACCTGCTGGCCGACACCACCGCCGAATGGTCGCTGTTTTCTGTCGGCACCAACGACGTGGGCAAGCGCCTGCGCATCGAAGTTGGCCGCTTCAAGATCACCCCGTCCGGCGAACTCGGCCTCATCACCGATGAGTGGGCCACCCTGGAGGTCGAGGGCTCCGTGTTGCGCGACACCGCGACTCCCGGCTACCCGTTCGGCCGTGTGATCGAGTTGAATTAATGGCAACCCTGCTCGACATCGTGCCGCAGACGCGCTCCGTGCCCGTCTGCGGCGTCAACCTGACTGTGCAGGGCGTGGCCTTGCCGGATCTGGTGTCCATCGTCGTGCGCTTCCCGGCCTTGACCGGCGTCCTGTCCGGCAAGGGTGTGGATGTTACGGCCTTGGTCGGCTTGGGTCGCGAGGTCTGCGGTGCGGTCATTGCCGCCGCGACGGGCTGCCCTGGCAATCCCGAAGCCGAGGCCAAGGCCGCGTCCCTGCCGGCCATGACACAGGTGGACATCGTCGCCGCCGCCGTGGACCTGACCTTTCCGGGGGAGCCGGTGACGGTGGCGGTGGAACGCCTGGCCGCCATCGTCGCAAATCTGGCCGGGGCAAGCAGCGAGACGGCCTCGAAGTCCTTGCCGAAGCGGCCGAAAGGCTGATCGCAGCCGGCCACCGTGACGCCCTGCACTACACGCCCCGGCAGATCGTGGCGTTCTCCACCTTGCTCGACAAACGCGAGCGGACGGAGCGGGCGGCGCGGTTTGCCGACATGGCGATGAGCCACCCGAACAAGGGCATCAAGAAGTACCTGGAGGGGCTGGCGAAGGGTTAGGCGTCGTCTTCGCCAAACAGCACTGCACGAATGCGGTCTATTTCATCGCTCGCTGCTTCGAGGTCGTTGCGGGCTTCATCGTAGATCGTATCGTCGTAGGCCCATTGGGAGAGCTTGTCTGCGGCCGCCGTCAGCGCGGCGCGTTCCGCTGTCGCGCGCAGGCCAAGGGAGATCAACTGGCGGATAGCCTCGGCCCGGCTTGGGACGCGGTTCGTAAAGCGCCACTCGTCGATAGCGTCCGCCTCAGAGGCAGTCACCATGATCGGCAGCCGGACATCCTTAGGCTCGTCCATCATTTTCCAAACTGCCCGGTGACTGCTCGCACTCAAGCCCGCGCAGAACGAGGCGGCGGACAGCTTCCGCGCGGGAGGGTAGGTCAGCCTGGACGCGGCGCCAGTCGTCAACGAGGCGCAGAAAATCAGGTGTTACCCGCATGTTAAAGGTTTCAGTCTTCTGCGCGTCAACCATTCCTGCCACCGACTTCGTCAACGGGAAAAGTAGGCATGTATCACAAGCGTTGACGTGCCACAAAGAAAGTGGCACCTTGCCACTTGTGGCACATCGGTACGGAGCAATCTAATGGAGAGGACTTTCACGATGCGGGTTCCTGATGAGTTTGTTCGGAAGGTGGATGAGTTGCGACGGTCGCAGGCGGATCTTCCGAGCCGGGCAGAAATCGTCCGCCGCTTGGTCGAGAAGGCCACCTCTGAATCGGTGGCGCAGCACGCCGCTTAATTATCGGCCCGACGTGGTGCTACCAACACCGCCGCCGGGCCTAACCAGACACATGGAGAAGACCCATGCAACAGGCTGAGAACAACCATATACCGCAGAGCGCGGGAATTCCTGTGGAAAAAGCGCACTGTTTTTCACCGGGCGCCCTGGCCGTGATCGACGGTGAGCCGCGCATGAAGGACACCGACATTGGCGCCGCTCTGGGCATGGCGCAGCCGCGCAACATCCGGGCCATCATCGACAAGAATCGGGCGGAACTGGAGCGGTATGGATTGGTGCACGTGGCGCGTTCGCCAATCACAAGCGGGAAGGGCCGCGTTCAGGAAGTCACCACCTACCACCTGAACGAAGGCCAAGCGATCCTGCTGTGCATGTTCAGCCGCACGCCGACCGCCGCCGCCGTCCGTCACCAGATCGTGACCGTGTTCATGGCGTGGCGCCGGGGGGAACTGGAGAAGGTGCCGGTCAAGGCGCATACCCGGCGGAAGGCTGCCCCGAAGGTTGCCCACCCTGCGGCCTCCAAGGAAGGTGTCGCGGTCGCAGTGATCGGCGGCGAGGTCGTCACCTTCGACACGAACGACTACGACCTCCGTGATGGCGATTGGGCGGTCGTCCTGATGGGCAGCAAGTTCGCCAAGATGCAGTTGACCGAAACTCAGGGCCGCAGCAACTCCGGGTGGGAGTCGCCGCGCCGGGGCTGGGTGGACTACACCAGCGGGTACTATGGCAGCGGGCCGCGCGAATACGCAGAGGTGAGGATCGTGGGGCGTATGCTGTCGGCTGTCCGCGCGACCGCCGCACCCGCGATTGCCGCACCCCAGGTGGACGCGGCCCGCTTCGACCCGAAAAACCGGCATCTGGTGTCGTTCGGTTCGGACGGGAAGATGGAGATCAAGGCTGTTGGCCCGGACGCCTGCGTCGTGAGCGGCGCCAACGAAACCAACCTCTACACCTTCCTGCGGGAGTTCGTGCCGGTGGAAAACCTGCCCGTCGCCTTTGACGTCATCTGCCAGCGCATGAAGGCCCTGGCCTGCCGTGAACTGGGCAAAAAGAACAACGGCCGTCACCTGTCGGTCGTGAAGCAGGCGGTGGCGTAGATCGCCAAACCTGAGCCGCCGCCTGCTCTCCCAACCGGCCCCGTTGGCGCGGGGTCGATCTACCAACCGCCTGAAATGGAGGCAGTTAGCATGGGCAATATGACCCACGTCCTGAATTACAACAACACTGAGATTCGCGCGGCCGGAGAACGGCTGAACATGACGGATATGTGGAAGGCAGCGGGAGCCGATCCTTCACGGAAGCCTGCCGAGTGGCTGCGCTCTGCTGATGCTGTTCGCTTCATCGAGTTTTTGGCCGAGACGATGGGAATAGAAGTGGGAAATTCCCAACTCCAATTGGTCAAGGTGTCGAAGGGCGGGCGTGGAATTGGGGGCTCCACTGCCGCCCACTGGCAGATCGGCCTTGCCTACGCCAAGTACCTGTCGCCCGAGTTCCATATGTGGTGCAACACGGTGGTCCGCGAGCGCATGGAAGGTCGGGGCGTTGCTGTCCCGGAGGTCGGTGAATTGGCGCGGCGCACCGATGGTATCGTGCGTACCACCATCCATAAGGTGACGGGAATCGAGCGGGCCGTTGAAGGTATCGGGACGGTGATGCGGCTGATGTCCGATGCTGTTACGGATCAGGACTCGCGCATCGGCCAGATTGAGCGGGCGCTGCTCGACACAGCCGATATCGTCAAGACGCTGGTGGTCGCCAACGACCCGCGCGTTGCCGCCCTGAGTCGGGTGAGCCAAAAGGAACTCTTGGAAAAAGCGAAAGTGCCGAGCAAGGGGCGATCTTCCATCAACCGCCGGTTCGCGTACCATCTGCCGCGCTACGCGATTTCCAACGGCGTGTTGCCGGACAGGTGCCCGCACTCCGGCACGTTGCTGTACCCGCGCGACTTGGCCGACCGCTTCATGAAGGAGAAGGGCAGCGGGTGGGTGCGCGACCACATGGCAAAGGTTTTCGGCCAGGGAGTCCTTCAGTTTCCCGACCGCCGCAGTGGGCCGCCGCAGCCGGAAGGTGTTGGCGAAGGGCTATCTACATAGCCCGTGGCCGGCCCATTTTTTGCAATAGTCCGCCAGCATCTGCACTCCTAGCGAGGTGTTGACGGTCACGGTAGCCAAGCCTCCGATGCGGTATGTTGGCATGTTGTCCCACTGGACGCGGCGCAGGTCTGCGGCGCGGAATACGAGGAAGAACACTTGTTGTTCCCCGGCATTGCCGAAGCGGTCTAAAGTCTGTGCGACGGCCCGTAGAACTAAACTGTTCACATCGACGTGCTCGTCTGGTCTTTCCTCAAACATCCACCGAGCCACGTCTTGGGCGGTTATGAGGGCGCTTGTGACGTCGAGGTTGCCACCGTCAATGCTGGACATGGCGGCGTAGACCGTCACGACGCCTTTGTCGCGCGTCACCAAACTGATCTTGCTGCTAACCTCTTCAATCGACTGAGGACCAGCCCCGGAGCAGGCCTTCAGTAGGCCGATGACGATAGCAATTAACACAATGACGATTAGGCAGCCTTCTGCGGCCTGCCGGTTCTGACTACTCTCACTCACAGCTAATCCCCCTCTTCTTGATCGCGCAGCCACGCATGGTGGCGCGCCTACCCCTCGCTGTCCAGTGGCAGCGGGGCGAAGGAGTTTTGACCATGTCCCGCGACTTCCTGCTGAAAACGTCCATTGCCGGCGGCGATGACGTGGCCGCCTCGCTCCAGAAGATCGGTGCGTCTGGTCGCAAGGCGTTTGAGGACATTCAGAAGGCTGTGGGCAAGTTCGGTGCCGCTGCATCAGTCGCCTCGCAGGCCCTGCGCGCTCAGATGGACGCCCAGGCCAAGGCGGCGGTCGAGGCTGCCGAGTTGGAGGGCGCCTATAAGAAGCTGGGCGTCACGTCCTCCAAGTCGGCGGCGGAGCAGCGCGCGGCCTACGTTTCCGCATACGAGAAGATCCGCGACAGCGGCACGGCCACCGCCGGGCAAATTTACGCCGCGTGGCAGAAGATGTCTCAGGCCGTCAGCCGCCTTGATATCGAGATCGATACTCAGGGAATATCCGACGCTGCGGAGAAGGCTGCCGAAGCCACGGCGGCGGCGTACCAGAAGCTCGACATCACGTCTGTTGCGTCGGCTGAGGACCAAAAGCGCGCCTATATCGAGGCCTACGAGCGAATCAAGGCCGATGCCAACGCCACCGCCGGGCAAGTCTATGCGGCGTGGCAGAAGATGTCCGAAGCGGTTAATCGCCTGGATATTGAGATCGATACGCAGGGCGTTGTCGATGAGGCCGCTAAGGCTGCCGCTGAGGCCGAGAAGGCCGCAGCGGACACGGCGGAGGCGTACCGGACTCTTGGCGTCACCAGCACCAAGCAAGTTCAGGCGCAGCGTGCGGCCTACATCGAAGCCTATGAGCGCATCCGCGACAGCGGCGAAGCGACGGCTGAGCAGCTTATGGCGGCGTGGAAGAAGATGGACGCCGAGGTCGGCCGCCTGGATGGTCGGCTTGCCGCCATCCCGAGCCGTCTGGAGCGCATCCAGGCGAGTGCGGCCAAGATCGGAGAATCGTTCACACGCATCGGGCAGTCCATGTCCCTTGGCGTGACCGCGCCCATCGTCGCGGCCGGCGGCTTCACCCTCAAGACTGCTGCCGACTTCGAAACGGCGATGAACCGCATTAATGCAATCGTCAACCCGACCGAAGCGCAGTTTGCGCAGATCCGCGACACCGTCAAGGACCTGGGTGCTAGCACGAAGTTTACCGCGACCCAGGCGGCAGACGCATTCACCCTGTTGGGTGCGGCCGGCCTGACCGTGGATCAAGCCCTGAGTGCGCTGCCCAAGACGCTCCAGCTTGCGGCTGCTGGTGAATTGCAGCTTGCCGAGGCGGCGGAAATCTCCACCAAAATCATCGCTGGCTTCCGGCTTGGCGTGGACGATCTTGGCCGCGTCAACGATGTTCTCGCCCAGGCTGCCGTCGATTCTAGCGCCGACATCAAAGACCTTGCTGCGGCAATGCGCGATGCTGGCCCAGCCGCCGCTGCCGTTGGTTACAGCCTGGAAAGCACCGTAGCCACCCTGGCCGTGTTCGCCAATAACGGCATCGTCGGCGAAGTCGCGTCCACCGCTTTCGCGGGGGGGCTGTCTCGCCTACTTAAGCCGACCAAGGAGGTCCGCGACGGACTTGCGGAGCTTGGTCTCAAGATCAGCGACCTTCGGGGCGTTGACGGCAATCTGTTGCCCATGTCCGAGATTCTGCAAAAGCTGACCGATGGAGGCGTTGATGCCGCTGCCGCGCTGAAGATCTTCGGCGAAGAAGCAGGGCGAAAGATGATCGCCCTGATTGGCGGCGGCTCCAAGGCCCTGGCTGATATGGAGCAAGGGCTGTTGGCGGTCGATGGCGCCACCGAGACGATGGCCGAAAAGATGAATCGTGGCGCCAAAGCTGGCGTGCTGGGCCTGCTATCCGCAATGGGCGACCTGATGATCGCTATTGGTGATAGCGGCCTGCTGGGGGCGTTCACGGTCGTGACTATCGCGGTCACGGAGTTTGTCCGCTGGATGGCCGATGCGCCGCTGGTCGTCATGGCGGTTGCCAGCGGCCTTGCCGCCCTGGCCGCCACCATTGGTCCGTTCCTGATCGCCCTTGGCCTCATGTCCAAGGGTGTTGCCTTTGCCGTCACCGGGTTTACCACCTTGAAGGCGGGCGCAATCGCACTGTCCGCTCGCCTGGTTGCGTTGCGCGCTGCTGTGGCGGCCGTCAATATCGCCATGTACGCCAACCCTGTTGGCCTCATCATCGGCGGAATCGTCCTGTTGGGCGCGGTTGTTGCCGCCCTCGTGGTCGATTGGGACGACCTCAAGCGGGCCATCGGCTTGACTGTTGACGAGTCCGTCGAGGGTGCCACTGAGGCCGCCGACGCGGCTGCGGACAGCATCAAGACCGTCTCGGCCGCTGCCCAAGAGGCCGCCGTCGAAGCCGCCGCCGCGACCCAGCGGCGCGCAAATGCCCTGGCCGAAGTGCAGGGCGCGCTTGAGAAGGAGATCACCCTATCCCGCGCCTCTACCGACGAGCGGCGGAAGATCGAGGCTGTAGATAAGGCCGTCACCGACGCCCGCGAAAAGCTGGTCGCCATCGGTGAGGAGTTGACCGAGCAGGAGGAAGCCACCCTTCGCAACCTCGCGCTTCAGGCCGATGCCGCGAAGAACGCCGGGGCCGCTGTCGAAAAAGCCATTGGCTCGATGAAGGACGCGTACACCGGTCTGCGGGAAGTGTCCGACGAAGCCCTTGCCGCGCAGCTTGCGGCCATCGACAGGACCACAGAGGCGCAACGCGAGGCGGGCAAGGAGCAATCCCAGGCCGACCGCATCCGCGCCGAGGCAGACACCGTCAAGAAGGCCGAGCGTGACAAGGCGGCGGCCATCGGTCTATGGGCGCGGCAGTCCGGCCAGGCGGTGCGGTCCTACTACTCGACGGCCATCCGCCTTGCCGAGCAGGCCGGGCAGGATACGACCAGCCTGCAACGCGACATGCTGGCCGACATGGGCAAGATCAATGCCGAGCGGGAAGCGGCGCTGTCGGCGTCCGTGGACCGCCTGATTGCCGAGGAAAAGCGCGGGCGGGATGCGGCGGTTGCGGCGGCGCAGGACGCCAAGGACCGGATCGCGGCCATCGACAGTTCGTTGCGTGACCTGGAGATCGAAGGCCTATCGCCCAAGAAGCAATATCAGGCCCGTGAAGCCGATATCCAAAACAAGAAGGCCGAGGCGTCCGCGCTGCTTGCCGCTGGCGAGTATGAGAAGGCCCAGGTCCTGGCCGAGGAAATCGCATCCGACGCCATCGAGAACGCCCGTTCCGGCGGCGCGTCAAAGCGGGCTATCGCAGTTGCGCAGCAGACGGCAGAGTTTGCCAAGGGCCTGATCCAAGAAGCCGCAGACGGCATCATCGCGGCCGAGACGAAGGCGGCTGATGCGGCCGGCAAGCAGGCGGCGGCGGCGCAGTCTCAGCTTGCCATCGTCCAGGCCCAGGTAGCGCAGATCAAGGCGGCCGAAGCGTCCCTGGCGGCCATGCGTGTGGTGCTGGACGTGTCGCAGGCTATCACCGGCCTCGACGCCATCCGGCAGGGCATGGAGGCGGCCAAGGGTGGCGCCCTGGCGACGGCTGCGGCATTCAACACGCTGGCGGCGTCGGCGGCCAAGGCTGGGAAGGCCATGGCGTCGGCCGGCGCCGGTGGCGGTGGTAGCAGTGCAGCCAGCGCGCCTGGCTATAAGGGCGGCGGCCAAATCACCGGCCCCGGCACGGGCACCTCGGACAGCATCCTTGCGCGGCTGTCCAATGGGGAATTTGTCGTCAAGGCGCGGGCAGTGCGCGAGTACGGCGTCAACTTTCTCCAGCGCCTCAACGCCATGCGGCTGCCCAAGTTCGCAACCGGCGGCCTGATTTCCGGTCTTGGCGACCGGCTGGTGTCGGGCCTGCCGATGCCGAGTATGGGACCCATGCCGGACTTCGCAGGCATGGGTGGCGGTGGCCGTCCGATCACGCTCAACATCGGCGGCGAGTCCTATCAGGTGACGGCGGCCGAACCGGAGGCGCAGCGCCTTGAGCGATTGACAGGCGGCCTGGGGCGGCAGCCTCGACACTACGGCGCAGGGAGGACGCGGGGATGACGGAAAGTCTCCTGACCATCGAGCCGATTCCCGGCTTTACCGGAAGCGCCGGCATCGTATTCCCGCCGTACAGCGCCATCGGGGTGAGTCACGAACTCACCCCGGTGGACGCCGGAGGGGAGCCTTACCGCGACACCCTGCACGCGCTCCGGCACGTCACAAGGTACCGCAAATACTCCCTTCGCCTGTCGTGCTCGATCACTCGCCCACCGTCGCTTGGCGGCGTGTGGCCGGGCCTGCCGGTGCGCGTCGGGTGCGCTATCGAGTTATTCACGGCCGGCACCCCTGAACGGCCCGCCGTGGCCGGCTCCACGCGCACCGTGCAAGAGGGCTTGATCGCGTACCGGCCAGTGCTGGACATGCGCCTTATCCGCTGGAATCAGGCGTTTGCGGAGTGGCGCGCGGACATGGATTGGGAAGCCTGGTTGGAGGAAATCTGATGCCGACTCCGGTCCATGTCGTATGGGTTGCCGCCGGCACGCCCTGGTCGGATGCCCTGTTGCCCGGCGAGGGCGTGCGGGCAATCCGCATTGTCCAGTCCGAGGGGCATGAGGGCGCAGCCTATGTCACGCTGGAGCGCCCATCCGCTGGACTGCTCGCCCCTGGCCAGCCGTCCTATGCGTGGATTGTCGCGGTGCCTGACGACGACGGCCCCCCGGTTCCCCGGTTCTACGGTCGCGTCATCGCGGGCCCGGCCTCATCCGGCGGGTACTTCGCGGATCTGGAACTGGACTGCCGTCCCGTTGATACCAGAGCCGCCATCACCGAAGCATTGGCGCCGCTCAAGGTTGCTCCCGGCTACGACCCTCTGTACCACGACGTCGAAAACGACGCCGACCCTGTGGAGGTCTTGGACGGCTGGCCGCGCGCCCTGTATGTGGACCAAACCACCGGGGCGATTACAACCACCCACATTATCAGCGGAGACGGCGATCCCCCGGTGCTGCTGGATCAGGCCCTGATTGACGGGGACTCTGTCGAGTATGTGGCGACGGGCGCCCCCATCCCGCACGTTGACGTGACCGTAGAGGCGCAGTGGACGCAGCGCGGAAACGGGACAATCGACCTGGGCGAATATCTGCGCCGCACTCACGGGCCGACGATCAAGACCGCCTCGCCTCCGTCGCACTTTGCCACGCGCTGGTGGCGCGAGGGTGAGGACCTGGAGGGCGGGTATGTCGTCCAGAGCACCAACCTCATACCGCAGTACCCCGGCTATATTCCGAAATCCTCGGAGATTGGCTCTCTGGCAACAAAGGTCGTCAAGCCGTACAGCCTGATCCCCTGGTATTCCCTTTGGCGCCCGCTGTCTGCTGGGTCGTCAGGGTCGCGGTCTGTCTCCGGGCCGTCCGCCGTCATGCTATTGCAGGCGTACCGGCCGGAGATGTCTGTGTCCTGGTCGTTCTCAGGTCGGCGCGTCGAGCGGGTAGTTTGCCGCGTCGAAGGCTTGGCGCAGGACGTGGGGCAGATATCGCCAGAGGCAGAGGAGCTTTCCGTCAGGCTCCCCGACATCGCGGGAGGAACCGACGACGCCCCGGCCGTTCAAGGGGCTGCGTCGGTTGTGTTTGGGCCGGGTATCGTCACCCCTAGCGATGATCCCATCCCACCCATTGGCGACCCGATGCGCGGCAGTTTTTTTCTCACCGACCGGGGCAAGCAGGCGGCGGCCCACGCTTTTCAGATCGCGGCCACCCGCATTATTGCATCGCAAAGATGTATCGAGGTGTCGTTCAGACTGCCGGGCCTGCCTCGTGCCGGCCTCGCGCTGACTACCGCAAAGGCGGTCACCATCACCTCGCCCCGGCTACCTGGGGGGCAGGCGACGGGCAAAGTGATCGACCTGGAGATTGTCAAAGGCAATGGTGCGGAGGAAATACGCGTCGTCCTGGGCGTCTCTGTCGGTATTGCCCCAACACTGCCGGAGCCGCCGACAGAGGATAATGGCTATGTGGCAACCGGGTACGTCACCCCAGGCTACATTTGGGCGCCCGGTGCCCCGCTGTGGTTCGGCCTGGAGGCGCCCGTGATCCTCGCAGATTGGTCAGACCAGATTCCGCCGGGGCTGCTGGGCCTGACTGGAATCACGGCCGACAGCTTTGTGGTGTCATCGTCTGTCACCATGCAGACGGACGAGCAGCTTGCCTACCTCAGGCCGGACTACACGACCAATTTCCTCCCAATCTGGCGCGGCGACGACCCGGTTTTGACCAAGGTCGAACTGACGCTCCAGCCGCTGGCCCCGGATACGATTGAGCACACGATCACCGCGTCACTACTCTCCCCGGTCGGTATCCAAGGCGGCATTGATCTAGCAGCGGAGGCTACCTGATGACGACCCAGGAGCGTGATGTTGCGGGCGTCCGTGCGGCCACGGTGCGCGACAGGCCGGCGGGGTACACGTCGCCAGATCTGCCGAACCGACGCACGGACCCCGTCTCCACAGCAACGGGCTGGCGGGCCGGTGTTCCGGCCCCGCCGCGAAGAGAATACGGGCCGCCGCCGATCGGAGAAGAAGACGACGACCCGCCCCCCGCAGGCCCGGCCGTGTGGACTGAAATCGCCCGCACAACCTCGACTGTGCGGGTGGAAAACCCCGAGGATCCCGAGCAGTACGTGGACGTTGAGCGGGTCGAGACGCTGTTGATGCGCGGGCCGGGTGGTGAACAGGTGGAATGGAGACTGTCCCATGGCTGATTTCGTGCCGGTGCGCCTGGACCCGTTTCAGCGGATTGGAAATGTGGGGTGGAGGCGGGGAGAGTTGTGGGCGTGGGGCGGGAACGCGTATGGGCAATTAGGATTAGGCACCACTGCGGACAAATACAGTCCGGTCCATGTTGATGGACTGTCCTGGAGGTCGGTGGCTGCTGGTAAGTGGCACTCCATAGGTATCGCCAGCGACGGGTCGCTGTATGGTTGGGGGTACGTGAGACCCTCTCTACCGACGATAATCGGCAGCAAAAAATGGTCCATGATTGCCGCCGGTGGAGAGCAGTCGGCGGGAATCTCCAAGGATGGTGGGCTTTATTGGTGGACGGGTGGTGTCACCAATACCAGCCCCGCGCCATACAACCCCACCCTTGCTGCTGCGGGCGCCTGGAAGTTCGTGGCCGCTGGCGGGTTCAGCACATACACAGGGCCCGGCCGAGACCATGGCTGGCACTATCTCGCCATAAATGACGCGGGTCAGGTTTATGTGTGGGGTGACAACACCTTCGGAAAGCTTGGGACTGGGGAACATGGCCCTTTGACAGGCTTCTCGTTACCGCCGAGGTTAATCTCAACCCCGCCGATGGCGCACGTGGCGGCCGGGGGTGACCACTCCCTCGGCATCACCATGGACGGCGAACTCTACGCATGGGGTGCCAATCATCAGGGGCAGTTGGGTCTTGGTGATGATGTATTGCGCAATACACCAACTCCGGTTCCGGGCCTACTGTGGAGTAATGTTTCTGCGGCAAACTGCGGATCTTTTGCACTGCTGGGGGGGGTGGTTGGTTCGCGCGCGCACTCGCTCGGTGTCACTACAGACGGGGACCTTTACGCATGGGGTCATAATAACGTCGGACAACTGGGGACGGGCGACACAATTGACCGAAACACCCCGACGCTTATCGGATCCGGGTGGATGCGTGCCTCAGCCGGCGATAGGTATTCGGTCGCGCTTCGTGAAGATGGTCGTCTGTACACATGGGGACTCAATGCGTATGGAGCTCTTGGGTATGGCGGAACTGACAGTAGTTCAACGCCAATTTTAGTTGGCGCGGGATTCAGTGGTATGGCGGCCGGCGATACACACGTTCTCGCCCTTAAGAGAAGGACACCTGCACCATGACCGTGACCATCATCACGCGCGCCGGCAAAGGCGCGGCCCTCACGCATGCCGAAATGGACGCCAATTTCCTCGCGCTCAAGGCCGCCCTCGAGGCCGTCGTGACCGCCACTGCCGAGGGCGAGTCCCTGGCCGAGGTCACGCGGTCGGGCAACAGCTTGATCTTTACGGGTTCCGAGGGGACCATCCTCGGCACCGTCTCCCTGCCGAGCGCCCGGCTAAACGCGCGCGGCGACTGGACCCCCGGTGCGACCTACGCGACCGGCGATATTGCCAGCGTGGCCGGCATGGTCATGGGTTGCGTGATCGCGCACAACGTCTCCGCGTCCGCGACCTTGGCCGACTGGTGGACCGACTACGCCGCTGGCCGGTGGGTCGTGCTGGCCGGGCTGGGGGCGCTGTCTCCGTCCACGCTGACGGTGACGGCTGGTCAAAAGACCGTGGCCGTGCCGAGCGGTCTGACGTTCGGGCCGGGCATGGGCGTGCGCTTGGAAGCGATCAACCTGACGGCCAGCATGGATGCGACGATAATCAGTTATGACGGGGCCGGCGCGCTGGTGGTTGATGCCGCTCCACGCACCGGGTCAGGCACTGTGACGGGTTGGGTGGTCCGGTTCTCGGGTGGCGGTGGTGGTGCGGGCAGCGGCTGGGACCGGGTCGAGTATCCGACGTTGCCCTACACCGCCACAACCGCCGACGCCGGGGCGCTGCTGTTTGCCAGTTCCGGGACTCTCACGCTGCCGGGACCGGGGACCGTACCCCCCGGAACCGCGCTTTGCTTGACGGGATTTGACTTGTCCGTCGCGTCGGACGGTAAATCCTGGACCGTGGACGGCGGGGAGGTGGCGGTCTTTACAACGGCGGCCGGGGCGTGGGCCGTGACGCGTCACCGCACGGCCGACGTGGGGGATTACGTCAACGACCATGTCCCCGACTTGGCGTTCGTTTTTGCCCCTCCGGGTGATGTGGTGGACCGGCAGTATTACGGGCCGGGCTGGAGTCCGTCCTACGGGCAGCAGGTCGTGACGCTGGTCTCGGCGGCCGGGGAAGTTGATGCTCACGCGGCTTGGGTGTGGATTAGTGGCCCCGGCGTCATGACGTATGCCCTGGGCGTGCTCGACCTGTCTGACGGCTATCGCGTGGCGGGCGATGCACTGGCCCTGCGGCATTTGGCCGACGTGGACCCTGCGTTGACGCCGACGGCCGGGCAGGTGCTGGCCTGGGATGACGGGGCCGGCGCGTTCCGGGCCGTCACCCCGGCACAGACCACGGACGGCGCGGCGGGGATTGCGCGGGTGCCGA
>LAEA01000012.1 GCA_000961745.1 Rhodospirillaceae bacterium BRH_c57 | reverse complement strand
CGCGGCGACCACGGCCACGGCACCGGCGGCGGCCCACTGGGCGCGGCGCGGGCGCAGGGTGACGGCCAAGGCCAGGGCGATGACGATGCCGCCGGCCAGTGCCACGGCCGCGACCAGCCACACCCCATCAAGGATGAGGAACAGGGCGCGGGCGGCCAGCAGGTCATCGGGCATGATCGGACCGCCAAGAACCACGATCTTCATGGCGTTGCCAAGGTGCAGCAGGGTCATCAGCAGGCCCATCAGGATCACGAACGCCCAGCGGCCGCGTGCCACGCACAGTACCACGGCGCCGAGCACGAGGTGCAGGGCAAGGTCGCCCCACGCCACGCTGCCGTTCAGGCGAACCCCGAGCGCCATGGCCGCGACAGCCTGAAGCAGCCCATAAAGTACCGGAATCACCGCAAGCGGCGCAATCCAATGCTGAAAGATAGAACGCACAGACTGCACGACACATCCCCACACCCCCATCGGAACCATACTTTTGGAACCGAAGCGTGACAGAAATATGACGATATGATGCAGCGCGCAAAAAAACCGCCGCCGGGGTGTCCGGCGGCGGCTTGGGGAAATGGGGTCGCTCAGTACATTTGGTTGGGCAGCCACATGACCAGGTCCTCGAAGAAGAAGATCATGATCATGGCCAGGATCTGCAGCAGGACGAACGGGATGACGCCCTTGTAGATGTGCTGGACCGTGATCCCTGGTGGCGCCACGCCTTTGAGGTAGAACAGCGAGAAGCCCACTGGCGGGGTCAGGAAGCTGGTCTGCAGGCACACCGCGAACAGGATGGAGAACCACGTCAGGTCATAGCCCAGTGACTCCACCACGGGGGCGACCAGCGGCAGGATGATGAGGCTGATTTCAAGCCAGTCGAGGAAGAACCCGGCGATGAAGGTGATGAACAGGATGAACGTCACCACGCCCCACGGCGGGAACGGCAGCCCCTTGAGCAGCCCGCCGATGAACTCGTCACCGCCCAGCGAGCGCATGACCAGCGCGAACGCCGTCGCCCCCAGGAAGATGCCGAAGATGAAGGCGGTGGTCAGCATGGTTTCGCGGCACACCGTGCGCACGGTCTCGAAGTTTAGGCGCTTGTTGGCCAGGGCCAGCAGGGTGGCGCCCAACGCGCCGATGCCCGACGCCTCGGTCGGGGTGGCGATGCCCATGAAGATCGACCCC
Source organism: Rhodospirillaceae bacterium BRH_c57 (assembly GCA_000961745.1). Lineage (GTDB taxonomy): Bacteria > Pseudomonadota > Alphaproteobacteria > Rhodospirillales > Rhodospirillaceae > Cauispirillum. Next base: position 4,089 of record LAEA01000012.1, on the reverse strand, counting down.
AGCACGGCCAGGATCAGGAAGAACGGCGGCACCACCGCCCACAGCGTGCCCAGGGCGTCGCGCAGGGTGAACTCCGGCGCCTTGGCCGGGGCCGGGGCCATCTTGGGCCGGGCGAAGGCGACGATCACCACGTAGGTGATATAGAACACGCCCAGCATCAGGCCGGGAATGATCGCGCCCATGAACAGGTTGCCGACCGGCAGGGACAACTGGTCGGCCATGATGACCAGCATGATCGACGGCGGGATGAGGATGCCGAGCGTGCCCGAACTGGCCACCACGCCGGTGGCCAGCGACTTGTCGTACTTGCCCTCCATCATGATGGGCAGGGCGAGCATGGACAGCAGCACCACCGATGCGCCGACGATGCCGGTCGAGGCGGCCAGCAGCACGCCGATGATGATGACGGTGACGGCCAGACCGCCGCGCATGCCGCCGAACACCTTGGTGAAGTTCACCATCAGCTTGTCGGCCACGCCGGAACGGTCGAGCATCAGGCCCATGAAGATGAACATGGGCAGGGCCACAAGGACCCAATTGGTCATCTGCCCCCAGATGCGGTCGACGATGATGGCGAAGTCCAGCCAGTCGTCGAGGAAATAGGTGTCGACGTCGAACCAGTTCAACAGCGCAAGGCTGATGCCCAGGTAGACGATGGACAGCCCCCCCAGGATCCAGGCGATGGGAAACCCGGTGAAGATCAGGCCGATGAACGACAGCAACAGGATGACGACGATAAACTCGTAGGATTCCACGGTGCTTCCCCCCTCAGCCGCGCGGCCAGATCGGCCTTGGCCAGCCAAACAGCAGCGCCATGCAGCGCAGCAACCGTGCGGTGGCGGCAATGATCAGAAGGCCGAAGCCCCACAGGATGAAAGACTTGAGCACCCAGCGGTAGCCGAGCCCGCCCGGTGCGGCCGACACCTCGTTCAGGGTGTAGGATGTCCACACGAAGGGGACTCCGGCGGTCAGGATGGCGATGGTGAACGGCAGCAGAAGCAACACGATCCCGGCGAACTCGACCCAGGCCTTGGTGCGCATTCCCCAGCGTTCGGCCAGCACGTCGACACGCACATGGCGGTCGGCGCTGACCGCGTAGCTCAAGCCGATGATGAAGCCCACGGCATAAATGTGCCATTGTAGCTCCTCCAGCCAGATGGCCCCGATGCCGAAAACGTAACGCTGGATCACGTTGTAGACGATCACCAGCACCAGTATGGCCCACACCCAGGCCGCCACCTGCCCGATGCGCCGGACGAAGCCGTCCAGGGCGTCGGACACGCGGGTATGCGGCAAGGTGAAGTCGGCCGGGGACTCATCCCCGGCCGGCACGCCCGGTAGGTTGGGCTTTTCACTCATGGAAGGTCCCCATCGGAGTGGCGTGGGTGCCGGAGCTGAAGCGTCTGCCGCGTCCTCGCGGCGGATGCTCCAGCCCGGTATGCGGCGGTTTTAGTTGCCGGTGCTTTTGAAATCGCGCGGCAGGTAGCCAAGCTCACGCCACTGCTGGTTTTCGGTCATGTAGCCGGACATGGCGTCCCAGACCCGCTTGAAGTCGGCGTCCTTGGCGGAGTACTCGGCCATCACCTCGTCGGTCTTGACCTTCAGCTCGCGCAGAACATCCTCGGGCAGGCGGACGGCGGTGACACCGTGCTCCTCCTGGAACCTCTTGAGGACGGCACCCTGCAGGCCCTCGGCACGGGCCAAGGACTTGGCGACGCCAGCGGAGCAGGCGGTGCGCAGGATGGCCTGCTGCTGCTTGCTCAGGGCGTCGAACTTGCCCTTGTTGATGTAGAGGTACTGGTTGGTCGACGGCTGGTGCCAGCCGGGCAGGTGGTAGTACTTGGCGACCTTGTAGAAGCCGAGCTGCTCGTCCACGGTCGGCAGCGAGAACTCGGTGGCGTCGATGACGCCCTTTTCCAGGGCCTCGAACAGTTCCGAACCCGACAGCAGGACGACCGAGGCGCCCATTTTCTGCATCACTTCACCGCCCAGGCCGGCGAAGCGGATCTTCAGGCCCTTGACCTGATCGAGGCTTTCGATCGGGAAGCGGAACCAACCGGCGGCTTCGGGCGAAATGGTGCCGCAGAACAGCGGGACGATGTTATGGGGAGCATAGATCTCCTCCATCATCTGCTGGCCGCCGCGTTCCATCATGAAGGCGGCCATTTCGGCCGGCTCCAGTCCGAACGGCTGGGCGCCGAACAGGGCGGCGGATGGTACCGAACCCATTTCATAGCCGGCCCACACGTAGCCCGAATCGACCTTGCCCTGGGACACGGCGTCGAACACCTCGGTGCCCTTGACCAGCTTGCCCGGCTCGAACACCTGCAAGGTCATCTTGCCGTCCGACATCACGGAAACCTGTTCGGCCACCCACGGCGCGGTGTCGGCCAGCGCGGTCAGCGTGGACGGAAAGCCCATGGTCATCTGCCAGCGCATGCGCTCCTGGGCGTCGGCCGACGGAACCGCCGCGCCGAGCGCGATGGTGCCGGCGATGGCCGCGACGCCGGCGACCTTGCCGAGCTTCTTGCCGGCCACCGTGCCAACCTTTTTGAACGAGTGCTGCATCTTGGAATATCTCCCTGATATTGGTCGTGTGCCCACGAAGGGCTGGCGCACCGAGGTCCCGTGTTGTTCCGGGTTTCTGGTTTTCGACGGCCGCGAAAACGCCCGAGCCGGTTAGTGGGCGATTACCCACCACGACCCGAAGTCCTGATACCATTCCCGGCCAAAACGCTCGGTATTTCAAGCATCTTTTTCAAACACCGAGGGTTTCCGTGCATTTTTTCCGGGTTATGAAGTATGCAATAATCCTACTATCGTCCTCCGATGCGATGCTGCATTGCGGCGACTCGCATTTATCGGACACACCGCCGAGGGTTGCGCTTCCATTTTTTGAAAACCCGTTCACTCTCAGGGGGTCCATGACAGTTACGGGAGGATGAAGATGACTCACCCCACCATCGCGCGCCGCACGGTCCTGAAGGGGCTGGGCGCCGTGCCGCTGACCGCCATCCTGGCTGACGCTGGCCTCGCCCGCGCCGCCGCCGCGCAGACCGACACGGTCACCATAACCACTGCCGCCGGGCGCGAGGTTTCCGCAGCGTTGGCCCTGCCCGAGACCGGCAGCGGGCCGGGCATCGTGTTAATCCACGAATGGTGGGGCCTGAACGACCAGATCCGCAGCGTCGCCCATGACTTCGCGCGTAACGGCTACGTCGCCCTGGCGGTTGATCTGTATGGCCGTCCGGCGGTATCCAGCCCCGACGAGGCCAAGGCCCTGATGAGCGCGGTCAAGTCCGAGGAGGCCACCGACACCTTGACAAGCTGGACGGCATGGCTGCGCCAGCACGCGCGCGTCGCCAACGGTAAGGTCGGGGTGATCGGCTGGTGCTTCGGCGGGGCGTGGTCGCTCAATGCCAGCATTGCCACGCCGATGGACGCCACGGTCATCTACTACGGTCGCGTTGACCGCCCGGCCGAGGACCTGCGCCGTCTGTCCGGTCCCGTCCAGGGCCACTTCGCCACCCGCGACACCTTTATCACCCCGGCCATGGCCGGGGCCTTTGAGGCCGCCCTCAAGGACATCGGCCACCCGCACGAGATCTACCACTACGACGCCGACCATGCCTTCGCCAACCCGTCCGGCAACCGCTTCGATCAAGAAGACGCGCAGGTGGCGTGGCAGCGGACAATGGCGTTTTTGGACCGCACCCTGAAGTCTACCTGAAGAAGCGGTGCAACTCGCATTCCTGGCCGCCCGTGCGCAGGGCGGTGCACAGGGGGGTGAGGGTTGCCTGGTCGCCCTGGGCATAGAGACGCAGGATGTCGCCCTGGCCCGGCACGTAGCCCGGCATGACGTAAGGCTTCGTGTCGGCCAGGCCGGGCGTCCGTTCGGTCAGGGCTTGCCAGGCGGCGTCGGCCTGCTGCTGGGTGCGGAACACCCCCAGGTGGGCCATCCACCCATCGGCGGCGGCGGGGGAGATGAGACGCGGTTCCTCGGGGACTGGAACAGCGGTCGGCGTGTCGGGCGGAGGCAGGCGGGTCTCTTCCTGCGCCTGCGCCGGAACAGGCGCGGGCGCGAGGGTG
>LAEA01000016.1 GCA_000961745.1 Rhodospirillaceae bacterium BRH_c57 | reverse complement strand
CCATTCTGGTCAACAACGAGCCGGTTGATGCCCTGGCCTTCCTGGCCCACCGCAGCCAGGCCGAATACCGTGGCCGCCAGATCTGCGAACGGCTGAAGGACCTCATCCCCAAGCATATGTTCAAGATCCCCATCCAGGCCGCCATCGGCGGCAAGGTGGTGGCGCGCGAAACCATCTCGGCCATGCGCAAGGACGTCACCGCCAAGTGCTACGGTGGCGACATCAGCCGCAAGCGCAAGCTGCTCGACAAGCAGAAAGAGGGCAAGAAGCGCATGCGCCAGTTCGGCAAGGTGGAAATTCCCCAGACGGCCTTCATCGAGGCTCTGCGCATGGGTGAGCCGAAGTAAGAAAGTGAAGTGGGTTAACCACAAAGAACACAGAGGTCACAGAGAGAGAGCGGAAAAGTTGCGCCGCAGGAAAATAATTCCGTGGCAGGAGTTTGATGCGCTGCGCGCAACAGTTTAACCGAAGCCTCTGTGACTTCTCTGTGCTCTCTGTGTCCTCTGTGGTTTAATACCTTCACTTTCTTGACATTGGTGGGCTGCCGCCCACACCCGCTCGGGGGGACCCCGAACCCCTTTCTTTTCTTCAAAAAAAGCAAGGAGGTCTGGAGCATCGCTCCAGGCGGGCACGGGTGGCAACCCGTCCGCGTCAGCGGAAACTGTCAGGCCGGCCTCAGGCGCAGGCGACTTCGACCTGTTCGCACAGAAAATGATACAGGGCGATGTGGATTTCCTGGATGCGCGGCGTGTCGGTGGCCGGGGCGGCTATCAGGACATCGGCCAGGGCGGCCAGCTTGCCACCCCCGGCGCCGGTCAGGGCGATGACCGACAGGCCTTTGGCGCGGGCCTTTTCGGCGGCGGCCACCACGTTGCGGGAATTGCCGCTGGTTGACAGCCCGATCAACACGCCACCATCCACGCCATAGGCCTCGACCTCGCGGGCGAAGGCGGTGGTGTAGTCGTAGTCGTTGCTCCACGCGGTCAGGGTCGCAAGGTTGGTCCCCAGGGCGATGACCGGCAGGCCGGGGCGCTCCAGCCGAAAGCGCGCGGTGAGTTCGCCCGCAATGTGCTGGGCGTCGGCCATGGACCCGCCGTTGCCGCACACCAGCACCGGCCGCCCAGCCTTCAGCGCTGTACTTACAACACCTACCGCCAGGCTGGTGGCGGCGACCAATGCGGCATCGGCGGCGGCGGTGGCGAGGGCGTCGGCGGTGCCGCGCAGGTAAGCCTGAACGTCGGTCATGGTCTTGTTCCTACAGCCGCCAGAGGTCGATGTCGGCCGGGCGAGCGTCGCGGTCAAGCACCCCGCGCACGTCGGCCACGAACCCGCCGCCGTGGCGCAGCAAGGGCGTGATGCCGCCCCATCCGGCGGTGCGGAAGGTGCGGTGGGCGACGGCCAGGACGACGGCGTCGGCCGGGTCCAGTGCGTCCGCCGGCGTCAGGTCCAGGCCGTATTCGTGGCGCGCCTCATCGGCGTCGGCCACCGGATCGTGAAGCTGCACGCGTACGCCAAAACCCTTGAGGGCCTTGATGATGTCCACCACGCGGGTGTTGCGGGTGTCGGGCACGTCCTCCTTGAAGGTCAGGCCGAGGACGGTGACAACGGGGTCGGCGGCGCGCACCTTCAGCAGGTGGCGGACCACGGCCTGGGCCACGAAGTCGGGCATCCCGTCGTTGATGCGGCGCCCGGCCAGGATGACCTCCGGGTGATACCCGGCGCGCTGGGCGCGGTGGGTCAGGTAATAGGGGTCCACCCCGATGCAGTGCCCGCCGACCAAACCGGGGGTGAACGGCAGGAAGTTCCACTTGGTGCCGGCAGCGGCCAGCACGTCGCGGGTGTCGATGCCCAGGCGGTGGAAGATCAACGACAGTTCGTTCATCAGGGCGATGTTGAGGTCGCGCTGGGTGTTCTCGATCACCTTGGCCGCCTCGGCCGCCTTGATGCTGGGTGCGGCATGGACACCGGCGGTGACGACACTGCCATAGACTTCGGCGACGATGCGCAGGGTGTCGGCGTCGGACCCGGACACCACCTTGGTGATGGTGGTGAAGCGGTGTTCGGTGTCGCCGGGATTGATCCGCTCGGGGCTGTAGCCGACCGAGAAGTCGCGCCCCAGGACAAGGCCACTCTCGGCCTCCAGGACCGGCACGCAGTCTTCTTCGGTGGCGCCGGGGTAGACCGTGGACTCATAGACCACGATGTCGCCCTTTTTGAGCACCCGGCCGACGGTGCGGGACGCCGCGAGCAGCGGCCCCAGGTCGGGCCGGCGACCGTCGTCGATGGGCGTCGGCACGGTGACGATGTGGAAGTCGGCGGCACTGAGCGCGCTGGCGTCGGTGGTCAAATGCAGGTCGGCGGCGGCCAGATCGGCGGCCGAGCATTCGCCCGTGCGGTCAATGCCGCGCGCAAGTTCGTCAATCCGCCCCCGGTTGATGTCAAAGGCGATCACCCGGCCGTGCCGCCCGAACGCCGCCGCCACCGGCAACCCCACGTACCCGAGGCCGATCACGGAAATGGTGCGGGATTGGGGCATGAGCGGAGGGCCTTTGCAGCGATGACTCTGAGACGCAATGGCTTACCCCGTCCATGAACCGCAGGCAAGGATTTGGCGGGCGGGTGGTGAAGGAACGCGGGCTCTGCCCGCACCCGCCAGGAGGCGCGGCCTCCTGGACCTCGGGAATGAGATACAGGAAGCCGCGCGCAGCGCATTGGATGGCGAGGTTGATTGCCTGCGGCGCAAGAAATAGCGCAGCCCCCCTTCATGGGATCAAAGGGCCAATGGCCCTTTGCGGGTCCGGGCAGCGCCCGGCTCCCTCCCAAAGCTAGATGTGCCCGTTCTCCCGCAGCAGGGCGATAACCCGGTCGGCTAGGGCCTCGGCGGTGTCTTCGGCTGTGTTGAGGACGAGTTCGGGGTTTTCCGGCGCTTCGTAAGGGCTGTCGATGCCGGTGAAGTTCTTGATCTTGCCCTCCTGCGCCTTTTTGTAGAGGCCCTTGGGGTCGCGTTCGGCGCAGACGGCCAGGGGGGCGTCCACGAAGACCTCGAAGAATTCCCCGTCCTCGACCAGTTCGCGGGCCATCTGCCGTTCGTTGCGGAACGGCGAGATGAAGGAGCACACCACGATCAACCCGGCGTCCACGAACAATTTGGCGACCTCGGCCACGCGGCGGATGTTTTCGACGCGGTCGTCCTCGGTGAAGCCCAGGTCCTTGTTCAGGCCATGGCGCACGTTGTCGCCGTCCAGCGAATAGGTGTGGCGGCCCAGCGCGTGCAGACGCTTTTCGACCAGATTGGCGACCGTGGACTTGCCGGCCCCCGACAGGCCGGTGAACCACAGCACGCACGGCTTCTGCCCTTTCTGGCGGGCGTGGGCGTCCTTGGTGATCTCCATGTCGTGCCAGGCGATATTGGTCGCCCGGCGCAGGCCGAACTCGATCATGCCGGCGCCGACCGTGGCGTTGGTCAGGCGGTCAACGATGATGAAGGCGCCCATTTCGCGGTTGTCGGCGTAGGCGTCGAAGGGCAGGGCGTGGTCCAGGGCGACGTTGCAGAACCCCACCTCGTTGAGGTCCAGGTGCTTGGCGGCCTGATGCTCCAGGGTGTTGACGTTGACCTTGTGCTTCAGTTCGGTGATCTGGCCGCCGACTTGGCCCGTGCCCAGGCGGAACAGGTAGTGGCGGCCGGGCATCAACGCGGCCTCGTTCATCCATAGGATATGGGCTGCGAACTGGTCGGTCACGCCGCACGGCGCGTCGGCGGCGCACAGGGCGTCGCCGCGTGAAATGTCGATCTCGTCGGCCAGCACGATGGTGACGGCCTGCCCGGCCACGGCGACGTCGAGGTCCCCGTCAAAGGTCACAATGCGGCTCACGCGGCTGGAGCGGCCCGAGGGCTGGGCCGTCACCAGATCGCCGGGGCGCAGGATGCCGCTGGCGATGGTGCCGGAGAAGCCGCGGAAATCCTGGTTGGGGCGGTTGACCCACTGGACCGGGAAGCGGAACGGCTTGTCGGCGATGTCGCGGCGCGGCTCCACGGTTTCCAGGAACGGCAGCAGGGCCGGGCCGTCGTACCACGGGGTGCGCGGCGACGGGGCGATCATGTTGTCGCCTTCCTTGGCCGACAACGGGATGGCGGTGAACCGCTCGATCCCCACCTGTGCGGCAAAGGCTGCGTAGTCTGCGACGATGGCGTCGAACGTGTCCTGCGAGAAGTCCACCAGATCCATCTTGTTGACCGCCAGCACCACATCGCGAATGCCCATCAGCGACACGATGTAGGAATGGCGGCGGGTCTGGGTCAGCACGCCTTTGCGGGCGTCGATCAGGATGACGGCGACCTCGGCGGTGGAGGCTCCGGTGGCCATGTTGCGGGTGTACTGCTCGTGGCCGGGGGTGTCGGACACAATGAACTTGCGCTTTTCCGTGGTGAAGAAGCGGTAGGCCACGTCGATGGTGATGCCCTGTTCGCGCTCGGCGGCGAGGCCATCGACCAGTAGGGCGAAGTCGATGCCGCCGCCGGTAGTGCCCTGGGTTGCGCTGTCCTTCTCCAGCGCCGCCATCTGGTCCTCCAGGATCAGCTTGGTGTCGTAGAGAAGGCGGCCAATCAGGGTGGATTTCCCGTCGTCCACGCTGCCGCAGGTGATGAACCGCAGCAGGTCCTTTTCCTCCTGGGTGCGCAGGTAGGCGGCGACGTCTTCGAGGGACAGGTCGAGCGGCGCGTTCATCAGAAATACCCTTCCTGCTTCTTGGCTTCCATGGAGGCGCCGCCGTCGCGGTCGATCACCCGGCCCTGGCGTTCGGACGTGGTCGAGACCAGCATTTCGCGGATCACGGCCTGCAAGGTGTCGGCCTCGCTCTCGATGGCCCCGGTCAGCGGATAGCAGCCCAGGGTGCGGAACCGGACCGTGCGCATCTGCGGCGTCTCGCCGGGCAGCAGGGGCAGGCGGTCGTCATCGACCATGATGAGGGCGCCGTCCCGTTCGACCACCGGGCGGGGGGCGGCGAAGTACAGCGGCACCACCGGGATGCTTTCCAGGAAGATGTATTGCCAGATGTCCAGCTCGGTCCAGTTGGACAGGGGGAACACGCGGATGCTTTCCCCCTTGTGGATGCGTCCATTGTACTGGTTCCACAGCTCCGGCCGCTGGTTCTTGGGGTCCCAGCGGTGCGCGGCGCTGCGGAAGGAGAACACGCGTTCCTTGGCGCGGCTCTTTTCCTCGTCGCGGCGGGCGCCGCCGAAGGCCGCGTCAAAGCCGTACTTGTCCAGCGCCTGCTTGAGGCCTTGGGTCTTCATCACGTCGGTGTGAACCGCCGACCCGTGGCTGACCGGGCCGATGCCCTGGTCCACGCCGTCCTGGTTGACGTGGACCAGCAGGTCCAGGCCCAGGTCGGCGGCGCGCTGATCGCGGAAGGCGATCATCTCGCGGAACTTCCAGGTGGTGTCCACATGCAGCAGCGGAAACGGCAGCTTGGACGGATGAAACGCCTTGAGCGCCAGGTGCAGCATCACCGCGCTGTCCTTGCCGACGGAGTACAGCATGGCGGGGTTGCGGAACTGGGCCACCACCTCGCGCATGATCTGGATGCTCTCGGACTCCAGGCGCCGGAGGTGGGTCAGGCGGTGAAGGGAAAGGACACTGGCGTAGGTCATGGTCGCCCCATTGCTCATGGAATGGGGGCGCAGGCCCCCCAACATTGTCGTTGGGGAGTCATACGATGTATTTTATCTCCGTTCAACACATATAACGTGGAGATCGCAAACTGTTTAACTGCTATTTTTTGTAGTATTCGAGATACCAGTCCACGAAACGGCCCACGCCCACCTCCACCGTAGTGGACGGCTCGTAGCCCACGGCCTTTTGCAGGGCGGTGGTGTCTGCATAGGTGGCCGACACATCGCCGGCCTGCATGGGCATCATGTTGAGGCGTGCCGTGCGGCCCAGCTTGGCCTCCAGGGTGCGCACGTAGTCCATCAACTGCACCGGTTTGCCGCGCCCGATGTTGTAGAGGCGGTACGGCGCGATGCCGCTGGTTGCCGGGTCGGGGTGGCGCACGTCCGCCCGCCAGTCGGGGTCGGGCGTCGCGGTGTGGTCGAGCAGGCGGATCACCCCTTCGACGATGTCGTCGATGTAGGTGAAGTCCCGCTGCATCACGCCGTTGTTGTAGACGTCGATGGGACGGTCTTCGAGGATCGCCTTGGTGAACTTGAACAGCGCCATATCCGGACGGCCCCATGGGCCATACACGGTGAAGAACCGCAGGCCGCTGGTCGGCAGGTTGTGGATATGGCTGTAGGAATGGGCCATCAGTTCGTTGGCCCGCTTGGTCGCCGCGTACAGGCTCATGGGGTGGGAGGCGCCGTCGCTCTCGGAGAACGGCATCGACGCGTTGGCGCCATAGACCGAACTGGTCGCCGCATACACCAGATGCTCCACCGCGCCCTGGCGGCAGCACTCCAGCAGGTTGCCGAACCCGACCAGATTGGACGACACGTAAGCTGCCGGATTGTCCACGCTGTAGCGCACGCCCGCTTGGGCCGCGAGGTTGATGACCCGCTTCGGCGCGTGGCCGGCAAAGACCGTTTCCAGCGCCGCGCGGTCGGCGATGTCGATGCGGGCCTCGTGGAACCGGTCGTAGGCGCGCAGGCGGGCAAGCCGGGCCTCCTTGAGGCCGACGTCGTAATAGTCGTTGACGACGTCCACGCCGACCACGGTCTCGCCCCGGTCGAGGAGGCGAAGGGCGGCGTGCGAGCCGATGAAGCCTGCGCTTCCGGTCACCAGGATGGTCACTGCAAAGGTCCTTTCGCAAAAAGGGCGCCCATGCGCCGCGTCTGACATGGCCCGAACTTTAGGGCCGTTGCGCAGCCTGTAGAAGGAGAAACTGTGCCAATCCTGCTTGGGATGGTCCTGCCTGGGGTCACAAGCGGCTTGAATTGCATGGGGGCAGGTTGCACAGTGCGCGCCTTTCCAGCCCCGAGTCGTTTCCTATCGTCGAGGTGCCGCATGTCGCTTCCGTCACCCCGTTCCGGCGCAGAGTAGTGGACCCGGCCCCCTTGCAGACCCTGGGTGCCGTGGGCGCTGGTATCGCGTGCGCGGTGCTGACCGCTGTTCTCCTGCGTCCGCTGGTCGCCGCCTTGCGTCGGCGGGCGGTGATGGACATTCCCAACGAACGGTCGAGCCACAAGGTGCCGACCCCGCGCGGCGGCGGCCTGGTGGTCACGCTGGTCGTGGTGGCCGGCTGGGGCGTTGCCCTTGGCGTGCTTGGCGCCGGTCCCTATGGCACCATGGCGGCGGTGGTCCTGTCTGGCGCGGCCGTGCTGGGCGCCCTGTCGTGGATTGATGATCGGGTGAACCTGCCGCGCCGGCTGCGTTTTCCGGTGCATATCGCCGTCGTGGCCGCCGCCCTGGCCACCCTGCCGGCCGATGCCGTGGTGTTCCAGGGTGTGCTGCCGGTGTGGGCCGACCGCGTGGTGGCCGGGCTGGCCTGGGTGTGGTTCGTCAACCTGTACAATTTCATGGACGGCATCGACGGCATCTCGGGCGCCCAGACGGCGAGCCTCGGCCTTGGCATCGCCGGTTTGGCGCTGGGCCTTGGGGTGGGCGTGGCGAGCGGTCTGCCGGTCGCCGTCATGGGCACCATCGTGGCCGGTGCGGGCTTCGGGTTTCTGGCGTGGAATTGGCATCCGGCCAAGGTCTTTCTGGGCGACGTCGGCAGCATTCCGCTGGGCTATCTGCTTGGTTGGCTGCTGCTGGTGCTGGCCCTGTCGGGGTGGCTGGCGGTGGCCTTCATCCTGCCGGCGTACTATCTGGCCGACGCGACCTTGACCTTGTTGATGCGGGCGGCGCGCGGCGGGCCGGTGCTGGCGCCGCACCGCGAGCATTTCTATCAGCGCGCCGTGCACCAGGGCGGGCTGCGCCATGATCAGGTGGTGGTCCGGGTGGTGGGCGGCAACGTCGCGCTGCTGGCTGCTGCCGCCGTGGCCGCCGTGGGAGCCCCGGCCGTGGGTTCGGCGGTCGCATTCGGGGTGGTGGCGGCCCTGTTGCTTCATCTGCGCCGCCCCAACCCTGCCTTTTTTGGGGAGTAGCAGGGATCCCCCAAAGAGGTAGACCGCCTGCGTGGCGCTGGTATGCTGGACAGGGAAGGCGCTTTCGCTCACCATGATTTTGCGCCGCCAACGGAGGTCCCGCCGCCCCGACCCCACACCAACACCACACTCCCACGCCCTTTCTTGCCCGGCCCCGTGCCGTGCGGCACCCGCGAACGACAGCCTGGACAGTCGGTCAGAATGATGCAAACCGAAGCCCTTCCCACCCCGCCCGACGGCAGTGTCGGTGCTGGTTCCGCTCCGTTCCACGTGGCGATCATCATGGACGGCAATGGACGCTGGGCGCAATCCCGCGGCCTGCCCCGTGTGGCTGGCCACCAGCGCGGCGTCGAAGCCGTGCGCAGCGTGGTCAGGGCAGCCCCCGGTGCGGGCATCACCCACCTGACGCTATTCGGCTTCTCGTCGGAGAACTGGCGCCGGCCCGAGCAGGAGGTGTCGGCCCTGATGGGCCTGCTGCGCCTGTACCTGCGTAACGAGGTCAACAAGCTGCACAAGGACGGCGTGCGCCTGTGCTTCATCGGTGAGCGCGACCGCCTGCCGGCCGATATCGCCAGTCTGATGCAGGCCGCCGAGGATCAGACGGCGGCCAACTCCGCGCTGTGCCTGACCATTGCGCTGTCCTACGGCGGCCGGGCCGACATCGTCACCGCCGCCCGCCACCTCGCCCACGCCGTGGCCGACGGCACCCTGGACCCCGACGCCATCGACGAGGCGGCCTTTGAGGGCGCCCTGTCCACCGCCGGCATGCCCGAGCCCGACCTGCTGATCCGCACCTCGGGCGAACAGCGGGTGAGCAACTTCCTGCTGTGGCAGTGCGCCTATGCGGAAATGGTGTTCGTGGACACGCTGTGGCCCGACTTCGGGCCGGGCGATCTGGCGCGGTGCGTCACCCAGTTCCAGGGCCGCGAACGCCGCTTCGGAACCGTGGCGCCCTGAGGCCTGGGGTGGCGGTTGCCTAAGGAAGTGAAGGGATTTACCACAGAGGACACAGAGACACAGAGGGTTTGATGCAGAGGACCGCGCGCAGCGCATAAAATCCACACTGGGATGATTTTGCCTGCGGCGCCTAAACTGCGCTCTCTCTGTGCCTCCTCTGTGTCCTCTGTGGTTCCCCGCTTCACGTCCTCAGGCCGCGAACACCTCCCGCGCCCGCTGGGCCAGCCCGGTGGCGACCGAGATGAACTCGCCGCCGGCGCTGATCTTGTCCTCGCCGAAGCGGCGGGCGAAGATGGCGCGCACCGCAGGGACCAGCGAAGACCCCCCGGTCAGGAACACACGGTCCACCTTGCCGGCCGCCGTGCCGGTCGACTCCAGCAGGCCTTCCACGCAGGTTTCGATGGCGGTCAGTTCCGGGGCGATCCAGCTCTCGAACTCGGTCCGGGTGATGCGCCGTTCGACGATGACCGGATCGTGGTCGAAGCGAAACAAAGCTTCGCCGCCGCGTGACAGGTCCAGCTTGGCCTGCTCGACGGCGCGGTACAGGTGGTAACCAAGGTTGTGCTCGATCAGCGCCAGCAGTTGCTCGATCTGCTCGGGGTGCTCGACCTGACGGTGCAGGTCATGCAGCAGGCGCAGGGTGCGCGGGGTGTTGAGGAACGAGACGTGGTGCCAACGTTCCAGCTTGGCAAAGATCCAGCCCGGCATGGGCAGGGTCGCCCCGTCGGCCTGATACTCGGTGCCCTTGCCGAAATGCTCGGACACACCGTGCTGGACGATGCGGCGGTCAAAGGCGTCGCCGGCGATGCCGACGCCCGCCGTGCCGATGATGGCGTCCTCGGGTCGGCCCAGACGCGACCGCCCCGGCCCCAGGCGGACCAGACAGAAATCGCTGGTGCCGCCGCCGAAGTCGGCCACCAGCACGGTCTGATCCTCGGTCAGGGACTGTTCGTAGTAATACGCCGCCGCGATGGGCTCGAACTCGAACGCCACGTCGTTGATGCCCGCCTTGGCGAAGGCGTCGAGAAGGCGGCCGGTGGCGAAATCGTCCTCGACCTCGCCGCCCTCGGCCACGAAGCGCACCGGGCGCCCGGCCACCACCCGCCGGACCGGCTCCCGGCCATCCTCGGCAGTGCGGCGCAGGTGCCCGACGATCAGGGCCACCAGGGCCTCCAGGGTGTAGTTGGCGCCAAAAATCGTCGTCCCGGTGAACGACCGGCTGGTCAGATAGGACTTGAAGGACTGTAGGAACCGGCACTCGCCGTCGCCATGCAGATAGGCGTCGATGGCCTGATGGCCGACCAGCGGCAGGATCCGCCCGCCGGCATCACGATGCGCCCCATCGAAGGCGAGGACCGACCGCAGGGTGGACGACGGCCCGCCCGAGGTGGCAAAAGGCACGACTTCGGCCCCGCCCTCGCGCCCCGCCACGGCAACGGCGCTGTTGGTGGTCCCGAAATCCATTCCGACGAACATTGCTCATTTCCCGAGTGCTGTATCTGGCCCGGCGTTCAGTATCAAACTTTGCCGCCAGGGAACACCCCGAGGGGATGAGGTCTTGAATTTGATACTGCCGGCTTGTGATTCCCCGCTGAGGGTATCGTTTGCAATACCATCCAGAAGAATGGTATCGTTTTTGATACGGAAATGAACTTATCCGGGCTCGCAGTATGGATTTCGATACTTATGGCGGATCTGCGCTACGGCATCGTGACCTTCAAGGACCAGCGCGTCGGTGTCCTCAGTGAACTGTCGGACGGTGGGTGCCGGTTTGCCTATGATGCCGGTGTCACCCGCTCGATCTCCTGTTCGCTTCCCGTCTCCCGCCCGGTGCACGACCACCCGCACGGCCTGCACCCGTTCTTTGCCCACCTGGCGCCGGAAGGGTGGCTGCGGGGGCGCCAGACGGCCTATGCCGATGTGGATCGCAACGACGACTTTGGGATTCTGCTGGCCTTTGGGGCCGACTGCATCGGGGCGGTGGGAGTGATCGATCCGGCCTACAGCCACGACCGCGTGCGCTTGAAGGAGGGCACCCCCGCCCTGGACGCCGCTGCGGTGGCTGGAGACCGCACCATCAGCGGCGTTCAGGCCAAGGTGCTGTGCCGGGAGGAGGAAGGCGCCGTGGTGCCGGCCGCCGCCGATGGTCCGGCTCCCTTGATTGCCAAGTACCACGCCGAACCGCCGCTTCACGACATGGTTGCCAACGAGGCGACGACGCTCGAACTGTGCCGTCTTCTGCTGGGCGACCAGGAGGTCGTCCAGGCGGGGCTCGGGCCTGTTGCGGGGATCGATGGCGTGGCGTTGCTGGTCCGGCGATTCGACCGGCGGGGGGGCGAAAAACTGGCCTGCGAGGATGTGGCGCAGATCATTGGCAAGCCGCCCGGCCTGGACTTCAAGGGAAAGTACGAGGCCTCCTATGAGGTGCTCGGCAAGGCCCTGGAGCATTCGGCGGCGCGGTTGCTCGATGCCCGCCAGGTTTTCAAGCGTCTGGTGGCTTTCGTGCTGGTCGGCAACGTCGATTGCCACCTCAAGAACTGGTCGCTGCTCGAAACCCCGGAAGGGCTGCGCCTGTCGCCGGCCTATGACGTTCAGAATGGCTACATCTATGGCGCTGCTGGGTATACCACGCGGTTCGGCTTGATGGTGGGGACCGGCCGGATGCAGTGGGAGCGCTACGACCGGGCGCTGCTGCTGACCATCGCCGAGCATCTTGGTCTGCCGCGCCGCGCGGCCGAGGGTGTCTTGCGGGAGGTTGCACGCCTGAAAGAGCCGGTGTTGCGGCGTCTCGACGCTTCGCTGAGGCTCAACGAGGAACGCACCTGGGCCTATCGTGCAACCGTCCGTTCAGCCTGGGAGAGGATCTTTGACTAAGCTGCCGTCGTTGCCAGCCCTCGGCGCTCTGGCCCGGCAGCGCCGCAAGGATGTCGGGCTGTCGCAGAAGGCGCTGGCCGACCTTGCCGGGGTCGGCCATGTCACCGTGATTGCGCTGGAAAAGGGCCAGGGTGCCCTGCGGCTGGAAAACGCGTGGCGCATCCTGGCGGCCCTGGGGCTGGCCGAGGAGACGGCCCAATCAGGCGGGGAATAAGCGGTCCATCATCCCGACCACATCGGCCAGATTATCGGCGGTGAGGACCGGGAAGGTGTCGGTTGCGACGTCCAGGGCCTTGGTGCGTTCCTCAATCCCGTGGCCGGTCAGGACGTGGAGGGCGCCGGCCATTCCGGCGGCGCGGGCGGCCTTGAGGTCCGAGGCCTTGTCGCCGACCAGCCAGGACCGTGCCAGATCCAGGCCCAGCACCTCGGCCAGCCACAGGCACAGTCCCGGCCCCGGCTTGCGCCAGTGGTCGTGTTGCGGGCTCCAGTCCGGGGTGTGCTTGGGGTGGTAGGCGCAGGCGGCGGTGGTCAGCGGGGCCACACCATGCTCGGCCAGCAGGGCGTCGAGGCGGGCGGCCACGGCGTCGTACTCGGCCCAGCCGAAATACCCCCGGTCGATGCCCGACTGGTTGGTCGCCACGCCGACCGGGACGCCGCGCGCCGCGCAGGCCTTCAACAGGTCCACGGCGCCGCGCTCCAGGGCCACGTCGTCGGGGCGTGACAGGTAGTTGACCTCGACCACCACCACGCCGTCCCGGTCGAGAATGAGGCCAGGCCGGGGGGGGGCGGCCTCACCATGGCAAACGCCCCGGACCCCCTCCGGCAGCACGATCATACTCAGGACCGTGCGGGCGGGCGGCCGATGCTGTCATAGCGGAACCCGGCGTCGGCCATCAGCTTGGGCTCATAGACGTTGCGCAGGTCGATCACCGCCGGAGCCTTCAGGGCGTTTTTCAGGCGGTCGAAGTTCAGGGCGCGGAACTCGTTCCACTCGGTCAGCAGGGCCAGAACGTCGGCGCCCTCGGCGGCGTCATAGGGGTTATCGCACCACACCACGCCGTCGATCATCTTTTTGGCCTCGTCCATGCCCTCGGGGTCATAGGCGCGCACGGTGGCACCGGCCGCGATCAAGGCCGGCACGATGTCGAGCGACGGGGCGTCGCGCATGTCGTCGGTGTTGGGCTTGAAGGTCAGGCCCAGCACGCCGATGGTCTTGCCCTCCACGTCCCCGCCGGCAAAGGCGACGATGCGGTCGGCCATGGCCTTCTTGCGCTTGGTGTTGATGTCCACCACCGTTTCGATGATGCGCAACGGCGCCCCGGCGTCGCGGGCGGTCTGGACCAGGGCCAGGGTGTCCTTGGGGAAGCATGACCCGCCGTAACCCGGCCCCGGATGCAGGAACTTGGACCCGATGCGGCCGTCCAGGCCGATGCCCTTGGCGACGTCGTGAACGTCGGCGCCGACCTTTTCGCACAGGTCGGCGATCTCGTTGATGAAGGTGATCTTGGCGGCCAGGAAGGTGTTGGCGGCGTACTTGATCAGCTCGCTGGTTTCCAGCGCGGTGAACAGGATCGGCGTCTCGATCAGGTACAGGACGCGGTAGATCTGGCGCATGACCTCGCGCGCGCGGTCGCTCTCGCAGCCGATGACCACGCGGTCGGGGCGCATGAAGTCGTTGATGGCCGACCCCTCACGCAGGAATTCCGGGTTGGAGCACACGTCGAAATCGGCGTCGGGGCGGGTGGCGCGGATGACGCGCTCGACCTCGCGGCCGGTGCCGACGGGGACGGTGGACTTGGTCACGATCACCGTGTAGCCGTCCAGCGCGCGGGCGATTTCCTCGGCCGCCGCATAGACGTAGGACAGGTCGGCATGACCGCCGCCGCGCCGGGTGGGCGTGCCCACGGCGATGAATACGGCATCCGCACCCTTGACCGCAGCGGCGAGGTCGGTGGTGAAGTGCAGGCGCCCGGCGGCGGCGTTGCTCTCGACCAGCTTGTCGAGGCCCGGCTCGTAAATGGGGATTTCGCCGCGCAGCAGGCGCTCGATCTTGGCCGCGTCCTTATCGACGCAGGTCACATCAACGCCGAATTCAGAGAAGCAGGCACCGGAAACGAGGCCTACATACCCCGTTCCAATCATCGCAATACGCATGATGAAAAGCCCTCTCTCGCAGCCCGTGTCCAGAGGGCTTGATACCTGATGCATCTGCACGCGGCAAGGCCGAAGGGCCCACGCATGATGCGTACAGCCTTAGGCGCCGTCGAACCCGCAGGCCCGCAGCGCGGCCAGCATGTGCGGCGGGACCGGAGCGGTGACGTCGATGGGGGCGTCATTCTCGCGCAAGGGGGGCAACTGGATGCGCCGGGCCAGCAGATGCAGGGGCACCTCGGGCGGTGGCGCGTCGGGGCTGCGGCCATACAGCGGGTCGCCGACCAGGGGGCAGCCGAGCGCCGCGCAGTGCACCCGGATCTGATGGGTGCGGCCGGTGCGCGGGGTCAGCTCCAGCCATGTGGTCGAGGGACCCCGGCCGAGCACCCGCCAGCCGGTCGTGGCGGGTTGCCCGACGGCCTTGTCGACCACCATCTTCCAGCCGCGCTTGGCGTCCACTTTGGCCAGCGGCAGGTCGATCATGCCGTTCTGGCCGGGCGGGGCGCCGGTGACCACGGCCCAATAGGTCTTGCGCACCTTGCCCTGGGCGAACGCCTTGCCGGCCCGGCTCAGGCCCTTTTGGCCCCGGCCCAGCACCAGGCACCCGGCGGTGTCGCGATCAAGCCGGTGGGCCAGCCCCGGCGGCCGGGGCTGCTCGAAGCACAGGGCGTCGAAGAACGCCTCGAGGTTCTCGCCGCCGCCCGGCCCGGCGTGCACGGGGATGCCGGCGGGCTTGTTCAGCACGATGATGAGGCGGTCGCGGTAGAGGACGCGGCTTTGGATATCGTCAGGGGTCATGGTGGGCCGACGATGGCAGCCTTTGGGTGGCTTGGAAAGCCCCTGTTGACACCATCCCGCCGCGATGAAAGGATGCCGCCCATGATGACCGCCATGATTCGATCAACATCTTTCGCAGGTTGGTGGCGCTGGTCCTGACCAGCGCCTGTGATCGTGGTTGTTTGTCATCCCGAGCAGGCTGGACCGGTACGGAGCCTGCTCGTCCCCAAGACATCCCCAGGACAGCACGACCCCTGCCGGACCGCAGTTGAAGCGTTCCGTCGGAGTGGAGTCGCATGAGCGAACTGGAACTGTCGTCCATCATCAAGGCCGGTGCCGAACTGGGCACCCTGGACATCGTCACCGCTGGCGGCATCGCCATCCGCCGGTCGGAGGTCGCGGCCGACTACGAGAACGCCATCACGCCGCTGATTGACGCCCTGGATTCGCGGGTCGGCCTGCTGCTGTCGTCCAGCTACGAGTTCCCGGATCGCTACAAGCGGTGGGACATGGGCTTCGTGGACCCGATGCTGTCGGTGACCAGCCGGGGCCTGTCGGTCGAGGTCAAGGCCCTGAATGCGCGCGGCCGGGTGCTGCTGCCGGTGCTGCGCCGTACCCTGGACGGCTTGGACGCCGTGCAGGATGTGGAGGCTGCGGGCGACATCCTCAGCGCCACGGTGCGCCGGGCCGAGCGGCGTTTTGCCGAGGAGGAACGCTCCCGCCAGCCGTCGGTGTTCAGCGTTCTGCGCGCCCTGATCGCCCTGTTCCGCAGCGACGCCGACAGCCACATGGGCCTCTACGGCGCCTTTGGCTATGACCTCGCCTTCCAGTTCGAGCCGGTGGACATGACCCTGGAACGCGGCGATGACCAGCGCGACATGGTGCTGTTCCTGCCCGACCAGATCATCCTGCGCGACCACCAGCGCCAGGAAGCCCGCCTGATGTCGTATGATTTTACGATAGATGGCGCGACCACGGCGGGCCTGACCCGCTCCCAGGCCGAGGTGCCGTTCCGTCCGGCCCCCGCCCCGGCGCGGGCCTGCGACCATGAGCCGGGCGAATACGCCGCCCTGGTCGATCACGCCAAGGAAAGCTTCAAGCGTGGCGACCTGTTCGAAGTGGTGCCCGGCCAGACCTTCTTTGAAGCCTGCCCGGCCCCGCCGTCCGAGATCTTCCGCCGCCTGCGCGAGCGCAACCCGGCCCCTTACGGCTTCCTCATCAACCTGGGGGACGGCGAATACCTTGTCGGGGCCAGCCCGGAAATGTACGTCCGGGTGACCGGGCGGCGGGTCGAAACCTGCCCGATCTCCGGCACCATCAAGCGCGGCGCCGACGCCATCGCCGACGCCGAACAGATCCGCACTCTGCTCAACTCGGCCAAGGACGAGTCGGAACTGACCATGTGCACCGACGTCGACCGCAACGACAAGTCGCGTATCTGCGAACCGGGCAGCGTCCGCGTCATCGGCCGCCGCCAGATCGAGCTGTACTCACGCCTCATCCATACGGTGGATCATGTGGAGGGCACCCTGCGGCCCGAGTTCGACGCGCTCGACGCCTTCCTGTCGCACACCTGGGCCGTCACCGTGACCGGGGCGCCCAAGCTGTGGGCCATGCGGTTCCTGGAGGCCAACGAAAAGAGCCCGCGCCGCTGGTACGGCGGGGCGGTCGGCAAGCTGGGCTTTGACGGCAACATGAGCACCGGCCTGACCCTGCGCACCGTGCGCATCAAGGACGGCGTGGCCGAAGTGCGGGCCGGCGCGACCCTGCTGTACGACAGCGACCCGATTGCCGAGGAGGCCGAGACGCGCCTCAAGGCTTCGGCCATGATCGACGCCATCCGCCGGCCCCGCGGCACCGCCCGCCCC
>LAEA01000144.1 GCA_000961745.1 Rhodospirillaceae bacterium BRH_c57 | reverse complement strand
GCGAACTGCGGCGGGGCGAGGAACGGGTGCCGCTGACCGAGGGGGAAACCGACCTGCTGATCGCCCTGGCCCGCCACCGCGACCCGGTCGAGCGCGAGGCCCTGGCCAGCGAGGTCGGGCTCGACGGTAACCTGCGCAGCGTCGATGTCCAGGTCACCCGCCTGCGCCGCAAGATCGAGGACGACCCCCGCCAGCCGCGCTTCCTGCTGACCGTGCGCGGCAAGGGCTATGTGCTGAGGCCCGGCTGATGAAGCTGCTGCCGACCTCGCGCCCGCTGCGCCATCTGGTTCCGCGCGGCCTGCTGGGGCGGGCGCTGCTGATTCTGGTGATCCCGGTCATCCTGTTGCAGGTGGTCACCGCGGTGATCTTCTTCGACCGCCACTGGGACACCGTGATGCGGCGGCTGGCCGGCAGCATCGCTGGCGACATTTCAGCTATTATCAGCCTGCTCGACCGCTATCAGGCGCCCGAGGATCGGGCCTGGATCCTTGACCTCGCGCGCACCCGGATGGACCTCGACATCATCCTGCGGCCGGGCGCCATCCTGCCCAACGCGGCGCGTCCCCGGTTCGGCAGCGACACCATCGAACAGGCCATGGCCACGGCGCTGGAGGAACGGGTGCGGCGGCCCTATGCCATTGACGTGGGCTTCCTCGACCGCGAGATGACCATTCATTTGCAGCTTCCCGGCGGCATCATCGAGATCCTCGCCCCGCGCAAGCGCCTGTTCAGTTCGACCACCTATCTGTTCGTCATGTGGATGGTCGGCACGTCCCTGGTCCTGATCGGCGTCGCGGCGTGGTTCATGTCCAAGCAGGTGCGTTCCATCCTGCGCCTGGCGGCCAGCGCCGACCGCTTCGGCAAGGGCCGCGAGGTGCCGCCGATCAAGCCCGAGGGCGCCCGCGAGGTTCGTCAGGCGGCCGAGGCCTTCAACGTCATGCGCGAACGCATCCAGCGCCAGATCGCCCAGCGCACGGAAATGCTGGCCGGCGTGTCCCACGACCTGCGCACGCCGCTGACCCGCATGAAGCTGCAACTCGCCATGATGGGCAAAGGCCCGGACATCCACGACCTGTCCGAGGACGTCTGCGAGATGGAGCGCATGATCGAGGGGTATCTGGCCTTTGCGCGCGGCGACGGTCACGAGACGGTGGCGCCGGTCGATCTCGCGGCCCTGGTCGAGATGGTCGCCAGCCGCTTCCGCCGCGCCGATGGCGCCGTGGAAACCATCGGCACCGCGTTCGGCGAGGTCATCGTGCCCATCCGCCACAACGCCCTCGACCGCGCGCTGTCCAACCTTGTGTCCAACGCCCTGCGCTATGCCGGACGGGTGCGCATTACCCTGCGCCCCGGCAGCGGCGCGGCCGAACTGTGGGTGGAGGACGACGGCCCCGGCATCCCGGCCGACAAGCGCGAGGACGTGTTCCGCGCCTTCACCCGCCTGGACCCGTCACGCAACCCCAAGACCGGCGGCACCGGCCTGGGCCTGACCATCGCCCGCGACATCGTGCGCGGCCACGGCGGCGAGATCACCCTCCACGACAGCCCCGACCTGGGCGGCCTGAAGGCGGTGGTGCGGCTGCCGGTGTAGGGGGCTGTCGGGGGTGAAGGAAAGCGGGCTCTGCCCGCACCCGCAAGGAGGCCAGCCTCCTTGACCTCATGACGTGACGGGGGAAAGCCGCGCGCAGCGCATCAAATGCAGACATTCTCTGCCTGCGGCGCAAGTGAAGTCTCCGAACTCCCTCATGGGATCCAAGGGCCGCTCGGCCCTTGGCGGGTCCGGGCAGAGCCCGGCTGTTCAGGGCGAGTCGCAGGTGTAGAACCCCCGATAGCCGACGGTCAGGCCGCGCTCCAGCTCGAACACCATGTCGGCCTTCCGGCGCTTCCGGCCGTCCACGGTTTCTGCATCTTCATCGGGGACGGGAATGACGCGCACGGATGCGCCCTCGGTGGTCAGGGTGGAGCCGGCGGCCAGGGCGCCGAAGCCTTCGGCCTGTGGGGCGTTCAGGGTCACCAGGGCGCCCTGGAGTTTGAAGACGCCTTGGGTGGTGTCATCTTCGGTCATCCCCGCGACCAGGATCGGGCGGCTTTGGTTTGTCCAGGCGAAGGCGCAGCGCGGCCCCGGCGGCAGCACTTTCGCGGCCTCGGCGTCCATCACCGGCTGGAGATCGAGGGTTTCGATGTTGGTCCGGCGCAACGCAGCCGCGACCGTCATCACCTCCGGGTCGTGCTCGGTCTTGAAGATGTCGGGCCGTGGCGCGCCCTCGCTGCGCTCAAGGGCGGCAATCAGGTACAGCATTTCGGCGATTTCCCGCTCCTGGGCCTCAATGATCTCGTCGGCCAGCTTGCGGACGCGGGGGTCGCTGATCTGCGCCCGCTTGCTGGTCATGATGGCGATGGAATGGTGGGGGATCATCGCCTTCATGTAGCTGGACTGGCTGACCGTGGCCTGACTGCGCACCAGCCACAGGGACAGCGCGAACACCACGGCACTGACGACGAAGATGCCGATGTTCACCGTCCGGTTGGGATACATGCTGAACATGTATCCCATCATGATGACGGCCATGGTGGCGCCCATGAGGATGGCCATGTAGGCGCGTGTTTCGCTGAACAGGACGTGCGGCCAGGCGTAGGTGTTCAGGTACATCAGGACGAACATCACCACCGTGGAGGTGGCGATCATGGCGGCGAAGCGGGGGTAGGTCACCGGATGGCTCTCCCTTTCCTGTCGGTGCGGGCGGGGTGGGAAGGCGCTGTCATTCATTGCGAATGGCTGCGTTTCCTTGACCCAAAACGCTTTGACGGGGCGGAAGGGTGCTGCCGGTTCATGCGGCGTAAAAGGCGCTTACTCCTGACGTTCCGCCACCTCGCGGCGGTGTTCGCGGGGGCCGACCGGCATCATGACGTGGGCGAACGGGGTGCCGCGCCACATGACGTAGGGCGTGCCGGCGGTGTGGTCGTCGGTGATGTGGGACAGCATTTCCTCGTCTGGCACGATGAGCATGACGTGCGGCCCTTCGACGACCCACTGGTTGTCGGTGGCGGGGGCCTGGGCGTGCGGATCGATGTTGCTGGCCCCGCCGGTGGCCGTGTCGCCAGCCAACATGTAGGCCAGGCCGAGGCGGTTTTGCGGCTCATAGGGTTCGCCCTGGAGCCACCCGGCGGCCCACGGCATCCACGTTTCATCGGCGCACATGGGGGCGCTGCCGGTCGGGACTTCCGGGGTGATCATGCAGGTGAAGCCGTTGTCGCCCTGCCGCAGCACGGCACTGTCCGCGCCGACCACCGTGGCGCCGTTGCGCATCTGGGGCGGCGCGGCGGACAGGGCGAGGCTGATGGTGTCCTCCGTGCTGCGCTCCTCCGCTACCGCCGGAACGGCCACCAGCGCCGTTAACGCAACAGCCAGCAGGGGGGAGCCGAGCAAATTACGGGTATCCTGGAACATCGGGGCCTCCGAAGTTTGTTTCCTAGGGAAGCCTAGCCTGCGTCGTCACGCCCGACGTCTCAAGTTCACTGGCTGTACTGTTCCCTCACGCGGCAGGAGCCAAAACGATGGAAACCCGCAGCTACGACCAGTTCTGTCCCGTCGCCATGGCCGCCGAAATTCTCTGTTCGCGTTGGACCATGGTGCTGTTGCGCGAACTGGTGTCGGGCAGCACCCGGTTCAACGAGTTGCGGCGTGGCGTTCCGCGCATGTCTCCGGCCCTGCTCGCCAAGCGCCTGCGCGAGCTTGAGGACGCCGGCATTGTCGAGCATCGCGCCTCGGACAACGGCGGCACGGCGGAATACGTGCTGACCGATGCCGGCCGCGACCTGCGCCCGGTGGTCATGGCGGTCGGCCTGTGGGGCCAGCGGTGGGTTCAGGCGCAGACCAGCCTGCGCAACCTGGACCCTGGCCTGCTCATGTGGGACATGCGGCGCAACCTCAACCCGGTGCCGCTGCCGAGCAAGCGGTGCGTGATTCAGTTTCTGTACCCCGACGTCGCGGTCGCCAAGCGGGCGTGGTGGCTGATCGTGGACCATGACTCGCTCGACCTGTGCTCGGTCGATCCGGGGCTGGACGTCGATCTGTACGTGGTCGCCGACCTGCGGGCGATGACTGCCATCTGGATGGGCCTGTCGTCCGTCGCCACCGAGGTTGAGGCCGGGACCCTGCGCCTGACCGGGGACGAGCGGCTGGCCAACCGCATGCAGTCCTGGCTGGGCCTCAGCCCATTTGCCGGAGAGAAGAAGCGGGTTTTGAGTTGACCGCATCTCTCCACGCATGACGTCAATGCGCCCCGGCCGCCGCCTCGCCGCCGGGATTGACCTTGCGCATGGCCGGCATGATCATCAGGCCGGCGACAAAGACCAGCGCCATGAGCTGGAAAATGTCGGAAAACGCCATGACCGTGGCCTCGCGCTGGACCAGGGCACCCAGTGTCTTGAGGGCGGCCAGTTCGGCATCGCCGCCGAGCATCGGCGTCAGGCTGGACGTCAGCCCGGAAAGTGTCTCGGTCACCGGGGCGCGGGCCGCCGTCAGGCTGTCGGCCAGGCGGGCGGCGTGAAGGTCCAGTCGGTTGGTCAGGACGGTATTGATGACCGCAAGGCCGATCGCGCCACCCAGGTTGCGCATCAGGTTGTACAGCCCCGATCCGCCCTTGATCATGTTCGGGGGCAGGTCGCCCAGGGCCAGGGCGTTGACCGGGATGAACAGGAACATCAGGGCGAAGCCGCGTACCGCCTGGGGCAGAAAGAACTCCCAGTATCCCCACTCGGCGGTCAACGTGTGGTTCATGTACAGGCCGCCGCCGAACAGGGCGAGGCCGATCGCCAGCATGGCGCGCGGGTCGATCTTCTTGGACAGCATCCCGGCCACCGGGGCGGACAGGAACTGGAACAGGCCAGTGACCATGATCACCCAACCGATTTCCAGGGAGCTGTAGCCCCGCACCATGGCCAGGAACAGCGGCATGACATAGACGCTGCCGTAAAGGCCGATGCCGATCACGAAGCTGAACACGCAGCCTACCGTGAAGTTGGGATTGGAGAAGGCGCGTA
The DNA here is from genome assembly GCA_000961745.1 of Rhodospirillaceae bacterium BRH_c57. Lineage (GTDB taxonomy): Bacteria > Pseudomonadota > Alphaproteobacteria > Rhodospirillales > Rhodospirillaceae > Cauispirillum. Next base: position 6,411 of record LAEA01000144.1, on the reverse strand, counting down.
AATCCACCACCGGGTTGCGCGCGGTCAACTCGCGCCAGAAGAAGCCGATCGCGGCCAGCCCGCAGACGAGGGAGAACAGGGTGATCTCGGCGCTGTCGAACCAGTCCTCACCGGGGCCTTCCTCCAGAATGAATTGCAGCGTGCCCAGGAACAACGCCACCAGCACGATGCCGCTCAGGTCGAACCCCTTGAGCAGTTTCAGGTTGGGACGGTCGATATCGAGCTGAAAAAACACGGTGGCTGCGACGATCAAGCCGGGAATGATGTTGATCAGGAACAGCCAGTGCCACGACAGCGTTTCGGTCAGCCAGCCACCCAGCGCCGGGCCGAGCGTGGGGGCCATGGTCGCCACCAGTCCGATCACCACCGTCACGCCGGCTTGCCGGTTTTTTGGGAAAATGGCGTAGGACGTGGCGAAGACGGTCGGGATCATCGCGCCGCCCAGAAACCCCTGGAGCGAGCGGAAGACCACCATGCTTTCCAGGTTCCAGGCAAAGGCACAGGCCACCGATGCCAGCGTGAACATCAGGGCGGAGCCGCAGAACAGCCAGCGCGTGGACAGCACGGTCGCCAGCCAGCCCGACAGGGGAATGACGATGACTTCGGCAATCAGGTAGCTGGTCTGGATCCAGCTTATTTCCTCGCGGCTGGCACCAATGCCGGCCTGGATGTCGGTCAGGGAACTGGCCACGATCTGGATATCCAGGATGGCCATGAACATGCCGACCACCATGGCGAAGAAGCCGATGGTGTTGGCCGTGCTGGGCGCGCCGATGGACTCGGCCGGAGGAGCCTGGGTCATGTCAGCGCTCACCTTCTCCAGCCAACCCGGTGCCAATCAGCCCCGCGAGGGCCGGGCTGGTTTGCCCATTGGGGGGGACTTCATTGGTGTTCACGTTGACCACGGCGCTCAGGCCGGGGCGCAGGCGTCCGGCCAGGGGCGATCCGGCCGGCAGGTCAACGCGCACGGCGATGCGCTGGACGATCTTGGTGAAGTTGCCGGTGGCGTTTTCCGGAGGCAGCAGGCTGAACTCGGCGCCCGACGCTGGCGACATGCCACCCACCGTGCCGGCCAGGGAAACGCCGGGGAAGGCATCCACCGTCACGTTGACCGGCTGCCCAGGGGACAGGGCGTCGATCTGCGTTTCCTTGAAGTTGGCGACCACCCACACCCCTTCCAGCGGCACGAGGCTGAGAAGGCTGGCGCCCGGCACGACGAGTTGCCCAAGGCGGACCCCCCGGTTGCCGACGACACCGTCGATGGGGGCGCGCAGCACGGTGTTTTCAAGGTCGACCTGTGCCAGGTCCAGGTGAGCCCTTGCCTGGTCGAGAAGGGACTTTTGGCGCCTGCGGTCGGCCTCGATCACCGCGATCTGGCTACGCGCCGTGACCAGCTTGGCTTCTGCGTGGATCAGCCCGGCGCGGGCCTTGCTGACTGTCGACTCGGCATTGTCCAGGCGCTGGCGGGATGCGTAGTCCTCGCGGGCGAGGCTGGCCGTGCGGCTGAGTTCCTTGCGGGCCAGATCCAGTTCGGCCTGCCAGGTGGTGAGTCCGGCCGCCGCCTCGCCGATTTCCGCCTGCTGGGCTTCAATGCGCCGCTCATATCCCTCAAGGGCCGCCTGTGCGGCATCCACGGCGGCGCTGGCCTCGGCCACGCGGGCCCGGTAGTCGCGGTCGTCGATGCGGGCCAGGATCTGTCCGGCGGTGACGGCTTGGTTGTCGCCGACCGCCACCTCGACCACATAGCCCCCCACACGCGGGCTGATGGTGGTCACGTCGCCCTGGATATAAGCGTTGTCAGTCGAGATATGGCCGCGCTGGGTCCACCAGAGGGCCCCCCCGCCGGCTGCGGCCGCACCGACAAGGGTCGCAACAGCGGCAATTTTGATAAGCTTCGAGGGCATGGCGGGCCACCTGCGAAAGGGTTGACGAATTGAACTGAACAGTTCAGTTTTGTGAGCATGAGAGTCACGCCCAAATACGTCAACCAAAAACTGGACGGTTCAGTTCAGTTTTTGGGCGGATTGAACTGGAACCGGAAACAGAGTGACGATGGCCGACGCCGACCCCGCCCATCCCAAGCGCCGCAGCAAGAAACGTGATGCCATCGTGGATGCCGCCCGCCACCTGTTTTGTGCCGACGGCTATCCCGGCACCAGCATGGATGCGGTGGCGGCCAGCGCCGGGGTGTCCAAGGCCACGCTCTACGCGCACTTTCCCTCAAAGGTGGAGTTGTTCCGGGAGGTTCTGAGCAGCTTTACCGCGACATACATCCGCATCTCCGCCGAAGTCCTGGAGGCGCCGGTCGAGGACGGCCTGACCGCCCTGGCGCGCGGTTTCTTGGAGCTGGTGCTCAGCCCGCAGGCCATCGGCCACTATCGGGTCATGATCGGACAGGGCAGCCAGTTCCCGGAGATGGTCGAGACGTTCAAGGCCGCCGGCCCGGAGCCGGTCATCAAATCCGTGGCGGACTATCTGCGCTATCAGGACGAACGCGGCAGCCTGCGGGTGCCCGACCCGATGCTGACCGCAGACCTATTTCTGCACATGGTCAAGGGGGAGGCGCATAGCCATGCCCTTCTGAGCCTCCCCTATCCCGACGCCGAGCATGACCGCGTTATTAGCGAGGTCGTGCGCATCATGATGGCGGCCTACGCGCCCTGAGGGCCGGATGTTGTGGACTGGCTTCTGGACGGGATAACGCTACACCTTGGCCATCTGCGCCGTGAGGCCGAGTTCCAGGGCCAGGCGGTCGAGGCGGCGGGTGAAGGCGACCGGGCTGAACAGCGGGTCGGCGGCTGGGACACCGAGCATCAGGACGCTGTCCCCCCGGCTCAGACGGGTGCGCGACAGGATGCCGGCCACGCCGCCGGAAATGGTGTGGCCCAGACGCAAGGCGGCGCCGATGGCCCGGACCCGGCGGATGCGGTCGTCGTCGAGCAGGGCGTGGGCGGGCTTGACCACCTCCGAGCCGTCGTCCGAGGCATAGCGGTAGTACAGCGCCAGCGCCAGCCCCGCCCGGTCGTGATGGTCCAGGCCCATGAACGGCAGGCGCAGCACGCGCAGGAAGGCCTGCTCGGCCCGGAAGTCGGGGTGCTCGTTCCAGAAGATGTCGCCCAGCAGGCAGGCGGCATGACGCAGGCGCCGGAGGGCCGGCGGCTCGTCGGGGAACAGCGGGCTCATCCACTCCATCAATTCGTGGCCGTGTTCGGGGAACCGCCCGGCGGCCTCGGCAAGCTTGGTGGCCGAGGCGAGCAGGGGGTCTTCGGCCTTCATGGCCTCGGGCAGGCTGGCATAGAACTGGCCTTCGCGCATTCCGTAGACGGAAAACACCACAGCATCGGGCTGCACGCGCTGCAACAGGCGTTGCAGCAAAAGGGCGGCCAGGGGCAGCAGGGGCAGGCGCTTTTTCGACACCCCCTGCACCTTGTCGAGGGACTTGCGGCTTTGCTGCGCGACCAGGCCGATCAGCTTTTCGGCCTGGGCGCGTGGCAGGGTGAAATTGTCCAGGACGTGCAGCGGATAGTTCATCTGGTCAATCAGCACGCGGGCCAAGGCACGCCATGATCCGCCGACCGCATAGAGGTGGCGGCCACGCCCTTCCTCCATGAAGTCCACCGCCGCCAGACGCTGTTCGATCAGGGCCAGGGCGGTATCGCGGTCGCCGCCGGAATGCTCGATCAGCCGTAGCAGGCCGAGCGGCATGGTGGCAAAACGCCCGAACCGGCGGTCCTTGACGGTGACCAGCTCCAGGCTGCCGCCGCCGACGTCGGCGACCATGCCGTCGGCGTCGGGGATGGAGCACAGCACGCCGAGTGCGGCGCGTTTGGCCTCGTCCTCGCCCGACAGCAGGGCGACCTGCACGCCGCAGCGCCGTTCGATCTCGTCCATGAAGGCGCGGCCGTCGGTGGCGTCGCGGCAGGCGGCGGTGGCCAGGACGTCCAGGCTTTCCACCTCCATGGCGCGGGCCAGGGCGACGAAGCGTTCGATGGCGGCCAGGGCCTGGGGGACGCCCTCGGGATTGAGCCGGCCGCTTTTCTCCATCCCGGCCCCCAGGGCGCAGGTGGCTTTTTCGTTGAATAGCGGCATCGGCGTGCGGCGCCGGCCCCCGAACACCACCAGGCGCACGGTGTTGGACCCGATGTCGATGATGCCGATGGGATGGTGTTGGGGCACGCGGCCGTCCTTAATCGTCAGTGAAGCGGTCGCGGCCCAGGATCAGGCGTGCCACCCGCTTCGCAGCCTGTTGCGCGCTGCCGCGACCCGACAGGCTGGGGTTGGTCATGAAGTGGATGTGGGCGGAGAACGCCTCCGGCCCGGTCTTGACCCGCTCATAGGTGCCATCGGGCTGGAGGAACCAGCTTTGCGCCTCGTCCTTGAGGTTGGCGGCCATGATCTGGTCGAGGATCTGGGCGTGGACGGTGGGGTTTCCGATCGGCACGAAGCTCTCCACCCGGTGGATCAGGTTGCGCGGCATCCAGTCGGCCGACGAGATGAACACCTTTGCCTCGCGCGACGGCATGGGGCTGCCGTTGGCAAAGCAGATGATGCGCGAATGCTCCAGGAACCGCCCGACGATGGACCGCACCCGGATGTTCTCCGACAGTCCGGGAACGCCTGGCCGCAGGCAGCAGATGCCGCGAATGACCAGTTCGACCGTCACCCCGGCGCAGGACGCCTCGTACAGGGCGTCGATCAGCTTGCCATCGACAAGACTGTTCATCTTGGCCCAGATGGCGGCCGGCTTGCCGGCGCGGGCGTTGGCGGTTTCCTCCTCGATCAGGTGCAGGATGGTGTCGCGCAGGCCCAGCGGCGCGATGTTCAGCTTCTCCATCTTGTCCGGCCGGGCGTAGCCGGTCATGAAGTTGAAGGCCTTTTGGGCATCGCGGCACAGCGCCGGGTCGGACGTGAAGTAACTGAGGTCGGTGTACACCTTGGCGGTGATCGGGTGGTAGTTGCCGGTCCCATAGTGGACGTAGGACCGCAACTCGGTCCCCTCGCGGCGGGTCGCCAGGCTGATCTTGGCATGGGTCTTCAGGTCCATGAAGCCATAGACCACATTGACCCCGGCGCGTTCCAGGTCGCGCGCCCACTGGATGTTGGCCTCCTCGTCGAAGCGGGCCTTCAACTCGACCATGGCGGTGACCGACTTGCCGGCCTCGGCCGCCTCGATCAGGGCGGCCACGATGGGGCTGCCCTTGGAGGTGCGGTAGAGGGTTTGCTTGATCGACATGACGTTGGGATCGCGCGCCGCCTGGCGCAGGAACTGGACCACCACGTCAAACGATTCGTAGGGGTGGTGGACCAGGATGTCCTTCTTGCGGATGGCGGCAAAACAGTCGCCGCCAAAGTCGCGGATGCGCTCGGGGAAGCGGGCGTTGAACGGCACGAACTGGAGGTCGGGGCGCTCGTCGGTGACCAGGGCCTTGGTGTCGGCCATGCCGATCAGGCCGTTGATGTGGAACACGTCCTCGGCCGCGACGTCGAGTTCGTCGCAGATCAGGCGGTACAGGTCCTCGGGCATGTCGGCGTTGAGGGTCAGGCGGATGCAGTGGCCGCGCCGCCGCCGCTTGAGGGCGCTCTCGAACGACCGCACCAGATCTTCGGCCTCTTCGTCGATTTCCATTTCCGAATCGCGGATGACCCGGAAGTGGCCGCCCTGGCTGGCCTCGAAGCCCGGAAACAGCTTGTGCAGGAACAGCCCGACGACTTCCTCCAGGGCCAGGAAGCGCAGTTCCGGCCCGGCGATGCGCACGAAGCGCGACAACTGGGTGGGCAGCGGCACCAGGGCGCGCAGGTTTTCAGTGTCGTCCGGCCGTATCAGGTGCAGGACCAGGGCGTGCGCCAGGTTGGGAATGAACGGGAAAGGGTGGGCCGGGTCGATGGCCAGCGGCGTCAGCACCGGGAAGATGTAGTCCATGAAATGGCCTTCGAGCCATGCCATGTCCTGGGCCGACAGGTCGTCCTTGCCGATGACGTGCAACCCGGCGTCGTGCAGCAGTTCACGCAGTTCGTTCCACACCTGGGCCTGGGACTCGATCAGCGTGCGGGCTTCCTTGTTGATCGCCTCAAGCTGCTGGGCCGGGGTCACCCCGTCCTGGCTTATCGACGTCACCCCGGCGTGGACCTGACCCTTCAGGCCGGCCACGCGGACCATGTAGAACTCGTCCAGGTTCGATGCCGAGATCGACAGGAAACGCAGGCGTTCCAGCAGCGGATGGACCGGATTGGAGGCCTCCTCCAGAACACGGAAGTTGAACGCCAGCCACGACTGCTCGCGGTTGATGAAGCGGTCGCTGCTGTCGGCGGCGATGGTCGGACGGCCCTCGGCCGGATCGGTCGTGGCGGGAACGCGGGCCTGGGGCGGGATGGCCGCCTGGGTCTGTTCAGCGGCGGCAGCGGCGGCAGCGC
>LAEA01000145.1 GCA_000961745.1 Rhodospirillaceae bacterium BRH_c57 | reverse complement strand
CCGGCCTCCCTGTCCATGGACATTGTGGTGTCGACCCTGATCATGTTCGTGGCGGTTCTGGTCGCGGCCATCTGGGCCGCCCGGCGGCTGGCGCGCCCCCTGCGCCATATGGCTCTCGCCGCCGATCGCCTTGGCCGCGACGTCACCGCTCCGCCCCTCCCCGAGGAGGGTCCGGAAGAGGTGCGGCGCGCGGCCGAGGCCTTCAACAGAATGCAGAGCCGGCTGCGGCGGTTGGTGGAAGACCGCATGCAGATGCTGGCGGCCATCTCGCATGATCTGCGCACGCCGATCACCCTGTTGCGTCTGCGCGCCGAATTCATGCAGGACAAGACGGAGCAGGCGAAAACCCTCCAAACTCTCGACGAGATGGCCGAGATGGTCAATTCCCTGCTGGCATTCGCCCGCGAAGAGGCGGCCGAGGAGGAGATGCGGGTTGTCGACCTGGCGGCGCTCGTTGAAACCGTATGTGTCGATCTGGCGGACACTGGCGCCAAGGTCACATGCCGGCTAGCCGAGCCATTGCCGATGTCCTGCCGGGTCTCGGCGGTGCGGCGCGCCGTGACAAACCTAGTCAGCAACGCCGTTCGCCACGGTGGCGAAGCGTCGGTAGCGGTGGAAACGACGCCAGGCCAGGTGCGCATCATTGTGGAAGATGAGGGGCCGGGCATTCCGGAGGGCGAGCTTGAGCAGGTCTTCCGGCCGTTTTACAGGGTCGAGCGCTCGCGCAACCGCGACACCGGGGGCGTCGGCCTGGGCCTGGCAGTGGTGCGCTCCGTCGCCCGCCAGCACGGCGGCGACGCCTTCGTGAAAAACCGCCCGGACCGGGGGCTGCGGGCCATCATGGCTTTGCCTCTGACGCCTGCCTCTGCGGCGGGTGACACACTTTGACACACTCGGCGACATAAGCCCGTCACAGCTTCCTGGTGAACTGGCCTAGAGCTACTTCAGCAGGAGATTGATCATGCGCAGCATCTGGGTACCCGCCATCGCCGTCCTGATGTTCAGCGGCGGCGCCTTTGCCGAGGAGGCACACCACCCCGCCGCGGGTGGCGCTTCGGCCACGCCCGCGCCGCAGGCCGCGGGACCCAGCTCCGCAATGATGGGCTCTGGGATGGGCTCTGGGATGATGCAGGGCGGCATGATGGGGATGATGCACGGCGCGCAGGCTGGCGCTGGCATGGCTGGTTGTCCGCTTATGACCGGCGGCGATCTTGCCCTGAATGTGGAAAAGGCCCGCAGTCTCGTCACGGCGCACCTGGTGATGATGGGCAATGACCGGCTCCGGGTTGGCAGCGTACAGGCGCAGGGCGACGACTTCGTGGCCCAGATCGAGACGGTCGACGGCTCGCTGGTCAACCGCCTGACCATCGACGGCAAGACCGGGGCGATGCGGCCTGCCACCTGAGATCAGCGGGGGATGAGCATGCCGCCGCTGCCCCGGCACTGTTGGACGCTGGTCGCCACAGCCCGAAGCCTCGCACAGGACGGCTACGCCGAGGCCGCCAGGCAGCTGTTGCGGCCGCTGGACACGTGCCGCGCCGAACGGTCCTGCAGCCGCATCACGGGATGCCGCGAGGAAACCAGCAAGGTTGGCTCATAAAACCAGATGCAGCGTCGGGTGACATACCGGCGTAACAGTCTTGTCGTTCAATGGGGCGTGTCACCATGACGCAGCACGCGAGGAGGCAGTAATGACCAGTCACCATAAAAGCCAGGCAGACCACGTCCACGGACACGCCAACCTCGCGGTGGATCCGGTCTGCGGGATGAAGGTTGATCCAGCCACGACGGCCAATCATGCCGCTCATGGCGGTGCCACCTATCACTTCTGTTCAACGCGGTGCCACGACCGGTTCGTCGTGGCGCCAGAGCAGTATCTGGAGCCTCACACCGAGGGGCACGGCGAGCCGCCTGCCCAGCAGAAGGGGGTGATCTATACCTGCCTGATGCATCCGGAAATTCGCCAGGAGGGTCCGGGAAAATGCCCGAAATGCGGGATGTTCTTGATACCCGAGGCCGAGGCCGGAACAGCCGGTGAAGGCCCGGACCACGGTGACTGCGGCCACAGGCATCAAACCCATGCCCCCCCTGGGCACGAGGCGGCGCCCCGTGGCGGCGAGTACGACAAGGTGCCCGCAGGTTGGTCTGGGGCGGTCTATACCTGCCCGATGCACCCCGAAGTGCGGCAGACCGAGCCGGGTTCCTGCCCACTCTGTGGCATGGGGCTGCAGCTTGAAAGACCGGCGATGGCCGGGGACGAACCAAACCCGGAGCTGGTCGACTTCACCCGGCGGTTCTGGGTCGGCGCGGCGCTGACCATTCCGCTGCTGGTGTTCACCATGAGCCCCTATACGGGTCTGCCACAAATCCGCGAGTTCTTTGGGGAAACGACTGCGCTTTGGATAGAGGTCGTGCTCGCCACGCCGGTGATTCTATGGTCTGGCTGGCCGTTCTTCGTGCGCGGCTGGAATTCGTTCCGCACGATGAATCTCAACATGTTTTCTCTCATCGGCATGGGCGTGGCGGCAGCCTACGCCTTTTCAATGGTCGCAGTGATAGCACCGGGCCTCTTTCCACTGGGTTTTCGTGATCCGGAGACCGGCACCGTCGGCGTCTACTTTGAAGCCGCGGCGGTCATCGTGACACTGGTGCTGCTGGGCCAGGTGATGGAGCTCCGCGCCCGCGAGGGTACTGGCAAGGCAATCCGCGCGCTGCTGGACATGGCAGCCAAGACCGCGCGGGTGATCCGCGAGGACGGCAAAGAGGAGGAGATTCCGCTTGAGGAGGTGGCGATTGGCGATCGGCTGCGCGTACGTCCCGGCGATAAGGTGCCTGTCGATGGAATTGTGGTGGACGGGCGTTCCTCGATCGACGAGAGCATGATCACCGGCGAGCCGGTGCCGGTCGAGAAGGTCTCGGGCGATCCGGTCACAGGGGCCACGATCAACGGCACCGGTAGCCTGATCATGGAAGCGACCCGTGTCGGCACGGATACAATGCTCGCACAGATTGTTGAGATGGTGGCCAGCGCCCAACGTTCACGCGCGCCCATCCAGAAGTACGCCGACCGGGTGGCGGGATATTTCGTGCCGGCGGTCATCGCGATCGCGGTACTGTCCTTCATCTCCTGGGCGGTGTGGGGGCCGGAGCCGGCTCTCAGCTACGGCCTTGTCTCTGCGGTGGCAGTGCTGATTATCGCCTGCCCCTGCGCGCTCGGCCTCGCCACGCCCATGTCGATCATGACAGCGACAGGCCGCGGGGCGCAGGCCGGCGTTCTGATCAAAAACGCAGAGGCGCTGGAGCGGTTCGAAAAAGTCGATACGCTGATCGTGGATAAGACCGGCACCCTGACCGAGGGTAAGCCGAAGCTCGTGGGGGTCCTCCCTGAGCCGGGCCACAACGAGGCGGAGGTGCTGCGCCTTGCTGCCTCGCTCGAACGCGGTTCGGAGCATCCGCTGGCCGAGGCGATCGTGCGCGGCGCCGAAGAGCGCGGTATAGACATGGTCGAGGCCGGGGAGTTCGAGGCGGTGACCGGCAAGGGTGTGAAGGGCCGCGTTGACGGAAAAGCCGTGGCGCTCGGCAATGCGCGCATGATCGCTGATCTCGGCATCGACGCTGGCGATATCGGCGAGGCAGCGAATGAGCGCCGCGACCAGGGCGAGACGGTGATGTTTGTGGTGGTCGAGGGCGAAGTCGTCGGCTTGATCAGCGTCGCCGACCCAGTTAAGGCGACGACACCGGCTGCGCTAAAGGAACTACATCGACTCGGCTTCCGTATCATTATGGCCACCGGCGACAATGAGCGTACGGCGAGGGCGGTAGCCAGCCGACTTGGCATCGACGAGATCCGCGCCGAGGTGCTGCCTGAGGACAAAGCGCGTATCATCCGCGAACTGCAGGCTGAGGGCCGGAAGGTGGCGATGGCAGGCGACGGCGTGAACGACGCGCCCGCGCTAGCGCAGGCCGATGTCGGCATCGCCATGGGCACCGGCGCAGATGTTGCGATCGAGAGCGCGGGCTTCACGCTAGTCAAAGGCAATCTCGACGGGATCGTACGGGCCCGGCGGCTCGTGCGGGCCACGATGCGCAACATTCGCCAAAACCTGTTTTTTGCGTTGGTCTACAACGCGTTGGGCGTCCCGGTCGCGGCCGGTATCCTCTTCCCGTTCTTTGGCATCCTTATCGGCCCGATCTTCGCCGCCTTCGCGATGAGCGCCTCATCGGTTTCGGTGGTGTTGAACGCCCTCAGGCTGAGGGGGGCCCAGATATGAGTGAAAGGAGGCACGACGTGCCACGCCGTTCCAGGCATAACGAACCGCACGATGCCGCAGGCGATGTCCGGCCACCGTCCTTCTGGCGGTCGCGAACCGGGTTCGCACTCATCGCCGGGCTGGTCGTTGTCGGCGTCCTGCTGGCCTACGAGCATCGAATCCACATCCTTGGGAGCGGATGGTTTGTCTGGTTGCTCTTGTTGATCTGCGTCGGCATGCACTTCTTCATGCACGGGAGCCATGGCGGACACGACTCAACAGGAGACAAGTCATGACTGAGTCTGGGTCCGCCTACGGTCTGTGGTTCTTGGTCGTTATCAATTCGGCCATCTTTATCATCTTCGCCTTTAGCTTCTTCAAGCCGCAGTCATCACGCGACTGGCGTAGCTTCGGGGCTTTCAGCGCCTTCGTGGTCGCGCTCTTCGCCGAAATGTACGGCTTTCCGCTGACGATATTCTTCCTCTCGGGCTGGCTGCAATCGACCTGGCCGGAAGTGGACTGGTTGGCTCACGACAGCGGCCATCTTCCAGAGATGATTTTCGGCTGGCGCGGGAATCCGCATTTCGGGCCCTTCCATCTCCTGAGCTTCGCCCTGATTGGGGCCGGTTTCTGGCTGATAGCGGTGGCATGGCACCATCTTTGGGCTGCTCAGAGGGAGGGACGGCTCGCCGTCTCCGGCCCCTATTCCCGAATCCGCCACCCGCAATATGTTGGCTTCGTGCTGATCATGGCCGGGTTTTTGGCGCAGTGGCCGACGCTTCTGACGCTCGCCATGTTCCCGGTGCTGGTCTGGATGTACGTTCGTCTTGCCCGGAACGAGGAGCGTGACAGCCAAGCATGCTTTGGCGCTATCTGGGAACGATATGCCGGAGTTGTGCCCGCCTTCGTTCCGCGTTGGCGTCGGGAACAAGATCAGGGGCGCCGGGACCAAGATCGGCTCTCGTAGCTGATCGAAAAGGACGTTCAAGCTGTTACGACATGAATCCGTGAGACGTTTACGCGCCGACAAGTAGGTGATGGCGCCGGCTCCGCAGGACCGTTCGTCCGCCATCGTTGCGCGACCACTCATGGGCAAATGGCAGGAAAGTGGAGAGGAATGCAGCACGACGACGGCGATGGCGCTTACAGGAAGAACTCGATAACACTCGGCGGCGCAGTGGCGATGGGCACCGGCGTGATGATCGGCGCGGGCATCTTCGCGCTCACGGGCCAAATAGCCGAACTGGCAGGCCCGTTCTTTCCGCTTGCCTTCATCGCCGGGGCCGTGGTCACCGGCTTTAGTGCTTACAGCTACGTTCGCATGTCGAACACATGGCCGTCCTCGGGCGGGATCGCGATGATCCTGCAGAAATGTTACGGGGTTGGAGCGGTCGCTGCCGGCGCGTCGCTTCTGATGGCGCTCAGTATGGTGATCGCCGAGAGTCTGGTAGCGCGGACCTTTGCAACCTACGTGCTGCGGCCATTCGAAATTGCGGACGGGCCCCTGGTGCCGGTCCTCGCCGTAGCAGTAATTCTGTTCGCCTTCGTCGTGAACGTAGCAGGCAATCGCTCAGTCGGCCTCTTCTCGCTGGTCATGGCCGTGATCAAGATCGGCGGCATCGCACTCTTCGGGATCGCGGCGTTGTGGTCGAGCGGCTTCAGCTTTGCGGCCGCTTCCGAGAGCGGGCGGGACTTCACCGCGACCGGTTTCGTGGCCTCGGTGGCGCTTGCCGTTCTCGCCTTCAAGGGCTTCACCACGATCACCAACAGCGGCGCCGAGATTACCGACCCGCGCCACAACGTGGGCCGGGCGATCACGATATCGATCCTGCTCTGCGTAGTGATCTATTTGCTCGTTGCCTTCGGCGTTGGATCGAGTTTGACCATCGACGAGATCATTGCGGCGCGTGACTATTCTCTCGCCGAGGCCGCCGAGCCCGCGCTCGGTCAGCCGGGGTTTCTCTTCACGGTCCTTCTCGCAGCAGTGGCAACCGCGTCTGGGTTGCTGGCCAGCGTCTTCGCCGTGTCGCGGATGCTTGCGATGCTGACCTCCATGGAAATGATTCCTCACAGCCACTTTGGCATGTCTGGTCCGATCCAGCGCCACACGCTGATCTACACCGTCTTCATCGCCTCGACGCTGGCTGTGTTCTTCGACCTCGGCCGCATCGCATCGCTGGGCGTCTTTTTCTATCTCGTCATGGACATGATTATCCACTGGGGTGTGTTCCGCTTCCGACGGCGTGAGATCGGAGCTGCAGGCCCTGTCCTGCTTGCGGCACTTTTCTTCGACGCCACGGTGCTTGCGGCCTTCACAGCAATGAAGCTGCAGAGCGATCCAGCCATCGTTCTCTATGCCACGATCGGGATCGTGGCGGTCTTCGGGTTCGAGCGGATTTACTTGGCCCGCTGGCTGGGACAGCGGGCCAGGTGGGAACGCGGTTGATCCGTTCAGAGGGGGCATCCTGAAGGATGGCTAAGCTCCCGGTGCTACTTGCGGAACTTTGTGGCCAGGTCCGCCGGCGTCAGTTCGAGCCGATTGACAGGTACCACAATCGGGCGTATTTGCTCGTATTAGCCCGTTCATTTACGCCATTCTGGTGCATGTGACAGCGGCACTCTTTGCGGACATCGGCATGCTCAAGCGCCTGTTCCTCCTCGTTCTGATCTGTCTGGTCGTAGTCGCCGGTGTGCGCCCAGGCGTGGCCATAGCCGACCACGGCTATTCGGCGGCTATGGAGGGAATGGAATCGCAAGATCATCACCCGACTGCGCCCTGCGCAGACGAGCGCGACAGCTTGAACCATCTGGCGCGTTCATCAGGCTGTTGCCTCGCCATGATGGCCGGCTGCTTCGCCCCGGCCATCGGCAGTGAGATTACGCATGTCGCGCGGCGCGGTGCGGGCGTCCGCTGGACGCCTTGGCCCATTCCCGCCGAAAACCTGGTGCCGGTTGCGGTGGCACCGGACCTGCGTCCTCCCCGCGCCACTCTCTGACCCGCTTCGATGCGGCGCCCTCAGGTGCCGCCGGTTTGGTTCAGTAGAGGATGGGCGCACATGTCCACCAAATCCCTTGTGCTTGCCGCCGTGGCGCTCGCCGCCGGGCTGGGCGGCGGTATTGCGTATGAACGGTTCGCCTCCCCGCACGAGCAGACCGCGGAGGCGATTGCGGAAAAGAAGATCCTGTACTGGGTCGCCCCCATGGACCCCAACTACCGGCGTGACGCGCCTGGTAAGTCACCCATGGGCATGGATCTCATCCCCGTCTACGAGGGCGAGGCCCCCGGCGCCGACGCGGGCTCGGCCGACGATGCTGGCGTGGTGCGCTTGTCGCCGGCGGTGGTCAACAACATCGGCGTGCGCACCGGCAGCGTGTACCGTGCCGCCTTCGGCGACGACATTCGCACCGTTGGCTACGTCGCCCTGGACGAGGACCGCACCTCCCACGTCCACGTACGCAAGGATGGCTGGATCGAGAGGTTGAGGGTGCGGTCGCTGGGTGCCGAGGTGGCGCGGGGCGACCTGCTGTTCGAGTTCTTCTCGCCCGAACTCGCCGTTGCCTCTTGGGAATACGTCCGCGAGATGGAGCGCGGCAGCGCCGGCATGACCGGCGGGGCGCGCGCCAAGCTCAAGGCTCTAGGATTGGCCGACCGCCAGATCGAGGAGATCAAGGCTACCGGCAAGCCCGCCGACCGCATCCGCGTCTACGCGCCCCAGGACGGGGTCCTGGTGCAACTCGGCGTCGGCGAAGGCATGTACATCCGCCCCGACCAGACGCTGATGACGCTGTCGGATCTGTCGTCAGTGTGGGTCATCGCCGACATCTTTGAAAGCGACTCCGGAAAGGTCGCTCCCGGGATGGTGGCGGAGGCCCGCCTCGACCATCTGCCCAATGACGTCTGGCGGGGCACCGTGGACTACGTCTACCCGGAGTTGGACCCCGTCACCCGGACCCTGCGGGTGCGCCTGCGCTTTCCCAATCCCGTCCTGAAGCTGCGGCCCAACATGTTCGCGGCGATCACCCTGAAGACGCCGCCGCGCGACGACGTGCTTGTGGTCCCTTCGGAGGCGGTCATCCGCACCGGGCACAGCGACCGTGTGGTGCTGGCCGTGGGCGAGGGGCGCTTCAAGCCGGTACCCGTCACGGTGGGTGGCGAATGGAACGGCCTGGCTGAGATCCTCGGCGGCGTCACAGCGGGTGATCGGGTGGTTCTGTCCGGCCAGTTCCTCATCGACTCCGAGGCCAGCCTGAACGCCGGGTTCGCCCGCATGGAGGCGCCTGCGGACCACGGCGGCGAGCCTCACGCCACCCCTGCAGTGGTGGCCGAGACTGACGCCACTCTCAACGCCATCGACCCGGTCGCACGGACCATCAACGCCACGCACGGCCCCCTCCCGGCGATCGGCTGGCCGGGCATGACCATGGACTTCGCGGTGGACGAGGGCGTCGATTTGGGCGGACTGGCGGCCGGGGCGCCGGTGCTCCTGGGCATCGGACGCGACGCGGCGGGCACCTTCATCGCCGCGCGCGTGACGCCGAAGACGGAGGCCACGCAATGATCCCCGCCGTCATCCGCTGGTCGCTCGCCAACCGCTTCCTGATCGTCGTCCTCACCCTGTTGCTGCTGGCCGCCGGTGTCTGGGCGGTGCGCACCACCCCGGTCGATGCGCTGCCCGACCTGTCCGACGTCCAGGTCATCGTCAAGACGTCCTATCCCGGCCAGGCGCCCCAGGTGGTCGAGGACCAGGTGACCTATCCGCTCGCCACCGCCATGCTGTCGGTGCCGGGCGCGCGGACGGTGCGCGGGTATTCCATGTTCGGGGACAGCTACGTCTATATCATCTTCGAGGATGGCACCGACCTCTACTGGGCGCGGTCGCGCGTGCTGGAGTACCTGTCCCAGGTGGAAAGCCGCCTGCCGCCGGGCACCAATCCGGCGCTCGGCCCGGACGCCACCGGTGTGGGCTGGATTTACCAGTACGCCCTCATCGACCGCACCGGACGGCACGACTTGTCGCAGTTGCGCGCCCTCCAGGACTGGTTCCTGAAATATGAGTTGCAGACGGTTCCCGGCGTTGCCGAGGTGGCCACCATCGGCGGCATGGTCAAGCAGTACCAGATCGTTGTCGATCCGCAGCGCCTGCGCGCCTACGGCCTGCCGCTGTCGGCGGTCAAGGCGGCGGTGCAGAGCGCTAACCAGGAGACCGGCGGCTCGGTCATCGAGATGGCCGAGGCCGAGTACATGGTCCGCGCCAGTGGTTACATCGACGAGATCGCCGACCTGGAGGTGGTGCCGCTGAAGACCAGCCCCGCTGGAACCCCCGTCCTGCTGTCGGACGTCGCCGACATCCGCCTCGGCCCCGAGTTGCGCCGGGGCATCGGTGAACTGGACGGCGAGGGGGAGGCCGTTGGCGGCGTTATCATCATGCGCTGGGGCGAAAACGCCCTGACCACCATCGACGCGGTGAAGGAGCGTCTGGCCGACCTTCAGAAGGGCCTGCCCGAGGGCGTGGAGATCGTGGTCACCTACGACCGCTCCGGCTTGATCGAGCGCGCCATCGACAACCTTACTTACAAGTTACTCGAAGAGATGGTGGTGGTGGTGCTGATCTGCGCCGCCTTCCTGCTCCACCTGCGGTCCAGTCTGGTGGTGGTGCTGTTCCTGCCGCTGGGCATCCTGGCCGCCTTCGTGGTCATGCGCCTCCAGGGCATCAACGCCAACATCATGTCTTTGGGCGGCATCGCCATTGCCATCGGCGCCATGGTCGATGCGGCCATCGTCATGATCGAGAACCTGCACCGCAAGATCGAGACGACGCCGCTGACCCGCGAGAACCGCTGGAAGGTTGTCGCCGAAGCCACCACCGAGGTCGGACCTGCGCTGTTCTTCTCGCTGGTCATCATCACGCTCAGCTTCGTGCCGGTGTTCGCCCTGGAGGCCCAGGAAGGCCGCATGTTCAAGCCGTTGGCGTTCACCAAGACCTATGCCATGGCGGCGGCGGCAATCCTGTCGATCACCCTGGTGCCGGTGTTGATGGGCTGGTTCATCCGGGGCCGCAATATCATTCCGGAGCACAGAAACCCGGTGAGCCGCCTGTTCATCTGGCTCTATCGGCCGCTGCTCGGCGGGGTGGTGCGCCATCCGGTGGTGATGGTGCTGCTGGCCGTTGCCCTGACGGTCGGCACGGTCTACCCGCTGTCCAAGCTGGGCACGGAATTCATGCCGGAACTGGACGAGGGCGATCTCCTCTACATGCCGAGCCTGTTCCCGGCCGTGTCCATCGGCAAGGCCGGGGAGTTCCTCCAACAGACAAACCGTCTCATCCGCACCCTGCCCGAGGTTGCCTCCGTTTACGGCAAGATCGGGCGCGCCGAGACGGCCACCGACCCCGCGCCGCTCACCATGGTCGAAACCACCATCCGCCTGAAGCCGCGCGACGAATGGCGCCCCGGCATGACCATGCAGGGCATCCGGGACGAGCTGGACCGCATCGTGCAGGTGCCGGGCGTCACCAACGTCTGGATCATGCCGATCAAGAACCGCCTCGACATGCTGGCGACCGGCGTGAAGACGCCCGTCGGCATCAAGGTTGCCGGACCCGATCTGGTCGAGATCGGCCGTATCACGGCGCGCATCGAGGAGATCGTCAAAGACGTTCCCGGCACCGCCTCGGCCTATGCCGAGCGCACCGTCGGCGGCCGCTACCTGGACGTTGACATTGACCGCAAGGCGGCCGCCCGCCATGGCCTGTCGGTGGCCGAGGTTCAGGACGTCGTGCGCTCGGCCATCGGCGGCATGCGCGTGACCGAGACGATTGAGGGGCTGGAACGCTACCCGGTCAATATCCGCTACCCGCACGATGACCGCTCCAGCCTGGAAGACATACGGGACCTGCCCATGGTCACGCCGTCGGGCGCCCATATCGCGCTGGGTGACGTGGCGCGCATCGGCATCTCCGACGGGCCGGGCATGATCCGCTCGGAAAACGCCCGCCTCAACGGCTGGATCTACGTCGATATCACCGGCCGCGACCTGGGCAGCTACGTCGAGGAGGCCCGCCAGGCAGTGGCCGGGGTGGTCGATCTGCCGCCAGGCTACTCCATTGCCTGGTCCGGGCAGTTCGAGTTCCTGGAACGGGCCGAGAAGCGGCTGGGTATGATCGTGCCGATCGTGCTGCTGCTGATCGTCGTCCTGCTCTACATGGCGTTCCGCCGTGCCCTGGACGTCGCGGTCATCGTCGGCACGTTGCCGGTCGCCCTGTCGGGCGGCGTCTGGTTGCTGTGGCTGCTCAACTTTGACCTGTCGGTGGCGGTCGTCGTCGGCTTTATCGCCCTGGCAGGCGTCGCGGTGGAGACGGCCATCATCATGCAGGTCTATCTCAACCTGGCCCTCGACAAACGCCGCAGGGCGGCGGCCAGGGAGGGGCGGGCGGTGACCATGGCCGACGTCTACGACGCTGTGACCGAGGGCGCGCTATTGCGCCTGCGGCCCAAGCTGATGACGGTTGCTACAATCTTTGCCGGGCTGCTGCCGATCATGTACGGCGCGGGCACCGGGTCGGACGTCATGCGCCGCATCGCCGCCCCCATGGTCGGAGGCATGGCGACGGCCACGCTGCTCACCCTTTTCGTGATCCCCGCCGTCTTCGTGCTGGTCAACCGGTTTGAAGGTATCCGCAATCCATTGTCCCCCGACCCCACGCCGACGCCCATGGCCCATCCGGCCGAATGATTTTTCAGGAGATCAATCCCATGAAGACCCTTTTCCTCGCCTTCGCGGCCCTGGCTGTCGCCGCTCCCGTTGCCCAGGCCCAGATGAGCCATGACTCCGGGCATGGCGGAATGAACCATGCCGCGCCCGCCGCCGAAGCCATTTCCGGCACCGGCACGGTCAATGCCGTGGATCCGGCCAAGCGCACTGTCAACCTCACCCACCAGCCCATCGCCGCGTTGGGCTGGCCTGCCATGACCATGGACTTCGCCGTCGCCGAGGGCGTCGACCTCGGCGCGCTGAAGAAGGGCGACAAGATCGCCTTCACCCTGTCGCGCGGCGCTGACGGAATCTACAGGATTGAACGTTTCGCGCACCAGTAACTGTCGGCGACTTCGGTCTGCCTGAGACTGGCAGTCTGGATGCGCAGGGCTGGTCCATCACGACGGCCCTGCGGACCCTGATCACTGATGGCATTCACTTCATCGTACTAACCGGAGACAACCGGACAAAGGCCGAGGTCGACGCCCTCAGGCGCCTTGAAGCTGCAACAGTGAAACCCGCTAGTAGCACCAGTGAGGGCATTATGAAGCACCACGATCCGACTCCCACTGTTCCAGAGGTACCATCGGTACGCTGGTACAGAACCTGGAAAGGCTTGATCGTCCTGGCGGCTTTGGCGGGGGGTGTGTTGTACCTGTCCGTTGCCCACCCAGCGCACACGCTTGCGGTGTTGCCGTGGGCGGTCTTACTGCTCTGTCCGCTGATGCACCTCTTCATGCACGGCCGGCATCGATGAAGGGGCTGGGGGTCGCCGGGATCGGCGCAGCAGCGGTGGTCGTGGCGGTGGCGACCTACGCCCTGGTGCCGGCCGGACGCAGCGTCCAGGCGGATCCCGCCGATCTGCAATTGGTTGCGGCGGGAAAGTCTGTTTACGCAAGCCAGTGCGCATCCTGCCATGGAGCGCGCCTTGAGGGCCAGCCGGAGTGGAGAACCCGCCGGGCCGATGGCCGCCTCCCTGCGCCGCCCCACGATGCAACAGGCCACACCTGGCACCACCCGGACGGTGTTCTGTTCGACATCATCAAGAACGGCGTGGGTGCAAAGCTCCCAACCAAGTACGAAACCGACATGCCAGAGTTCCGTTCGGTGCTGACCGATGACGAGATCCAGGCCGTCCTGGCCTACATCAAGAGCAGGTGGCCCGAGGATGTCCGCCATCGCCAGGCTGCCATCTCTGAGCGGGCCCCATAATGTAACACCGCCCCTGCTCCAGGCGGCGGGTCTGGCGGGAATAGAGCGCCAGACATTGCCGGACACCACGATCCGCTACAACGCCGAGTGCACAGGACTGGCGGGGTCTCCGACCACCCCCACAACCACCCGCCGAAGCGGCCTTTTAACCCTTCAAGAGGCCACGGCCCGGCGTGAACGGGGGTACACCTAACATGGGAGACCGGCAGCTCTGTGATCAATTTTTCGCATATCTTTCAAGGACCAGAAGGAGGCGGCGGACGCTTAGCGTACGATTTTGGGAAGATTCTGCGATGACCCCTAAAAGTCTTGTTGTTTTATGGGACATGTCACCATGACGCAGCACGCGAGGAGGCAACGATGAGCAGTCACCATGGAAGCCACTTAGGCCACGTTCAAGGGCATGCCGACCTCGCGGTTGACCCTGTCTGCGGGATGAAGGTTGATCCAGCCAAGACGGCCCATCATGCGGCTCATGGCGGCGCCAGCTATCACTTCTGTTCAACACGCTGCCACGACCGCTTCGTCGCGGCGCCGGAGCAGTACCTGGAGCCTCGCACCGAGGGGCGCGACGAGCCGCCGGCCCCGCAGAAGGGAGTGATCTATACCTGCCCGATGCATCCGGAAATCCGCCAGGAGGGTCCGGGCAACTGTCCCATCTGTGGAATGGCTTTGGAGCCGGTCACGGCTGGCGTGGAGGGGGCGCCGAACCCCGAGCTGGTGGACATGACCCGCCGCTTCTGGATCGGGGCCGCGCTGACAGTGCCCCTCGTCATCCTGGAGATGATCGCCCACCTGCCGGTTGGCGGCATGCACAATCTCATTTCGCCCCGAACAGGGGTGCTGCTGCAGTTCCTGCTGGCCACCCCGGTGGTCCTGTGGTCCGGCTGGCCGCTGCTGGAACGGGGCTGGCGGTCGTTCCTCACCTGGCGGCTGAACATGTTCAGCCTGATCGCCATGGGCGTCGGGGCTGCGTACCTGTTCAGCCTGGTGGCGACGTTCCTGCCGGCGATTTTCCCCGTCAGCTTCCGCACCGCCGAGGGCGTCATCGCCGTCTACTACGAGGCCGCCGCCGTCATCACCGTCCTGGTGTTGCTGGGCCAAGTCTTGGAGTTGCGGGCTCGTGAGCAGACCGGCGGGGCCATCCGTGCCTTGCTCAATCTCGCCCCCAAGACAGCGCGGCGCATTGGCGCCGACGGCCACGATGAGGAAATCCCCCTGGAAGCGGTGCGCGTCGGCGACCACCTGCGCCTGCGGCCAGGCGACAGCGTGCCGGTCGATGGAGTGGTGCAGGAAGGCCGTAGCAACGTCGATGAATCCATGGTCACCGGAGAACCTGTTCCGGTCGCCAAGGAGGCCGGCGCCAGCGTCATCGGCGGCACCATCAACCAGACGGGTTCCCTGATCCTGCGCGCCGAGAAGGTGGGCTCCGACACCATGCTGTCGCGCATCGTCGCCATGGTGGCCGAGGCGCAGCGGTCCCGCGCGCCCATCCAGCGCTTGGCCGACGTGGTCTCGTCCTGGTTCGTGCCGACGGTGATCGTGGTCGCCATCCTGGCCTTCATCGCCTGGGCCATCTGGGGGCCGACGCCGAGCTTCGCCTTCGCGCTGATTGCCGCAGTTTCGGTGCTCATCATCGCCTGCCCCTGCGCCTTGGGTCTGGCGACGCCCATGTCGATCATGGTCGGGGTCGGCAAGGGCGCCACCGCCGGCGTCCTCATCAAGAACGCCGAGGCCCTGGAACGTTTCGAGAAGGTCGATACCCTGGTGGTCGACAAGACGGGGACCCTGACCGCAGGCCGGCCGGAAGTCACCGCTGTTGTTCCCGCAGACGGCTTTGACGAAGCCATCGTCCTGGCCCGCGCCGCCAGCCTGGAGCGGTCGAGCGAACACCCTCTGGCCGCAGCCATTGTCGCTTCGGCCCGTGCGCGCGGCCTGACCCTTGACGATGCCGACGCCTTTGACTCCATCACCGGCAAGGGCGTCACCGGCACCGTTGGCGGCGAGGCCGTGGCCCTGGGCAACCGCGCCCTGATGGCCGACCAGGGGGTTACACTGGGTGCCCTGGAGGGCTACGCCGACGACCTGCGCCGCGACGGCGCAACGGCCCTGTTCGTGGCGATCGGCGGCCGTGCCGCCGGTATCGTGGCGGTGGCAGACCCGATCAAGGAGTCCACGCCGGCGGCCCTGCGGACCCTGCTCGCCGACGGCATTCACATCGTCATGCTGACCGGCGACAACCGGACAACGGCCGAGGCCGTGGCGCGCAAGCTCGGCATTGAGACCGTGGAGGCCGAGGTGCTGCCCGACCAGAAGCATTCCGTGGTGCGGCGCCTCAAGGCCGAGGGCAAGGTCGTCGCCATGGCCGGCGACGGCGTCAATGATGCACCGGCCCTGGCCGAGGCGGACATCGGCGTGGCCATGGGCACCGGCACCGACGTCGCCATCCAGAGCGCCGGGGTCACCCTGGTCAAGGGCGACCTCGCTGGCATCGCCCGAGCCCGCACCCTGAGCCGCGCCACCATGCGCAACATCCGCCAGAACCTGTTCCTGGCCTTCGTCTACAACGCCGTGGGCGTTCCCGTCGCGGCGGGTGTGTTCTACCCGATGTTCGGCTGGACCCTCTCGCCGATCATCGCTGCCGCCGCCATGGCGCTGAGTTCTGTTTCGGTCATCGGTAACGCCCTGCGTCTCCGCACCTTGAAGCTGCAACAGTGAGGGCATCATGACACGCCACGAACCGACGCTCACTGTTCCAGAGGCACCTCCGGTACGCTGGTACAGGACCTGGAAAGGCTTGATCGTCCTGACGGCTGTGGCGGGAGGTGCGTTGTACCTGTCCGTTGCCCACCCGGCGCACACACTTGCGGCGTTGCCGTGGGCGGTCTTGCTGCTCTGTCCGCTGATGCACCTCTTCATGCACGGTCGGCACCGATGAAGGGGCTGGCGGTCGCCGGGATCAGCGCAGCAGCAGTGGTCGTGGCGGTGGCGACCTACGTCCTGGTGCCGGCCGGACGCAACGTTCAGGCGGATCTCGCCGATCCGAAGTTGGTTACGGCGGGAAAATCTGTTTACGCAAGCCAGTGCGCATCCTGCCATGGAGCGCGCCTGGAGGGTCAGCCTGAGTGGCGAACCCGTCGGGACGATGGCCGCCTTCCTGCGCCGCCCCACGATGCAACAGGCCACACTTGGCACCATCCGGACGACGTTCTGTTCGACATCATCAAGAACGGCGTGGGCGCAAAGCTCCCGACCACGTACGAGACCGACATGCCAGTGTTCCGTTCGGTGCTGACCGATGACGAGATCCAGGCCGTCCTGAGCTACAT
>LAEA01000013.1 GCA_000961745.1 Rhodospirillaceae bacterium BRH_c57 | reverse complement strand
CAGGCTGGCCCCGTCCACCCTGGCCCCGTCCACCCTGGCGGCGATCTCGGGCGGCGGCGGCCCGGCGCAGGCGGCCAGCAGGACGCTGACAAGAAGGGCGCCGGGAATCGCGGCGGGCAGGGGGCGTCGCATTGGCAGGTTCATACCCCTGTCGTCTCCCTGGTCTGTAGGACGGGTGGCGGCAGAGGGTATCGTTCTGGCCCCCCTCGGGCAAGCATTCGCGCAATAACCTGCCAGAGGGGGGCTGAAATGGCGCTATTCCAGGCGGGTGGGGGAGGTGATCTCCTGGCCCAGCACCTCCATGGTGCCCTGGATTTGGCCGCCGGCTTCGACTTCGAGGGTCGTGTAGCGCACGGTGCCGATGATGCGGCCGGTGCGGGCCAGGGACAGTTTCTTGTTGACCGTCAGGGTGCCTTCGAAGGTGCCGGCGATGTCGGCGT
Organism: Rhodospirillaceae bacterium BRH_c57; assembly: GCA_000961745.1. Taxonomy (GTDB): domain Bacteria; phylum Pseudomonadota; class Alphaproteobacteria; order Rhodospirillales; family Rhodospirillaceae; genus Cauispirillum. The sequence goes on along the minus strand of LAEA01000013.1, from coordinate 10,297 downwards.
GATCAACCTCGGCCGAGCCGTGGAACATGCCGTTGGCGGCGACTTCGATGACGCTGGCGTCGGTGATGTCGGACTTGACGCGGCCTTCGACCACCAGGGTGTCGCAGGCCTGGATCGATCCGGTCAGCTCAATGTCGCGGCCGACGATCAGCTTGCGGCCCTCGACCACCGGGCGGGGGCGGTCGGTGCGCTCCATGCCCGGAATGCCCGGATAGTTCGGGCGGCGCGCCGGGTCGCCGATGTGCGGCAGGTGCGACAGCGGGTTGCGGCTGGGCGGGCTGGGCGGCCCCGACTGCGACTGCGGCTTGGCGCTCGGGCCAGTCTTTTCCTGGTGGAGGGTCTTTTCCTGGTGGGGGGGCTTCTCCGGCTGCGAGGTCTTCTCCGGCGGAAAACTGTGCGGCTTGTCGGTCATTGGCGGGCGGGTCTCCTGCTGGGGGCGGTGCCCGGAGTCAGGGATGGGTGCCTCTGGGATGGGTGCCTCTGGGATAGGCGCTTTTGAAGAACGCGCGTGGAGGAGATCCCGTTCGGGCGGGCGCACGGTTTCAAGGCGCGGCTCGCGGCCCAGGAAGGGCGTGATGCGCGGCTCGCCGTCGCGGGTGATTTCGGGGGCGCGTGTGATTTCGGGCAGCCCAATGTCACGCAGGCCGATTTCAGGGCGAGCGGATGCCTCGCTGCCTGCCTCGTCCGCAGGCGCGGAGGGCAGAGACGTCTTTTTACGGCGGAACATGGTCCCCATAACTCCAGTGCTCGGGTTGGCGGCGCCATCCTGGGCAAAGAATCTGGCCGAAGTGGGGCGGTAAGGTTGAGAAGAGGTTAAATCTATGCGCCTTCCTGGGGCGCCGGAAGGCGGGCCTGCAAGCGTTGCGCGACGTGGATCATCGCCGCCGTGCCGATCACCGGGAACAGCATGTTGAGGATGGGCACCGTGGCGATCACGGTGATGCCGGCCCCGACCAGCCACAGGTGGACGCGGTGGCGGCGGCGCATCTCCCAGACCTCCTGGGCGGTCGCACGGCGTAGGGCAACCATTTCGAAGTATTCGCGTGACAGCAGGTAGCCGTTCAGGGCGTAGAACACCACCAGGTTCACCACCGGGATGAAGTACAGCGGCAGCACCACAAGGTTCAGCACCACGGCGATGCCGCCCAGGCGCAGACCGGCCCACAGGCTTGCGGCCATGGACTGGCGGCGCGGTGGCGGCAGGCCGGGATAGTGGCGGGCCTCCACCGCGTCGGCGACGTCATCCAGGAATAGCCCGGCCACGGTCGAGACCACCGCCGGGAACAGCAGCAACGCCAGGGCGAAGGCGGCCACCCCGCCCAGCACGTCAACCAAAAGGTCGGCCCACGGCAGGGCGACCAAGGCCGTGGAGCCCAGCGCCCACCACAGCACGCCGACCAGCGCGGCGTATAAAAGGATGGTGGTGGCCAGCGACAGGCCGATGACCCGGCGAAAGGCCGGATCGCCCAATTGGGCGAAGGCGCGGGTGAAGGCGGTGAGCACGGTGGCGACTCCTGAGTCATTGCCGCCGCAGCCTAGTGGCCTTGCCCCCGCCGGGTAAAGGCCCACGTTTTCAAGGTGGCTCCACAACCGTCTTGTGCACCTGCGTTCGGGCTGTATACTGCCGCGTCTTCGATTTCCGGACGGCGTGCATAAGGAGTCCAGGGGGAACTATGGCGGCAACCTACGACGTACTCGCAATCGGCAACGCCATCGTCGATGTGCTTGCCCACGCTGAGGAGTCTTTCCTCGCCGAGCGTGGCATGCCCAAGGGCGGCATGGTGCTGATCGACTCCGATCAGGCTGATGCGCTGTACCGTGAGATGGGGCCTGCCGTTGAATCCTCCGGCGGATCGGCCGCCAACACCGTGGCCGGCATCGCGTCTCTTGGCGGCAGCGCCGCGTTCATCGGCAAGGTTGCCGACGACATCCTTGGCCGCGTGTTCCGCCACGACATTACCGCCATCGGCGCCCACTACACCACCGAATCCCTGGTCGGCGGCGCCCCTACGGCGCGCTGCCTGGTGCTGATTACGCCTGATGCCGAACGCACCATGTCCACCTATCTTGGGGCCTGCACCGCGCTGACGCCCGAGGATATCGACGAGGATCTGGTGCGCGCCTCCGCAGTGACCTATATCGAGGGCTACCTGTGGGACCAGCCGCACGCCAAGGACGCCATCGTGCGCGCCGCGTGCGCGGCCAAGGAAGCCAAGCGCAAGGTTTCGCTGTCGCTGTCCGACCCGTTCTGTGTCGAACGCCACCGCGAGGAGTTCCTGGAGCTGATCGACGGTTTCGTCGACATCCTGTTCGCCAACGAGGCGGAACTCAAGGCCCTGTACGAGCTTGACGATTTCGACGCCGCCGTGGCCCAGGTGCGCGGCCACGCCGAAGTGGCGGCCGTTACGCGCGGTGCCAAGGGCTCGGTCGTGATCACCGGGGGCGATGTGCTCGCGGTTCCGGTCGATGCCGTTGATCGCGTGGTCGACACCACCGGGGCAGGTGACCTGTACGCCGCCGGGTTCCTGTTCGGATACACGCGCGGCTACGAGTTGGCCGAGTGCGCCCGTATCGGCGGCATTGCCGCCGGCGAAGTCATCAGTCACGTCGGACCGCGGCCGGAAAAGCCGCTCGCCGACCTGATCAAGGAGAGGTTGGCCGTCTGACGGTCGCCCATCGACGCTGCGGGGCCGTACGCCCCGCGCCCGCGGACTGGTGCCGGGCCCGGCCGTTCCTCCACAGGGAGGGACTCGCCGGGCCTTGTGCCTGTTCGGCCATAACGACATTGGACACGACATGGATCTGCGCAACATCGCCATCATCGCCCACGTTGACCACGGCAAGACGACCCTGGTTGACGCCATGCTCAAGCAGTCAGGTACCTTCCGCGACCACCAGAAGGTTGCCGACCGTGCCATGGACTCCAACGACCTGGAGCGCGAGCGGGGGATCACCATCCTCGCCAAGTGCACCTCGGTCGATTGGGAAGGGCACCGCATCAACATCGTCGACACCCCTGGCCACGCCGATTTCGGCGGCGAGGTGGAGCGTATCCTGAGCATGGTCGACGGCGTGGTTCTGCTGTGCGACAGCTCGGAAGGTCCGCTGCCGCAGACCAAGTTCGTGCTGTCCAAGGCCCTCAAGCTGGGCATGCGGCCCATCGTGCTGATCAACAAGGTGGACCGTGGCGACGCCCGTCCGCATGAGGTCCACGACGAAGTGTTCGACCTGTTCAACGTCCTTGAGGCGACCGACGAGCAGCTCGACTTCCCGACCCTGTTCGCCGTCGGCCGCGATGGCTGGGCGACCGAGGATCTGGAAAACGGCGAGCGCAAGGACCTCAAGCCGCTGTTCGACCTCATCCTGCGCCATGTGCCGCCGCCGACGCGCGACCTCGACGCCCCGTTCTCGATGCTCGCCACCACCCTGGAAGCCGACCCCTACCTGGGCCGCATCCTGACCGGCCGCATCCTGTCCGGCCGCGCTAAGGTCAACATGCAGATCAAGGCAATGTCGCGCGACGGCAAGCTGATCGAGCAGGGCCGCGCCTCCAAGCTGCTGGCCTTCCGGGGCCTGGAGCGGGTGTCCATCGACGAGGCCGAGGCCGGCGACATCATCGCCATCGCCGGGATGACCAAGGCGAACGTCGCCGACACCATCTGCGTGCCCGAAGTCACCGTTCCGATCCAGGCCCAGCCGATCGACCCGCCGACCCTGTCCATGACCTTCACGGTCAACGACAGCCCGCTGGCCGGCACCGAAGGCGACAAGCTGACCAGCCGCGTCATCAAGGCGCGCCTGGAGCGCGAGGCCGAGGGCAACGTCGCCATCAAGGTCACCGAGAGCGACGACAAGGACGCCTATGAGGTCGCCGGCCGTGGCGAACTTCAGCTTGGCGTGCTGATCGAACAGATGCGCCGTGAAGGGTTCGAGCTGTCCATCTCGCGTCCGCGCGTGCTGTACCGTGAAATCGACGGTCAGCGCATGGAGCCGATTGAAGAAGTCGTTTGCGACGTGGACGAGGAATTCTCGGGTTCGGTCGTCGATAAGATGAACCAGCGCAAGGCCGAGATGACCGACATGCGTCCGTCCGGTGGCGGCAAGGTGCGTATCACCTTCCACGCTCCGTCGCGCGGCCTGATCGGCTACCACTCGGAATTCCTGACCGACACGCGTGGCACCGGCATCATGAACCGCCTGTTCCACGGCTACGGCCCCTACAAGGGTCCGATTGAAGGCCGTCGTCAGGGCGTGCTGATCTCCAACGGGTCGGGCGAGGCCGTGGCCTATGCCCTGTTCAACCTGCTGGACCGTGGCCCGCAGATGGTCGAGCACGGCACCAAGGTCTACGAAGGCATGGTGATCGGCGAGCACACCCGCGGCAATGACCTTGAGGTCAACGTGCTCAAGGGCAAGCAGCTCACCAACATGCGCGCCTCGGGCAAGGACGAAGCGGTCAAGCTGCCGCCGATCATGCGTCTGACCCTGGAAGAAGCCCTCAGCTACATCCAGGACGACGAACTGGTCGAGGTCACCCCCAAGACCATCCGCATCCGCAAGCGCTACCTCGACCCCAACGAGCGCAAGCGCAATGCGCGCAAGGTGGACGTGGCGTAAGCCACTCTTCCAAGGCGTTGGAACAGGAAAGGGCTCCTCGATTGAGGGGCCCTTTTTCCTGGCTGGAACAATACCAGCCGCGTTTTGAACTGAGCCTCTCTTCCGCTATCGCGGACGGGCGCTGCCCGGACCCCGCTGGGGCTGTGCCCCAGGCCCCATTTTTCTCTTTCAAGAGAAAGGAGGTTTGGAGCTTTGCTCCAAATCTGTTCGGGCGATAGCCCGTCCGCGACAGCGGACTTGGGTGGGAGGCATGCGAAAAAGCCGGCTCCCGTGAGGGAACCGGCCTTCTTTTTGGACGCTTCGTTGGAAGGACTACTTCTGGAAGTAGATTTCCACGCGGCGGTTCTTCGGCTCGTTGACGTCGTCGGCGGTGGACACGGCGGTCCGGTTTTCGCCGTGGGACTTGACGCCCAGGACCTTGGCGGCGACGCCCATGCTGTTCAGTTCATCGGCAACGACGGTGGCGCGCTTGGCGGCCAGGGTCTCGTTGTGAGCATCGGAGCCGACGGTATCAGTGTGGCCCGCCACGGACACCAGGGTCGGCTTCAGGTCATTCTGGGCCCCGGCGGCTTCGGACAAGGTCCGCATCCCGGCGCTGCTGAGGACCGTCTGGTCAGTGTCAAAGTAGACCGTGAAGGTCTTGACGATGACCGGTTCGGCAGCCAGCGTGGGGGCGGCGGCAGTGGCGGTGCCCTTGCAGTCCGGCATCGTGGACATGAAGCCGTTGCGGGTCATGGCGATGTCGTCGGCCTGATGGCCTTCTTCCTGCTGCTCCATCCAATGCTCCAGCCAAGCCTGGGCAGCGCCACAGGCGGCGGGGTTATCGGTCGGCGCCGTGGTGGCAAGGGCGGCGGCAAGGGCGCTGTGGGCGGCTTCGATCTCGGCCCTGTTGGTCGTCAGGGCACGGTCGGACGGGTTCTGTGCCATCACGGCCTTGCCTTCAGCGGCCATTTTGGCGCGGTCGTTGAAGAAGGTGACCGACTCCCAGTCGTGCTCACCCACTTCGAACTTGGCCCGTTCGACATAATTCTTGTGCAGCGCCTGGGTGAAGGCGTCGCCGGTCGGTGCGGTGGCGGCTGTGGAGGCGACGTCGTAATTGGCGGCGCAACCGGCCATCAGGGTGGCGGCGGCGAACACGGGAAGAATCTGGCGCAACTTCATAATATAAACTCCGGTACTATTTGGGCGTCGAGATAAATTAGAGGAAAAAGAACGATCAGGCGGCTTTAAAAAGTCGCTTCGCGCTACTGGAGAAATGGCATTTCATGTCAAATCCCCTAATCCCAACGGTATTTTGGCTGCCGTTCTCGGCTCGCCCCCCAAGAATTTACAATAGTTGTATTTTTAGAGTTTGTCTAACTATTTGCGTATATAAAATATAATTAGTGCTGGTTCGCGGCTTTCTCTGCCGGTGAAGGACTATTTTGAGGAAGAAAAACGCAGGTTTTCCTTGGTGATGTCCAACATCACCAAGGCTCCTCTGGGAGTCATGGCATTTCAAAGAACTGGGATTCGGGTGCTGTGAAGGTCGAGAAGACCTTGGCCGGGATTCGCTTTATTGGCTGCCCTTGGCCCGTGGCCTACCGCCCCAGCGTTGAGGCTGCGGCTTCGAGCCACCCGGTGAGGTCGTCGGTGACGTGGTCGCAGTGGGCCAAATCGGCGCCGAGGTGGGCCCGGTGATCGGCCCACTGGTCGGCTTCTGCGGCGGCTTCGTCGGGACCGTGGCGGACCAGGATGGTGGTCATGCCGATCTCGGCGGCCGGCTTCAGGTTGAGCGGGCTGTCCTCGAAGAACGCGGTGGCGTGGGCCTCGATGCCATGGCGCTTGACGATGATCTCGTAGGTTTCGGGCTGCGGCTTGGGGATGTAGCCGGCCGCCTTCACGTCGAAGATGCCTTCGAAGTGGTGGGCGAGGCCCAGCCGGTCGAGCACCCGCTCGGCATGGCGTTCGGACCCGTTGGTGAAGATCAACTTGCGGCCGGGCAGGCGGCCCAGGACGGCATCCAGGGCGGCGTCGTGGTCGAGCACGCTGTGGTCGATGTCATGCACATAGTCCAGGAACACGTCCGGCTCCAGGCCATGTTCCAGCATCAGGCCGCGCAACGAGGTGCCATATTTGCGGTAGAACGCCTTCTGAACCCGGAACGCCTCGTCACGCGGCAGCTTGAGGAAGTCGGCGATGAACGCCGTCATGCGCACGTCGATCTGCGGAAACAGGCTCGACGTGGCCGGATAGAGGGTGTTGTCGAGGTCGAATAGCCAAGTGTGCAGGTGGTCGAGCGATCCGGTGATCTGGATAGGGGCGGCCATGTCCTGCTCCTGGTGGCTAGTGTGGAACTTTATAAGTCCGCTTGCGCGGACGGGCGCTGCCCGGAACCCGCTGGGGCGATGCCCCAGGCCCCCTTGTTTTCTTTGAAAAAACAAAAGGGGTTCGGGGTTTACCCCGAGCGGGCGCGGGCGGCAGCCCGCTACTCCATCCGCAGCAATGTACCCGCCCCGTGCGGCGTGAAGATTTCCAGCAGGATGGCGTGGGCGACGCGGCCGTCCATGATGACGGCGGCCTCGACTCCGCGTTCGACGGCGTGCAGGCAGGTTTCGACCTTGGGGATCATGCCGCCGGAGATGGTGCCGTCGGCCATCATGCGGCGGGCGTCCTCGACGGTCATTTCCTCAATGCGGTTCTTGTCCTTGTCCAGGACGCCCGGCACGTCGGTCAGCATCAGCAGGCGCGACGCCTGCATGGCCGAGGCGATGGCGCCGGCGGCGGTGTCGGCGTTGATGTTGTAGGTTTCGCCGTCATCGCCGATGCCGATGGGGGCGATGACCGGGATGACATCGCTTTCCTCGAACTGTTCGAGGATGTGCGTTTCCACAGCCACTGGCTCACCAACAAAGCCCAGGTCGAGCAGCTTTTCGATGTTGCTGTCGGGGTCCTTCTTGGTGCGGCGCAGCTTGCGGGCACGGATGAGGTTGCCGTCCTTGCCCGACAGGCCGACGGCAAAGCCACCGGCGCGGTTGATGGCGGTGACGATCTCCTTGTTGATCGACCCGGCCAGGACCATCTCGACGATGGCGACCGTCTCGCGGTCGGTGACGCGCAGACCGTCGATGAACTCCGACTGAATCTTCAGGCGGTCGAGCATGATCTTGATCTGCGGCCCGCCGCCGTGGACCACCACCGGGTTGATGCCGACCTGCTTGAGCAGCACGATGTCGCTGGCGAACTTCAGGGCCAGGTCCGGGTTGCCCATGGCGTGGCCGCCGTACTTGACCACGATGGTCTGCCCGGCGAACTCGCGCATGTAGGGCAGGGCCTCGGACAGGGTGGTGGCCTTGGCGAGCCACTCCTGGCGCTCTTCGACGGGGATGGTCGGCTTGTCGGTCATGGTCGGAACGGCTCCTGCGACGCTGGAGGCGGAAGACGGAAAGGTTATTTGGGTGTGGCGGCGAGTTGCGCCAGTTCGGCCTGCAACTCGGCGATGCCCCGGTTCTTTTCGGAACTGGTCAGCATCAGGACGGGGTGGGCGGCGACGTGGGTCTTCAACTCTGCCGTCATCTTTTCGACCAGGACGTCGAGTTCGGCGGCCTTGGGCTTGTCGGTCTTGGTCAGGACGACCTGATAGTTGACCGCCGCGTCGTCGAGCATGGTCATGATCTCGCGGTCGCTGTCCTTGATGCCGTGGCGGCTGTCGATCAGCAACAGCACGCGGCGCAGGTTGGGGCGGCCGCGCAGGTAGGATTTGACCAGGGACGTCCACTTCTTCACGCGGTCCTTGGGGGCGCGGGCGTAGCCGTACCCCGGCAGGTCACAGATCGACAGGCGGTCGTCGATGCGAAAGAAGTTGAGTTCCTGGGTGCGGCCGGGCGTGTCCGAGGTGCGGGCGAGGCCCTTTTGCCCGGTCATCGCGTTGATGAGGCTCGACTTGCCGACGTTGGACCGCCCGGCAAAGCAGATCTCGGGCAACTCGGTTCCCGGCATGGTGCTGATCGCGACGGCGCCCATGACGAAGGTGCACGGGCGCGAGAACAGCTTGCGGCCGAACTCGATCGCTTCGTCGTCGTAAGTGGAATTTTCTAATTTTTCGACGTCACGCACAGGCGGTGTCCGGCTTCAGGTGGGGGAGGGAGGTGTGAAGATCGGTCAGATCTTCACACCCATCCGCTTCATGATGACCCACTGCTGCGCCACCGACAGGGTGTTGTTGGTCGCCCAGTAGATGACCAGACCGGCCGGGAAACTGGCCAGCATCACCGTGAAGATGACCGGCAGCCACATCATGATCTTGGCCTGCATGGGGTCGGCCGGGGCCGGGTTCAGCTTCTGCTGCGCAAACATGGTCACGCCCATGATCAACGGCCATACGCCGATCATCAGGAAGGTGGGCGGATCCCACGGGATCAGGCCGAACAGGTTGAACAGGCTGGTCGGGTCGGGCGCGGACAGATCGTGGATCCAGCCGTAGAACGGGGCGTGCCGCATCTCGATGGACACGAACAGCACTTTGTACAGAGCAAAGAAAATCGGGATCTGCACCAGGATGGGCAGGCAGCCCGACACCGGATTGACACCCTTGGTCTTGTACAGGGCCATCATTTCCTGGTTGAGGCGCTGGCGGTCGTCCTTGAAACGCTCCTGCAGGGCCTTCATGTCCGGCTGCAGGGCCTTCATCTTGCTCATCGACTTGTACGACTTGTTGGCCAGCGGGAACAGCAGCAGGCGCAGCGCGAAAGTAAAGGCGATGATGGCGAGGCCGGCATTGCCCAGGAACCCCTGCAACCACAGCAGCGCATAGGCAAACGGCTTGGTCAGGAAGTAGAACCAGCCGAAGTCGATGGCGAGGTCGAAACGGTCGATGTTCCGCGCCTCGGCATAGTGATCGAGGATGCGCAGTTCCTTGGCGCCGGCAAAGAAATCGTGGCTCAGCGTGGTGGTCTGGCCGGGTTCGACGGTGTGCGCGGCGCCCAGGAAATCGACCTGATAGCGCGGCCGGCCATCGGCCTGGCGGTGCATGAAGCGGGCGGTGGTCGCGGTGTCGCGCGGGAAGTCCAGCGCGGTCAGCCAGTACTTGTCGGTGATGCCGATCCAGCCGCCGGTCGAGGTGACTTCGACCCGGCCCTCTTCCTCAAGGTCTTTGTATTTCATCTCCTTGAGCGTGCTGTCGAACACGCCTAGAGGACCTTCGTGCAGGATGTAGAAGTCGATGGTTTTGGGCCGGTAACCGCGGGCCAGAAGGCCGTAGGGGTACAAGGTGGCGGCCGAGGCGCCCTGGTTGGTCACCGTCTCGTTGATGGTGAACATATAGTCGGCGTCAACTTCGACCTTGCGGCTGAACAGCAGGCCCTGGCCGTTGTCCCAGGTCAGGGTGACCGGGCTGTCGGGGGTCAGGACTTCGCTGTCGGCCTGCCACACGGTGTCGCCGTTAGGCACGTTCAGGTCCTGGGTTCCGGCCACCCAGCCGTATTCGCCGTAGTACGGCTCGGCGGTGCCGCGCGGTGACAGCAGGTGGATGTTTTCGGCCGCCTTGGACGGCTCGACCCGGTAGTCGCGCATCACCAGATCGTCGAACTTGCCGCCGGTCAGGTTGATCGAGCCCTCCAGGGACGGCGTCTTGATGGCGACGCGCGGCGTGGCGGCGAGCACCGACTGGCGGGCCTCCGGCGAGCCGGGTGCGGCAGTGTCA
>LAEA01000076.1 GCA_000961745.1 Rhodospirillaceae bacterium BRH_c57 | reverse complement strand
CTGCGCACGTCAAAGGCGGCGCGGCGGCTCAGTCCACCGTCGATCACCACGCGGATGCCGTCGATGGTCAGCGATGTTTCGGCGATGGATGTGGCCAGCACCACCTTGCGGCGGCCGGGCGGGGCCGGGCGCACGGCCTGATCCTGGGCCTGGGGCGTCAGGGCGCCGTACAGCGGGGCGAGGTCAACGTCGGGCGGCAGGCCGTCCAGGCGGCTCTGGACCCGGCGGATTTCCCCCTCGCCGGGCAGGAAGGCGAGGATCGACCCGGTTTCCTCGGCCAAGGCCCGCCGGATGGCCGAGGCCATGGTATCCTCCAGCCGGGCCTTGGGGCGCGGCTCGATGAAGCGGGTGTCCACCGGATAGGCCCGGCCCTCTGACGTGATGACCGGCGCGTCGCCCATCAGCGCGGCGACCGGCCCGGCGTCCAACGTCGCCGACATGACCAGCAGGCGCAGATCGTCGCGCAACGCGGCGCGCACCTCCAGGCACAGGGCGAGGCCCAGGTCGGCGTGCAGCGACCGTTCGTGGAACTCGTCGAAGATGACGCAGGCGATGCCCGACAGGTCGGGATTGGATTGAAGCTGGCGGGTCAGGATGCCCTCGGTGACCACCTCGATGCGGGTGGCGGCCGAGACCTTGCGTTCCTGGCGGATGCGATAGCCGACCGTCTGGCCGACCTCCTCGCCGAGCAGGCTGGCCATGCGACGGGCGGCCATGCGGGCGGCCAAGCGGCGCGGTTCCAAAAGGATAATCTTACGCCCGGCCAGCCACGGCGCATCCAGCAGGGCCAGCGGCACAGCGGTGGTCTTGCCGGCGCCTGGCGGTGCCTGGACGACGGCGGCCGTCCCCCGCGCCAGCGCGTCACGCAGGGCGGGGATGACCTCGATGATCGGCAGATCGGGGGGTAGCTTAAAAGGCGTGCTCATGACGCCAAGCGATGACCGGAAACGCCGTCCGGATCAAGGGCTCACCACGTTTCGGCGGCACGGCGCAGGAATTCCTGCATGGATTGGGCGAGGTGCGGCGGGCTTTCCAACATCGGATAGTGGCCGGCGTCCTCGAAAATCTCCAGTTCCGCCTTTGGGAACCACTGCAGGAGGGTGGCGCGCATGGCTTCCTCGGTGATTGCCGGGTCGTGGCGGCCGACGATGATCTTGACCGGCATGTCGAGGCCGGGCAGGCGGTCGGCGAAGTTGGTCTGCGACCACGCCTCGAAGTACTCGCGGAAGGCTTGGGGCGTGCACTGGACCAGGGAGCGTTCCAGCATGGTGTCGCGCCACAGCATTCCCAGGCGGTCTCCGGTCGTCATGGCGAGGATGGCAGCGCGGCTGTCCGGCCTTTCCCAGGCGTTGGAGAACAGGTCGAGCGCGTCGCCCTCGAACGGAACGCCGGTGGCCGGAACCGGCGTCAGGGCGATCACCGACTTGACCCGCTTGGGGACTTCGGCGGCGACCCATTGCGCGGTCATGCCGCCCATGGAGTGCCCGACAACGTGGAAGGTGTCCCAGCCGTGGTTGTCGGCCAACTCGATGACATCCTTGCCCCATTCGGAGATGGAGTATTCCCCGGCCAGTTCTCGGGATCGGCCATAACCACGACAATCCATGAAAACGAATGAGAACGTATCAAAGTCGAGCCACTGGAAGACGGGGGTGTAGACGGTGTGGTCGCCAAGCCAACCGTGCAGGACGATGACTTTTTCCGGACCTTGGCCCATGGCCACGTGCCCAATGGTCATGTTGTCTTCCTCCCAATCCACGTCAAAAGCAGATCCCGACCAACCCATGGTAGGGGGGTGGTATAAAAGGATCAACTACCCAAACGGTGGTACTGCGGGAGATGGGACTCTTTAGGTGTAGGGTCTTTCGTTAATACAGATGCTGGCCGCCGGTAATGAAAATTTCGGTCCCGGTCACATAGCCAAATTCGTCCGTGCATAGGCGGAAGACGCAGGCGGCTACATCCTCGGGGGACCCCATGCGGTCCAAAGGGATGCGTGGGATGAGGGCCTCGTACTCCGGGGAAATCATTTCTGTGGCGATTTCGCCCGGCGCCACGGCGTTAACCCGGATATCGAGTTGCGCCAGTTCCGCCGCCATCTCTCGCGTCAGGCCCGACAGCGCCGCCTTGGACGTGGAATAGGCCGAGCCGGCGAAGGGGTGGACGAAGTGGCCGGCGATGGACGTGATGTTGACGATTGCCCCTTTGCCCTTGTGCAGGTCGCCGGCAAAGCCGCGCGACAGGCGCAGGGGTGCAAAGAAGTTCAGCTCGAACACGTCGCGCCACCCGTCGATGGGGCCGTTGAGGATGCCCAGGCGTTCCTTGAACGGAGTCTTGGGTGACACGCCGGCATTGTTCACCAGGGCGTGCAGCGGATCACCAGCCAGCACCTCGCGGACGTTGCGCACAAAGGTTTCCGCCCCGGTCGCGCTGGTCAGGTCGGCCAGGATGTGGTCCTGCCACAGGTCGGTGCGCGCGAGGTCTTCGGGCAGGGGGCCGCGCGCGCACGAGATCACGCGCCAGCCCTCGGCCATGAACCGCAGGGCCGTGGCCTGGCCGATGCCCCGGCTGGTGCCCGAGATGACGACGGTCTTTCCGCTGAACGCCAAGGCTTTTCCGCTCCCCGTCCGCACCTTATCTTCCCCATATTGGTACGCGACAACAGCCGGCTTGAAAACGTCTCATGTGCTCCCGCTTCGCATTGACCAGCCCGCTGGGCCGCCTCGTTGAACGGTTTGGCCTGAGCGTGCCGCCGCCTCTGCCCAACCGGGGCGTGGTGCGGCCAACCGATCTTGCCTTGGTGGTGCTGCCCGGTCGGGCCGCCGTCTTGCGGCCGTGGGGCCTGACGGTGGACTGGAGTCGCCGCCCGGTCATCAACGCGCGGGCCGAAACCTTGGCCACCAAGCCCACCTTCCGCCGCCTGCTGGAGCACCGCGTGGTGGTCCCGGCCGACGTCTACACCGAATGGCGTACCGCTCCAGACGGAGCCAAAGTGCCGCACCATATCGGCCGCGCCGATGGGCAGATGATGGGTATGGCCGGGCTGGTTGACGCGGACGGGAGGTTCATCGTCGTGACCTGCGCCCCGGCCGAGACGGTCGCCTTCATCCACGACCGGATGCCTGCCGTCCTCCCCGACACCAATGCCGAGTCGGCATGGCTGGATGGTCGCGTGCCGTTTGCCGAGGTGGCGCCGTTGCTCGCGCCATACCCCCACGCTTTGGTGGTGGAGGAGGAGGGGCGGAAGCAGGGGGATTTGTTTGGGTGAGGGGGTAAAAGAAGCGGAGCGGGGGAAGTGAAGCGGGGGAACACAGAGGACACCGAGAAGGAAGGAGAGGACACCGAGAGAGCGGAGCACGGCGCCGCAGGCAATAACACCCAGACCGGGCTTCAATGCGCTGCACGCGGCATTATCTCCGAACCCTCTGTATCTCTGTGTCCTCTGTGTCCTCTGTGGTAAATACCTTCACTTCACTTATGCTGCTGCTATTCCTGTCCCACACGAGTCCGCAGATCTTCCAGCCATACCAGCCGGGCCTCGGCGCGGACGATTTCGTCGTCGAGCCATTCGGTCATGTACCCGGCCTGACCATCCATGTGGCGGCGCAGGTCCGTCAGGCGGGCGAGGCCGGTTTCCGAGGTGTCGATCAGCAGGTCGATCTGGTCTTCCTGGTCTTGCTGCGGCAGCAGGTGCAGGAAGCGGAACTTCAGGGCGGTGACCAGCTTCGACAGGTCGCTGGCCGGGCGTACCGGGGCGGTCATCAGTTCGTGGAAGGCGTCCTCGCCGGCGGTCGTGATGCGCAGGACGGCGTCGTCGGCCATGCCTTCGCCCTCGACGGGTTCGACCAGGCCTTCATAGCGCATCAGTTCGACCGAACTGCCCATGAGGTCCAGCGACGGCCCGCTCAGGCGGCCGATGAAGTGCCGCACCGCCGTGGCAAGCTCGCTATAGCGCATCGGCCCCTGGGCAATGGTGCCCAGGACGCACAGCCGGGTGGCTTCGCGCGGGGTAAGGGTTTTATCAGCGAACATCGGCGGTGGCCCCTTATGTGGGAAACGTATCCCTAACATAGGCCATTTTGTGCACTGCGTCCAGGGGCTTGTTGCGAGCATTTCGCAACAAGCCCCTGTTTACCTAAAAGGTCTGCTTGACCATAAGGCGCAGTTATTCCGCTGCGATGGCTTTCTGGATGCCCAGGCGGCTCCACACGTCGGCAAAGGCGTGGCACAGGTGGTCCATGTCGGCGTCGGTGTGCAGCGGCGTCGGCGTGATGCGCAGGCGCTCCGTGCCCTTGGCGACGGTCGGGTAGTTGATCGGCTGCACATAGATGCCGTGGGTGGTCAGCAGTTCGTCGCTGGCGCGCTTGCACAGGGTGGCGTCACCAACCAGGACCGGCACGATGTGGCTGGCCGAATTGATGATCGGAATCCCCAATTGGGTGAAGCGGCGCTTGAGGGTGGCGGCGCGCTCCTGGTGCAGGGTGCGCAACTCCGGGTGGGCGCGCAGGTGTCGGACACTGGTCAGTGCCCCGGCGGCCACGGCTGGCGGCAGGGACGTGGTGAAGATGAACCCGTTGCCGAAGCTGCGCACGAAATCAACCAAGTTGGCCGAGCCGGCGATGTAGCCACCGATCACCCCGACCGCCTTGCCCAGGGTGCCCTGGATGATGTCGATGCGGTCGCGCACGCCGTCACGCTCGGCCACGCCCGACCCATCGGCGCCGTACATGCCCACGGCATGGACTTCATCGAGGAAGGTCATGGCGTTGTGGTGTTCGGCTACCTCGACGATCTTTTCGATGGGCGAGATGTCGCCGTCCATGGAATAGACGCTCTCGAACACCACCATCTTGGGCACGGAGCGGTCATACTCGGACAACTGCTTGTGCAGGTCGTCGTAGTCGTTGTGCTTCCAGACGTGCTTGGGGGCGCGGGAGTGGCGCACACCCTCTATCATCGAGTTGTGGTTTTTGGCGTCGGAGAACAGCACCATGCCGGGGATCTTGGCGCCCAGGGTCATCAGCGTCGTCATGTTGGCGACGTAGCCCGAGGTGAACAGCAGCGCGCCGCCCTTGTTGTGCCAGGACGCCAGTTCCTGCTCCAGCAGGACGTGGTAGTGGTTGGTGCCCGAGATGTTGCGGGTGCCACCGGCCCCGGCGCCAGAGGTGTCCAGCGCGTCCTTCATGGAGGCCAGCACATCGGTGTGCATCCCCATGCCGAGGTAATCGTTGTTACACCAG
Organism: Rhodospirillaceae bacterium BRH_c57; assembly: GCA_000961745.1. Taxonomy (GTDB): domain Bacteria; phylum Pseudomonadota; class Alphaproteobacteria; order Rhodospirillales; family Rhodospirillaceae; genus Cauispirillum. The sequence goes on along the minus strand of LAEA01000076.1, from coordinate 2,495 downwards.
ATGGTGACTTCCTCGACCCGGCCATCGCGGTAGTTCTTGGCCTTGGGGAAGCTGCCCACCTGACGTTCCAGGTCGGCGAAAACCCGGTAGTTGCCGTCATCCCGCAGATCGGCGAGCCGCTTGGCGAAGTAGTCTTCGTAATTCATCCTGCTCTCCCGTCCTCCCACCGACCCGACTCCCCGTCACGGGGGCTGGCCATGGGGTTGGCCAGGCATTTTTATGTCTTGTATGAGACAATTCTAATGCCCAGCGTCGTCGTGTACAAGCGGGTCGCGCCTGTGCAGTGCAGCAATAATGCAGCCGCCGTGGCAGTCTGGTGTCAGTCGGGTGTAAACTTCCCCTCCGCCCGAAGCTGAGATAACAGCGCGTTCAGCGCCGTCTCGACCCGGTCAAACAGTTGGTCGATCTCGGCCTCGGAAATAATCAGTGGTGGGGCGAAGGCGATGGTGTCGCCCATGGCGCGGCAGATCACGCCGACGTCCTGGCACGCGGCCACGGCGCGCAGGCCCATGCCGCCCGGTGGGTCGAAGGGCGCCTTGGTCGCTTTGTCGGCCACGATCTCCAGTGCCCCGATCAGCCCCACGCCGCGCGCCTCGCCGACCAGCGGGTGGGCGGCCAGGGCGCGCAGGCGGGCCTGCATGTGCGGGCCGACCGCCTGGACGTGGCCCAGGATGTCGCGGTCGGCATAGATCTTGAGGGTTTCCAGGGCCACCGCCGCAGCCACCGGATGCCCGCCGTAGGTGAAGCCGTGGCCGAAGGTGCCGATGCGCCCGCTGTTGTCCTTGATGGCCTGATAGATCGGCTCGGAGATCAGCAGCGCCGAGATGGGCAGGTAGCCCGACGACAGCATCTTGGCGCAGGCCAGCATGTCCGGCTTCATGCCATAGGTTTCGCTGCCCCATGCCGTGCCGGTGCGCCCGAAGCCGCAAATCACTTCGTCGGCGATCAGCAGGATGTCGTATTTGCGCAGCACGGCCTGGATCTTCTCGAAGTAGGTCGGTGGCGGCACGATCACCCCGCCAGCGCCCATCACCGGTTCCGCGAACATGGCGGCCACGGTGTCCGGCCCTTCGGCCAGGATGAGCTTTTCCAGTTCTTCGGCCCGGCGGCTGGCGAACTGTTCGGGGCTCTCCTCCGGCTCGGCAAAGCGGTAGTGGTGGGGGCAGCCGGTATGGCGGATGAAGTCCAGCGGCAGGTCGAAATCACGGTGGTTGGCCGGCAGCCCGGTCAGCCCGGCGGTCGCCAGGGTCACGCCGTGATAGGCCTTGTCGCGCGAAATGATCTTCTTCTTTTCCGGCCGCCCGAGCGCGTTGTTGTAGTAGCGCACGATCTTCAGCGCGGTGTCGTTGGCTTCGGACCCGGAGTTGGCGAAGAACACCTTGGAGAAATCGCCGTGCGGCGTCTGCGGCGCCAGGGCGATGAGCTTCTCGGCCAGATCCACCACGGCCGGGTGCGTCTTGTGCCCGAAGGTATGGTAGAACGGCAACCGGCGCATGGCCTCGGCCGCCACATCGGCGAGGCGGGTTTCATCGAACCCCAGCGCCGTGCACCACAGCCCGGCCAGCCCCTCGATGTAGTCGCGGCCGTCCTCGTCGAACACCCGCACGCCCTGGCCGCGCACGATCACCAGCGGGCCGGTGACCTCGTGGCGGGCGGCGTTGGTGTAGCCGTGCAGGTGCCAGGCCACATCGCGCGCGGCGGTCGAATTCGGTTTCAGCGAGTTCGGCTTCAGCGCATTCGGCTTCAGAACGTCATCAGGCATGAGCGGCCTCTGGTCATCCGGGGCAACCGTTATCGCTCCCCGCGCCCGCCGACGCAAGGTTCGGCTCACGCAACCCGGCCATGCCGACAGAATCATTCAAACCAGCTGCGGGCGCGGCCGGTGTCGAGGCTATACTCCAGGATGCGATGATGGTTGGTGTCGCTGACCATCAGGCGGTTCGGCCCGGCCACGGTCACGCCGGCCGGTTCGGCCAGATGTTGGGTGCAGCACCCGCCGGGGCGGCAACTGAATCTTGGCTCGGCGATGGTGTGGACGCTGCGCCCGACGAGGTCGATGAAGCGCAGGCGGCCGTTGTAGGTGTCGGCGACCACCAGCCCGCGCCCGAAGCAGGCCAGCCCCAGGGGATGCTGCAACCGCGCCTCGGCCAGCGGCCCGTCGTCGTCACCGAAGTCGAACAGCCCGGCCCCGACAATGGTCTCGACTCTCGGTTGGCCGTTCAGGGTCAGGCGGCGCACGGACGATGTCTCGCTATCGACGAAGTACAGCAGGCCGGCGACGGCATCCAGGCACAGGCCGCTCGGCTGGGCCAGCACCGCGCGCTCGACTGGCCCGTCCACCAGGGCCTCGCCGCCGGTTCCGGCCAGCAGGGCGACGGTGCCGCAATCGGGATCGTAGGTGCCGAGTTGGTGGGTGCCGGCATTGGCAAAGACCAGCAGGTCGCCCACCGCCTCGACATCCCACGGCGAGGCCAGTGCGGTGTCCCGTCCGTCGC
>LAEA01000040.1 GCA_000961745.1 Rhodospirillaceae bacterium BRH_c57 | reverse complement strand
CGGCGGCAAAGCGGACCGGACGGCCGCCGTGGTGCAGGTCGCCCAGCGCCGCCTTGGCCGCGTCATGGGCCGCCGCGTTGCCACCGACCAGGAGCACAAGCCAGGACGGCTCGCCCGACGCGGCAGGCTTTATCGCCGCACCGTTCATGGCGAAGGTGTCGTCCTGTTGCATGGCATCCATATCCCTCTCCCCGCGCCCGAACCTCGGGTTAGGCCGGATCAGTATCGCACGGAGAGGCAGGGGCCACGCAACCGTTAGAGTCACAGTCTTGTCACTTCTACCAATTTTCCCCGTTCGTTCGTTTTCGTGCGCCGTTGAACCGTTTAGGATGGTCCAACGTTTCTCTCCATGGGAAATGGCGTGGGAGGCGGCGTGGGAGCAACCGCGACATACGGTCTGGCCGTGGCGCGACGGACGGCGGTGCTGGCTGGCCTCTGGGTGGTCCTGGTCGAGGGCCGGCCAGTGGACAGTCTTGTCGGCCTGCCGGTCGCCGTGGCTCTGGCCTTTTACAGCCTGCGCCTGAGCCCGGCCCCGTCCAACCGCCGCCCTCCCATGCGCCTGATGCCGCTGCTGGGGCTGGCGCCACGCCTGGTCCGGCTATCCCTGGCCGGCGGGCTCGATGTTGCCTTGCGGGCGTTGCGCCGGCCGCCCGACCTTGATCCGGCCATGGTGGTCTATCCGCTCACCCCGCCGAATTCGGGCGTGGCCATCGGGCTGTCCGTGATGCTGACCCTGATGCCCGGCACCCTGGCCGTGGTAGTGGCCGAGGATGGCATTCTCATCCACGTCCTCGACCGGACGCAGAGCATGGAGGCCCAGTTGCGCCCCCTGGAAGACGGGTTGCGCCGTGGCCTCGGCGCGCCGCCGCGCAGCGGAGGTGAGCCATGAGCGGGGCGCTGGCCGATTTCGCCGGCATCCTCGCCGTGTTCCTGCTGGCCAACATCCTGGCCGGGCTGGTCCGCGTGGTGCGTGGCCCGGCGCCGGTCGACCGCATGTTGGCCGCGCAGTTGCTAACCACCATGGGGATTGCCGCGACGCTGGTCTTTGGCATGGCAACGGGGGCTGAGGGACTGCTGGACGTCGCCTTGGTCCTGGCGGTGCTGGCCGCGCTGGTCGCCGTAACCTTCGCCCGGCGCTTTCACGGTACCGCCGATGATGATTCGCCGGAGGAAGACGGGGATGATTGACCTCCTCCGCGACGGCCTGACCATCGTTCTTTTGCTCGGCGGGGCGTTTTTCTTTGCCGCCGGGACCATCGGCCTGTTGCGCTTTCCCGACGTCTATTCCCGGCTGCACGCCCTGACCAAGGCGGACAACGTCGGGCTTGGACTGACCGTTCTGGCTTTCCTCATCCAGGCCGACAGCGTCATGCAGGGCCTGAAGCTGGTTCTGGTGTGGGCGCTGGCGGTCACCGCGTCGGCCACCATTGCCAACCTGTTCGCCAACCTGGCCCACCGCCAGGGCGTCCGCGAATGGCGCAAGCCGGAAGACCGGCCATGAGCACCCTGGCCATGAGCACCCTGGCCATGAGCCCGCTTGCCACCACGGCGTTTGATGGCATGTTGGCCGTCCTCATCGCCTGGACCGCATGGCAGAGCGTGACCAGCCGCGAGGTGTTCCGCGCCGTGATGCTGTTCGTGGTGTTCGGCCTGCTTCTGGCCCTGGCGTGGCTGCGCCTGGGTGCCCCCGACGTGGCCCTGGCCGAGGCCGCCGTGGGCGCCGGGCTGACCGGGGTCCTGTTCCTGGAATCGCTCGGCCACCTGCGCCGCAACAAGACCGTGGAGCCGCCGGAAACGGTTGCCCAAAGCCGCCTGCGCCGCTGGGCCGTGGGACTGCCGGTGGTGGTGGCCGGGGGCCTGCTGGCGATGGTGGCCCTGCGCCTGGAGCCTCGGGTGCCGGGCATCGCCGGACTGGTCGTGCGGCATCAAGGAGAAACGGGGGTGAGCAACCCGGTCACCGCCGTGCTGCTCGACTTCCGCAGCACCGATACCCTGCTGGAGGTGGTGGTGCTGCTGCTGGCCGTCATAGCAACCTATGGCCTCGTCCCGCACGGCCCCGCCCACCATGGCCCAAGGGTGCGCCCACCGGCAACCCCACGACCGCCCCGCCAGCCGGTCCTGGTGTGGTTCGTCCGCCGTCTGGCACCGCTCGCCCTGCTGGTCGGCGTATACTTATGGTGGGTCGGCAGCAGCGCACCGGGAGGGGCCTTCCAGGCTGCCGCCGTGGTCGCCGCCGTCTTTGCCCTGCTGCGGGTGAGCGGGATGGAGGCCGCGCCACCGCCCAATGCCCGGCCAATGCGCCTGCTGATGGTGGCCGGCAGCGTTGCCTTCGTCAGCCAGGGCCTTGCCATGTTGGCCGCCGGGCGCGTCTTCCTCGACCTGCCCGAAACGGTGGCGTATGGCCTGATCGTCAGCCTGGAGGGCGTGCTGGCGGCATCGCTGGCGGCCTGCCTGATCGCCCTGGTGGCCGGGGCGCCCCGCCCGCCCCGCCAATCAGGGGAGCGACCATGATGTTCATCCTCCTCGGCGCCGTGCTGTTCGCCCTTGGCCTGTACGGCGCCTTTGCGCGGCGCAACGTGGTGCTCAAGCTGGTCGCCGTCAACATCGCCTCCAGCGGGGTGTTCCTGGTGGTGGTCAGCGTCGCCCCGCCCCTGCCTGACGGCGGTACAGACCCCTTGCCGCAAGCCCTGGTCCTGACCGGGATCGTCATTTCGGTCGCCGTCACGGCGTTCGGGCTGGCCCTGGCCCGCCGCCTGGGCGCAGACGAGGGCCGGGCGACCCTGGACGATGAAGAAGAAACATCATGAGCCTCGCCCCCCTACTCATCCCCTGGGCGGCGGCGCTGGCCCTGGCCCTGCCGCTGCTGGCCGGGGCGGCGTGCTTCGTGGTGGGCGGTCGGGCTGCGGCAACTCTGGCGCTGGGCGTGGCCGTACTGAGTTCCGCCGCCGGCATCGTGCTGACGGCCGGAGTGGAGGCTGACGGCGTTCAGCGCCTGGCCCTGGCCGGGTGGGCGCCGCCGCTCGGCATCGTGTGGCGCATCGACGGGCTGGCCGCCCTGGCCGTGGCCCTGACCGGGCTGATCTTTGCCGCCGTGCTCGTCCACGCCGAAAAATCGCTCGACCTGCTGCGTGGAGAGGGCCTGTCCGAGGCCTTTCGGCCGCTTGCCTTGGTCCTGCTGGGCGGGCTGAACGCGCTGTACATGGCGAACGACGTGTTCAACTTGTATGTCACCCTGGAACTGGTCACCCTGGCCGCCGTCGGCATGGTCGCCCTGGCCGGAGATCCCGCCGCCGCCTTGCGGTATCTTCTGGTCGGGGTGCTCGGCGCGCTGGCCTACATGCTGGGCTGTGGCCTGCTGTACGCGGCCTTTGGCACGCTCGACCTCGATTTATTGGCCGGGCGCGTGGAGCCCGGCGGGACAGCCAGCGCGGCGCTTGCGCTGATGATTGTCGGGGTGATGGCCAAGGGCGCGCTGTTTCCCCTGCACGGCTGGCTGCCGCCGGCCCACGGGTCGGCCGTCGCACCGGCCAGCGCCCTGCTGTCGGGGGTGGTTGCCAAGGGCGGGTTCTATGTCCTGCTACGGCTGTGGCTGGACGTGTATCCGGCCACAGGGGCGGCTCCGGCGGCAGCGCAAATCCTCGGCGTGCTGGGCACCCTGGCCGTGCTGTGGGGCTCCCTGCAAGCCATTCGCCAGACCCGGCTGAAGGTTCTTCTGGCCTATTCCACGGTGGCCCAACTGGGATACCTGATGGTCAGCCTGCCGCTAATCGCCAGCGCCGCCGGGCACGCCAGCGGGTTGGCCGGGGCGCTGCACCTGATGGCGTCGCACGCCTGCGCCAAGGCCGCCATGTTCCTGACCGCAGGGTCGTTGATCGCCACACGCGGCCATGACCGGCTGGCCGACCTCAAGGGGGCGGCGCACGATCATCCGATGACCGCCTTCACCCTGGGGCTGGCGGGCATGACCCTGATGGGCCTGCCGCCCAGCGGCGGATTCATCGCCAAGTGGCTGTTGCTCGACGCCAGCCTGCGCAGCGGGCAATGGTGGTGGGCGGCCGTCATCCTGGGCGGCAGCCTGCTGGCCGGGGTCTATGTGTTCCTTGCCGTGTCGTGGTCGATGTCGCGGCCGCCGGGCGAGCCGTCCGACGCCCAGCCACCGCCCCTGCCCCGCCGGCTGGAGTTTGCCGCCCTTGCCCTGGCGTTGGTGGCGATGGCATTGGGCTTCGTCAGCGCGGAGCATATCCCATGACGCTGCTTCCCTGGTCGCAGGCCGCGCCGCTGCTCATGCTGTTCAGTTCGTTTCTGGCTGGCGTCATCATCTTCACCCTGGACGAGCAACGCCACGTCCTGCGCGCCACTCTCAACCTGGGCGCGGCGGCGGCCAAGCTGGTGCTGGTCGGGGTGGTGTTGCTCGGGGTGGCGGCAGGGCAGACATTCGAGGTGGCATGGCCGCTAGTTGGCGGCTTTGATCTGGTCCTGCGGGTCGATCCGCTGTCGATGCTGTTCATCACCCTGTCGGCGTTCCTGTGGTTCGTCACCACGGTCTATGCCATCGGCTATCTGGAGGGCTCGCCGGATCGCTCGCGGTTTTTCGGGTTCTTCAGCCTGTGCGTGACCGCCACAGTGGGCATCGCCCTGGCCGGCAACCTGCTGACCTTCTTCTTTTTCTACGAGCTTTTGACCCTATCGACCTATCCCCTGGTGGTCCATCGCGGCACCACCGAGTCCCTGCGCGCCGGGCGCATCTACCTGCTGTATGCCCTGCCAGCCAGTACCGCCCTGTTGGCCGGCATCGTCGGACTGGCCGTGCTGACCGGACAGACAGAGTTTTCGCCGCGCGGCTCCGGGCTGGCCGGGGTGCCGGTGGAGGACCACGCGTTTGAACTGCGCCTGATCTTCGTGCTGCTGATCGGCGGGCTGGCCGCCAAGGCCGCGCTGCTGCCCCTGCATGGCTGGCTGCCCCAGGCGATGGTCGCCCCGGCCCCGGTGAGCGCCTTGCTGCACGCCGTCGCCGTGGTCAAGGCCGGGGCGTTCGGGATCATGCGCGTGGTCTACGATGTCTATGGCCTGGAACTGGCCTACGACCTTGGGCTGAGCCAGGGGCTGGCGGTGCTCGCGGCGGCCACCATTCTCTATGGTTCCGTGCGCGCCCTGGCCCAGGACGACCTGAAGCGGCGGCTGGCGTGGTCCACGGTCAGCCAAGTGTCGTACATCATTTTGGGGGTGGCGCTGGCCGGGCCAACCGCGACGCTGGGCGGACTGGTCCATTTGGTCCACCAGGGCATCATGAAGATCACCCTGTTCTTCTGCGCCGGCAACATCGCCGAGACGCACCACGTCCACAAGATCGCCGAAATGAACGGCATGGGCCGCCGGATGCCGTGGACCATGGCGGCCTTTACCATTGCCGCGCTGGGCATGATCGGGTTGCCGCCGACTGCCGGCTTCATCAGCAAGTGGTTCCTGGGCGTCGGCGCGGTCGAGGTCGGGGCGTGGTGGGTGCTGGTTGTACTGATGGTGTCCAGCCTGCTTAACGCGGCCTATTTCCTACCTTTGGTCTATCGCGCGTGGTTCCTGCCGCCCGCCGACGCCACCGCCGGGCGGGCCGACGCCAAACTGACCCTGCTGATCCCCGCCCTGATCACCGCCGCCCTGACCATCCTGCTCGGGCTGTTCGCCAACACGCCGTTCACGCCGCTGGCCTGGGTACGCCTGATTGCCGAGGCGGATCATATCTGAATCCCTGTGTCCGCAGAGGCACACTTTGGAGTCTTTTGATGCATTTCAGTGCATGCGCTGCACAATAGCGTTGCCGCACTGCCACACCGCGCGACAATCATGCCACATGAGTCTTAGTTCCCTCTCCCCACCGAAGGACTCACTGTTGTAATATCATTCTCGAAGACGCGGGGTTCCGCCGTGACGGTCGTCACCGGTCTGCCGCGGCACCACATATAATAAAACATGCGAGGACATCTCATCATGGCGCGGAAACTGGTTGAACTCGGCCAGCGCTTCCGGGAAGCGGACAAGCCCCGTTCCCTGTGGGAGGTCGAATTCCTCTACAATGACGGCCATGGCGTGCCGCACGCCCGCCTCCGCAATCTTCTGACCAAGGTCGATGAGCGGACCTACTCCTGTTCCGTCATCATGGACACCAAGCGTTTCAAGCCGGTCGTGGCCGAGACGCCCTAATACGGACGGAGCATCGTCGCCCGCTGCTCCGTAATACCTCTATAAGACCTCTGCCAACCGGCGCCAGGCCCCCAGCTCTGGCGCCGGTGGTCTTTTGGCATTCCGTTTCCTGAGGTAGCCTGTTGGCGAACCGCACGAAGGGACTGCCCCCATGCCCCCTATCAACCTTGCGTCGGACAACGTTGCCGGATGCTGCCCGGCCATCCGCAAGGCGCTCGACGCCGTGGCCGATGGCGCCGCCATGCCCTATGGCGCCGACCCATGGACGGCGCGGGCCGAAGCCGCCCTGCGCGCCACTTTCGAGGCGCCGGACCTACGCGCCTTCCTGGTCACCACCGGAACCGCAGCCAACTCCCTGGCCATGGCCCTGCTGACCCCGCCATGGGGGGCCGTGCTGTGCCACGCCGACAGCCACATCAACACCGACGAAGGTGGTGCGCCCGAGTTCTACACCGGCGGTGCCAAGCTGCTGCCGGTCGGCGGCGCGGCCGGCAAGCTGACGCCCGAGGCCGCCACGGTGATCGCCGACAAGGCCGCTTCGCGCGGTGTCCACCGGGCGCCGCCCACCGTACTCAGCATCACCCAGGCGACCGAGGTCGGCACCTTGTACCAGCCGGACGAGATCAAAGCCCTGGCCGCCTTTTGCCAAAACCGCCACATGGCCCTGCACATGGATGGCGCCCGCTTTGCCAACGCCATCGCCAGCCTGGGGTGCAGCCCGGCCGAGGCATCCTGGAAAGCCGGCGTTGACGTACTGTCCCTGGGCGCCACCAAGAACGGCGCCTGGGCCTGCGAGGCGTTGCTCGTATTTAACCCGGACGAGGTGGACGGCCTCGCGCAACGGCGCATGCGGGCCGGACAGCTACTGTCCAAGGGCCGGTTTCTGGGCGCCCAGATGGAAGCTTACCTGAAGGACGATCTTTGGCTCGACAACGCCCGGCACGCCAACGCCATGGCCGCGCGACTGGCCGCCGGCCTGAATGCCGCCGGGTATCCATCGACGCTGCCGGTCGAGGCCAACGCCGTGTTCGTCGCCCTGCCGCCGCCGGTAAGAGCGCGCCTGACCGACGCCGGCGTTATCGCCGCGCCCTGGCCCGACCTGTCACCCGACACCCTGCGCTTCGTCTCAGCCTTCGACACCCCGGCCGAGGTAATCGACCGGGTGGTGAAGATCATTGCAACGGGCGCAGATTAGGGAGCGGACGGTTTTGCGGGTGCGCGGCTCGCGACACGGAGGCACGCCAACGAGCTTTCGATCCGATGATCGGGAATGGAGGCCGACGCCAGCCGCAGGGTTTCGTGATCGCCAGCCATCAGACTGTCGAAGGTTTGCGAGGCGTCCTGGCAAAAATCCGATCGGTTGGTCATGCTGTCCAGCGAGTGCTGATTGGCCTGCGTCGTAACGTAGTCATCAACGACGCGGCTGATCCGCTTTCCGCCATGGCGGCGCGCGAAATAATCCACCATCACCCGTCCCTCGACGGACAGCGTCTGCTCGAACCGCTCGATAAAGGCGTCGTACCGGCCATGATCGCCACAAGCCAGGGCGGCGACCATGAGCTTGCTCTGCAAGGCCCGCACGCGCAGGGCCTCGGCCTCGCGGTCGGTGGCGCAGGGGGGGGCGGCCAGGGCCGGGCCGCCGGCAAGCGTTCCCAGAACCAGGGCGGCGGCGAGGCACGCGGCAGTCAAGCGTCGGGGCAGTGCCACGGACAGGCTCCTCACGGCGAGAGGGTTTAAGGAAAGAACGGCGTAGGCCCACACTATCATTTTCTCGCCGTCCGGGGGAACCTCCCAAGCACACAAAAATCAACGGCGTTCAGCGGCCTGAAGTGCCTTCAAGGGCCTAAAAACGGACGCTGACGCTGACCGAGCCGAAGGTATCGGGGTCAGGCTGCTCGCGATATTCGCGGCTGCGTATGACCTGGGTGTAAGCCACCCGGACGTCGCCAACGGTCACCGCCACGCCGGCCTGGATGTCCCCGACGAAGGGCAGCTTGGACACGCTCATGCTGTCGCGGAAGGTGTTGCCGTCGAGGAAGATGTTGCGAGCCACTGCGCGGCCCTCGACCCCGGCGAACAGATACCAGCCACGCGGACCTTCAGGTGCGAAGTACGTCGATCCGGTCAGGCCGGGCCGGATGCGCGGCGGACCATAGTCCTCCGGCAGGTCAAGGCCGATGCGGAACGTCCCGCCAACCGCCGCCGCCGTCATCACGTTGCCCAGGGTCACGCCGTAGTGGGGCGTCAGGTCGGCGCTGAAGCCGGCGATGTTGACCGATTGCCACGCATGGATCTTGCGCTCATAGGCCAACAGGATGCCCAGCTCGTCCTTGAGCTGGTGATCCCAGCCATTGGCCTCGTCGGCGCCGATCAGGCCATGCCATTCGTTCTGCACGAACTTGCCCCCGGCCGACGGTCCGACGATGCCGAGTTGGAGTTCCAGGTAGTCCTGCTGCCGACCGGTGTCGGACACAAAGCCGACGCCACCGTACAGCCACCCGGCATAAGGCCGCTCGCCGGGCGAGGG
>LAEA01000080.1 GCA_000961745.1 Rhodospirillaceae bacterium BRH_c57 | reverse complement strand
CGGGCCACGCCCAGCGGCGCCGGCGTGGCGGTGGCAAAGACGTCGGCGAAGCGGGTGCGCTCGTAGAAGGCCGCCCGCGTCTCGCGCAGGGCGTCCATGGCGCCCAGCGACATGATCAGGACGGCCAGGCCGCTGCCCAGCACCAGGGCGATCGCGAGCACCTGGCCGCGCAGGGTCCACAGGTCACGCAGCAGCTTGCGGTAGAGGACGCTGAACAGGGGGCGGGTCATGGGTCACCACTCCAGGTCGGCCGGCGGCTTGCGGTGCGGGTTCGTCTCGGCCCCCACCAGCGCCCCATCGGCAAAACGCAGCACCCGGTCGGCCATGGCGGCCATGCCGGCGTTGTGGGTGATCAATGCCGTGGTCGTGCCCAGTGTCTCGTTGACCTGGGCGATGGCTTGCAGGACCAGGATGCCGGTGGCGCTGTCCAGGGCGCCTGTCGGCTCGTCGCAGAGCAGCACGTCGGGCCGCTTGGCGATGGCGCGGGCGATGGCGACCCGCTGTTGCTCGCCACCCGACAACTGGGCCGGAAAATGGTCCAGTCGCTGGCCGAGGCCGACCAGATCAAGGGCCTCCTCCGGCCGCATCGGCCTTGATGCCACCTCGCACACCAGGGCCACGTTCTCGCGCGCTGTCAGGCTGGGGATGAGGTTGTAGAACTGGAACACGAACCCGACGTGGTCGCGGCGGTAGCGGGTCAACGTCCGCTCGCCGGCGGCGCTGATGTCCTCGCCCTGGAACAGCACCTGCCCCGCCGTCGGCCGGTCGAGGCCACCGAGGATGTTGAGCAGGGTCGACTTGCCCGACCCCGACGGTCCGAGCAGGGCGATCAACTCCCCGCGACCCAGGTCAAGGTCGACGCCGCGCAGGGCCTGCACCGCCGTGCTGCCGCTGCCGTAGGTCTTGGTCAGGCCGCGGGCGGCCAAAGTGACGCCCTGCGGGACGTGTGGCGGCGATAGTTTCATGGCAATGCGCCTTCTGACATCCCACCCCAGTCTCTCATGTCTGCCCCGGCCCCTCCAATGACGATGCTCACGTCCACCTGGATCAAATCGCCGCGACCCACAACGAGGTCCATGTCAACCCACGGTGAGCAGCGCCGGTGCGTCCTTTTCGGGAATATCGACGCCCAGCCGCCGCAACAAGGCGATGCGCCTGTTCCTCCCTCCTGCGCCGACCGTTGGATGCGGTGGGGTGACCGTCAAGATTAGCCTGTTGGGTACGCGGGGCGCTTAACCCAGGTTAGTCTGGCCCGCTCCCTCTGGCGCTCAGCGGTCCGGCCAGGAGTTCTCGTCGAACAACTCAATGATCTGGCCCACCGGCCCCGTCGGCGTGAAGCCAACGGCCGCTGGACAGTACCGCTACGCCCTATGCTCGGGTCCCGGCAGGAGGCGCGCCGGGTTACTCTCGGCGGAGCAGAGCAGCCCGCCGGTGATGATCGAGGCACTCATGAAACTGCACACGACGGGAGGCTCGTACCGCAACCGGGGGCGAGGCAGTACCCTGTGAGGGATGCGGTCGCCTGGGAGGTGGTCTGTGCGCCGTGCTTTCGGCCGGTGGTCCGGTGACGGCGCTGCGTCATCATGACCGCGTGGTTGAGGCGGGTGAAGACCTGGTACGGCCGGGCGACCCTGTCGACGAGAGCTTTACCTGCCTGTCCGGTTGGCTGTTCACCTACTATCTTCTGGAGGATGGGCGGCGGCAGATTCTGGGGTTCACGCTGCCAGGCGAAGTGATCTCGCTGATAGGCGAGACTGGCCCCGCACCCTTCGGGCTGCAGGCCATGACGCAGGTGCGGGTCTGCGCGGCATCCAACGCGGCGTTGGGCCGCTGGCTGCGGGGACGATGCGAGGAAAGTCAGCGCTTGATGCTCAACGTCAGCCAGCACGCCACGCTGGCCTACGGGCTCGTCACCTCGCTCGGCCGGCGGACGGCCAGGGAGAGGGTCGCCTACCTGCTGTTGGAACTACACATGCGGTTGGGAACCGCTTCCGACGGCAATGTTCGGAGCATGCCGCTCACCCAGTCGATCATCGCCGATGCGCTGGGGCTGACGGCCGTTCACGTCAACCGCACCCTGGCCCAGCTGCGCGAGGTCGGGGTGGTGAGCTACGTCAACCGGCGCCTGCACATCGTGGACGGCCAGCGCTTGTGGCAGGAAGCAGGCGCTGAGCGCGACCCGCTGCTGACCCGCCTGAGGAACGACACGGCCGCATCTGCGGCCAAGCAGAAGCTGATCTAGCAGGCTGCGGAAAAACCCGCCCGCACGTCCCCTTTCCCCGTCGTGGCGGCCGGAAAAATAGCTCCCGTGACGGGATTGTCGCCGCTCCTTCGGCGGCTTTGCCGGAGTTTGCCGGTTTGCCGGCGGACTCCGGGCATGGTCAGGCCGTCGCTATCAGCTTGGGCAACCTGGCCAGGTTGTAGGCGGCGGCGGTCAGGGTGAACATCCAACCGACGCGGCGCTTGCCGGTCTTGGTGCGGTGGCCGTCGACGGCGATGGGCGGCGTGACCTTGCGGTCCCGCAACTGGCCCACGAAATCGGTGACGTCGTAGCCCTTGTCGGCCCCCAGGGTCACCCGGCGCTGGCCGCCATGGGTGGCGTCGAGCATGGCCAAGGCGGCTTCGTGCTCGGCGGCTCCGCTGGCCTGGGTCAGCGCCGCGGCGACCACCAGCCCGTTGCGGTTCTCCATCAGGACATGCCCCATGAAGGCCATGCGCGAGGCTTGGCCGGCGGCCTTGCGGTACAGCTTGACGTCGCCGCCGTCCTTGGGCCGGAAGCTCTTCATCGACGCCCACGCCTCGATCAGCGTGCCGTCGACCGAGAAGTGATCGTCCGACAGCAGATCCCGGCCCCGCGCATGGCGCCACCCCTTGCTGAATGCGTCAGGGGGATCGAATCACGGCTGTTGTCCAGACGGAAGGGTTTTTTCGCAGCCTGCTAATCCGCACCTCCAAAAAATCGCTATGCCCAAAACCATACCGTGGCGGTCATGATTTTCGCCGGGCAGCCAGGACGCGGATGTCGCCGTTGCTGTCGGGATGGGTGCCGATGACATCAAAAACCGGGTTGCGCGCCAAGCGTTGCCGGATTGGCTCCCCTTGCCCCAGACCAACCTCGAACAGCAGCCAGCCACCGGGCTTGAGCAGGCGGGGGGCGTCCTGGATCAGGCGCTGGATGATCTTGATGCCATAAGGGCCGCCATCGAAGGCCAGGCGTGGCTCGTGGCGATGTGATTCCTTGTAAGGACCATCCAGTTTTGCGGCGGAAATGTAGGGTGGGTTGCACGTAACGATATCGAACTTCCCGAGGAAGGCGTCGGACTCAAAGGGGGCCGCCAGATCACCGCTGACGAAAGTGACGTCGGGGCGGTTGATGAACTGAGCGTTGGCCGCCGCCAGGGCCACCGCATCCTCCGACAAGTCGCTGCCCCACACCTTGGCATGTGGCGCCTGGACGGCCAGGGCCAAGGCCAGATTGCCGCATCCGGTGCAGAGATCGGCCACCCAAGGCTCTACCGCCGTGCTCGTCCGCAGGCAGTCTAAGGCGGTGCGGCCCAATAACTCCGTCTCGCGCCGGGGAACCAGTGCGGCAGTATTAATCGTCAGCACAATCCCCATGAAGTCCTGCCGGCCGACCAGATAGGGTAGCAGTTCGCCGTTCAGCCGCCGTTTGACAAGGGTCTGCACCACCTCCTGCGCCGTCGGATCAAGTTCGCCGATGACCGCTTGGTTGGCTTGACTGATGGCCAGCGGCTGTCCGGCCGCCAGCGCCCACAGGCAGTTCAGCGTGGCCCGTGGTGTTTCATCCGGCCTGTCCGAGGGAACAGTCAGTGTATTTTCCAGGACGGCCAGCAGGGACCGATAGAGAGAGGGAACGGTGTCCGCTTCGGAAAGCGGCAGCGGGGAGGGAGCTGTGGTCTGCGTCATGATGCCTCCGCTCAGGATGATGACTGGGGATCAATGGCCGTTGCCGGTGTGGTGGCGGGAGCGCCCTGCGCACGGTGGCGATGGTGCAGAAAGGCGTTGAACTGGCTGGCCGCCGTGACCTTGAGGTCATAGTGCTGCTCGATCATGCGTCGTCCGGCCTGGGCCATCGCGGCGGCGTGGGCCGGGTCGTCCTCGATGCGGCGCAGGGCCGCGACCAGGGCCTCGACGTTTCCCGGCGGCACCAGCAGGCCGCTGACCCCATCAACGACCAGTTCGGGGACGCCCGAGACCCGGCTGGCCACCACCGGGCGCCCGCAGGCCAGCGCCTCCATCAACACGTTGGGAATTCCTTCGGTGCGCCCGCCGGGCCCGATGATGCTGGGGGCGGCGATCACGTCGGCCGTGGCATAGGCGCGGGCGATGTCCTCGAACCGGCAACTGCCGTGCCAGCGCACCCGCTCGCCCACGCCCAGGCGATCGGCCAGGGTCTTGAGGCGGTCGCCTTCCGGGCCGTCGCCCATGATGTCCAGGCGCCAGTGCCGGGGCGCCACGGCCAGGGCGCGCAGCAGGACATCAATGCCTTTTTGCGGTGCCAGACGGCCGACGAACAGAATTTCAAACTGCGCCCCTCTCGGCTTGGCGGGCAGCGGCTGTAGCTCCCGCAGGTCCATGCCGCAGCGGATGATCTTGATGCGGTCGGGATGCAGCCCCGGCACATGGCGGGTCAGATAGGTTTTGTTGAAGTCGCTGATGGTGCGGACAAAGGCGGCTTCGCCCAGCTTGGCGTCGAGCAGGGCGTGCGTTGTGAAGATATCGTGGGCGTGGCAGGAGACGCTGTAGGGAATGCCGGTCAGGCGACCGATGATCCAGGCCGCCGTCGCCGGGTGGGCGGCGAACGTGGCATGGATGTGATCGGCCCCCCAGGCTTGGGCGTCCGCCGCCAGGGCGAGAATCTTGGGCATCAGCGCCAGCGACTTGGCCAGCCGTTCCGGCTCGCGGCGGAATCCGGTCGCCATGCGCCCGACGGTGCGGGCCAGCGTTCCACCCTGGTGGCGGAGCGCCTGGCTGGTTCCCGCCCATACGGTGCGGCTGCGGATCATGGCTTCGTGATGCACCCACTCCAGGACCGGACGGGCGAAGTCGTGGACGGTTTCGCCATGACGGTACGGTGCCAGATAGTAGATCCGCACCTCGGCCCCCAACTCGTGGAAGGCCAACAGGTCGCGCAGGACGAAGGTCTCGGATGTCTTGGGAAATTCGCTGACGATCACGGCAAGGCGCATGTCACGTCTCCGCTGGTGGCCGGGCTGTTGTGGAAGGACCCGGCTGCATCAGGCGGGCCTGGACCGCGACCAGGGCGATCAGAACCCAGGTGTATTTCATGAACTGGGCGGGGGTGACCAAGGCGCCGAACAGAAAGGCGGCGCTGCCAAAGACCAGAGCCAGGCCGAACGCCCGGCCAACCGGGTCGGTGCTGCGGGAGATGGCGGCGATCAGGCGCGCCAAGCCCCCGACGATCATGGCCAGGAAGGCGGCCAGCCCGACCAGCCCGACCTCCACGGCCATCCCCAGGTAGAGGTTGTGCAGCATGCGGGGCGTCAGGGTCCGCCCCGGCATGTAGCGGTACTCATCGGCCACGTAAAGCTGGGGGAAATTGCCCGGCCCAACACCGAACAGCGGGTTCTGGGCCAGCAGGTCGAGGCCGATGATGTTGTAGCCCAGACGCCGCCACAGCGTGTAATCGGTGTCGAAGTTTCCCAACGAGCTTAGGCGGGCCCAATAGCTCTCGGGAATAAGCGGCAGGGATGCTATCCCCATGCCGAACAGCACCAGCAGGCCGAATGGGAAATAGCGGTTGCCGCGATGCCGCCAGAGGATGAACGGTGCCACGGCGATCACCACCAGGGCGGCACTGCGGGCATAGGAATAGACGACGGCCAGCAGACCGACCGCCAATGCGCTCACCGTCAGCAGGCGGACCTTGCGATATTCCAGGGCCAGCGCCATGGCGATGATGACACCGGTGGACAGCATCAGGGCGGCGGTGGTCGGGTTCTGGTCGGACGCCCCGGCGGACCGTTCCTGGTCCCCATAGGCTGAAATCAGGGCCGCCTCGTGGCTGGACAGCAGGCGGATGCCAAGCTTCGTCTCGATGATCAGGACGGCGCCGCTGAACAGGGTGGCCCCGACCAGGCCGAGAACCAGAAGGCGCAACTGCTGTGGCGTTCTGACGATGCGGATGATGAGCAGCGTGATGAGCAGCATCCCGCCCATGCGCTTGGCGGCCTCCTCGGCCGCTTCGCGGTCGCCGGCCAGCATCATGCTGATCATCATGGCGATCACGAAGGCCAAGGCCCAGGCAACGGTCGGGTCGAAGGGCCCCAGGCGCGTTTCGCGTGGTTCGTGGGGCATGCGCATGGCCAGGGCGGCAAGGGTAAGAATCAGCAGCCCCGTTGACGCAGTCAGCGGCAGGCCCTCAAAGGCCCGGTTGGCCACCGCATCAAGCGGCACCGCCAGAACCAGCAGCAGCAGAGGCCAGAAGGGATCGCGGATCAGCAGGCCCACAGCCAGGATGACCAGCGGCAACACGGCCATTTTCACATAGCCGATGTCGGGCGCCATGAAGGCGATCAACGCTCCGATCACCAGGCCCGAGGATAGGAACAGGAGGATGCGCAGGCCTTGTGTCATGGCGCTGTCCTTGTCTGCCGCCGGACCAAGCCATGGACCCGCCGCGCCACGGCGGCCGCGATCAGCAGGTAGAACCAATAGTAGTTGCCATGGAACACGCGGATGGAGGCATAGAGGGTCAGGGCTTCGGCCTTGGGGCAACGCCAGCCAATGGTCCTGTCGCCCACGCCCAGGCGGCTTATGACACGGGGGTCCTCGCTGGCGCGGTTCTCGCCCTTGCCGGCCGTGGTGGCGCGGTAGCCGAGTGTCCCGGCAATCTGGCGGGCGGCGGGGCTGGTGCCATTCTCCGGCCAGCAGAACACCTCCATCGCCCGGCCGCAGCGCGCTTCCAGGGTTTCCTTGGCCAGGGCCAGATGGCGGCGCACCCGTGTCTCATAGGCGCCGGTGCTTTCACGGGTGCCGCTGTCCAGCCAGGAGGGACCGGCCAGGGCGGGCGCATTGACCCGCACCGGGGCCCCCAGAGGAACCGCCACCGGCGCCTCCCAATGCACCCAGTCCGCCTTGGACCCGGCAATTTTGCGCCATTGAACCCAGGCCAGCCGCTGCCAGTTGTGGGGGCTCAGGTGCTCGGCAATCTCCGGCCCGGTCTCGACCCGGCCGTGGTCCACGCCATGTGGCTGCACGTCCATCACGCCGCCGCGCGTCATGGCATCGATTTCAGCCCAGTTGAGGTAGCCGTGCCAGGACAGGTCGGACGGTGTCGCCCGTCCGGCCTCCACATCGGCCAGGGTCGGGCGTGGCGTGGTGCCATCCTCGATGAAGTCGAGCGATACAAACACGGTGGCGGGGATGCGATGGCGCTCCAGAAGCGGCAGCGCCGCCGTCCAGGTATCCACATAGCCGTCATCGAAGTGGACGGCGACCGGGCGCGGCGGCAGGGGAGTGCCCTTTTGCCGGGCGTCCAGCAGATCGCGGGTGCGGATGATGCTGAAGCCCGACGTGGACAGGACGTCCAGGTGGCGCTTGAAGGTTTCCACGCTGATGATCGTGGATGGCCAGGGGAGCCAGTCCGGGTCGTCGTTGATGCTGTGGTACATGAGCACCGGCACGCCGCCCTCATCCCGCATCCAACGGTGCGCGACCAGCAGCCCTGCGGCAAGGGCGCTGGCGGTCATCCCCAGTGACAGCCCACCGGCCCCCATCACGCCAAGGCCAGCAAGAACGGCGGTCCCGCCCGTCACGTAGGCCGCCCACAGCCCACACCGCAGCAGGCGGACGCGGCGGCGGTCGATGGTTTGATAGATCATCGCTGCCCTCCTGTCAGGGCACCAGGACGAACAGGCGTTGCGAGCCGGTCAGGGCCAGCATCGACAGCAGATCCTCATGCACCTGCCCCAAGGCCACGGCCAGAATCACCGGGGCGTGCATAAGCCTGCTTTCGGCCGTCACATCGGTCCGGTCCTTTACGTCCATGAAGTCCCCTTTGGCTTCGGTCGTGCGGCCATTGGTCAGCAGGGCAGGTTGCTGTTCCGCCAAGGTTCCAACCGTGATGACGGCGGCGGCGGAGAACGCGCTGGCGGCAGGCAGGGCGACCATTTCCAACTGATCTTTGGTGCGATTGACCCGATAGCGCCGGTTGTCCTCCAGCACCAATTCGACCGGCAGGCCGCTGTTGGCATAGGCGGCGGCCACGGCAACCCCCACCTTGTTCGCCGTTGCAGCATCGCCACCCAGTCCGGCGACGCGGATCCAGTGCTGGCCCATGACCTCGAACAGGCCCATGCGGGCGGCGGCGGGGATGACGAACGGAGTGGCTTTACGGAGAGGAACCCGGCCGCCTTGCGTGGCGACCAGGGCGGCCAGCGCGTCGGGCACACGGCCAAGGTACCGCTTTCCGACGATTCGGTTCATGTCGGTGCTGGTCCGCGCCGTCTTGCCGAAGGTATCGAGAACGATCACCAGCAGCAGCGACAGCAGGCCGCCGAACACAAACCCGGTGATGGTGGCCGGCACCATGCGCGGGAAGCTGGGGTGATCTGGCGGGATGGCCGGATCGATGACGCGCACCTGATCGGGCAAGGTATTGCGCGACAGTTCGAATTCGATCAGGCGGTTGCGCAGTTCGCGCGCCACCTCCGGGTCAAGCTGGTTCTGGCGGCGCGAGATTTCCTGCCGCAGGTAGTTGGCGGTTTCGGCTGCCGCTTGGTTGGCCGTCTCGCGGCTTTGGGCGGCGTAGGCATGGGCAATCGTGTTGGCGATGTTGGCCGCCGTTTCCGGGGTCGATGCGGCGGCGGAAATCTGCATGATGTAGGACCCCTCCACCACCCGTACGTCGATCGAGCGCCGCAGATTGCGGATCGCAATGTCGTACTCCGAGGCTTGCTCGGTGGTCCCATAGTTGATGAAGCGATAGCCCGCCTGAAGCTGATCCATCAGCCATTCCACGGGATGGAGACGGGGTTCTTCCTCGTCCGACTGCTCCATCTGCTCGGTCAGCCAATGCAGGGTTTTTTCCACATTCGGGCGGCTGAGGAGATGTTCGATGTGGGTCTGCATCATGACGTCGGACGGATCGCCGACTCCACTGCCCTCGCGAACGAACCGCCGCGAAAACGACAACTCATCCTGGGTTGGCAGGATGGTGACGCTGGCCGTTGCCGTATAGGCCGGCATCTTGAGAAGGAAAAATATGCTGAAGGCGACTACCGCCAGCCCGACCGACAGGGTAATGGTCAAGACCATGCGGCGGTAGTAGCGGAGGAGTTCGAAGTAGTGTTGCAAGATCATGCTGGCGCCCCAATCCTGTTGACCGGCGATGCACCGCGCCGCTCCGCGACAGTCTCAAAAAGGTCTGCAAATCCAGAGGCGGCCGCCTCAACGGTGAACGGGGCGGCACGCAGAGGACCAAGCCGCCGGTAGGTGTCGGCGACAGTGTGATCGACCACCAGTTGGCGCATCCCTTCGGCCAGGGCGGCTGGATCCTGGGGGGCGACCAAAAGCCCATAGAGGCCGTGCTCCAGGGCAAGACGCGGCCCGACGGGACAATCCGCCGCAACGATGGGCATGCCCGCTGCCAGGGCCTCGATCAGAACATTGGGAAATCCTTCCCGGCGGGATGACAGGACGAAGATCCGCCCGGCGCCCAGGCGGCCAATGGGATCCTGCACGAACCCCGGCATTTCGACATGACCCGCAACGCCCAGGGTGCGGCACAGGGCTTCCAGGGACGCCCGCTCGGGCCCTTCACCGCAGATGGTCAGCCGGGCCTCGGGGAACTCCGGCAGCAGCCGCGCGAAGGCCGAAATCAGGACGTCGAAGCCTTTCTCCTGGGACAACCGCCCGGCGGTGAGAAAGGCCGCGCCCTGATCCGGCGCCGCCTTGTGTGTGGGCGGGGGGGAGGGCTGCGGCAGGGAGTCGAGGACCGGATTGGCCAAGGCCACCACGCGCAGGGACGGCCGCCGCAGGACATCCCGCAGATCGTCGCCCAGCCGCCCGACCGGGACGGCCACGGCGGCGGCGCGTGGATAGAGCCACCGCATCAGGGGCAGCCGAAGGCGGCGCATCTTGGCGTCGCTCAGGTAGGGGGCAGGCGGCGTGTGCTCGCTGGCGATGATGGCCGGGGGGTGTCGCATCAGGTATGCCGCAACCAAGCTGGTCAGGTTTGCCGCGTTGGTGCCGCCATAGGCGACCTCGGTGTCCAATGCCGCGAAGGTTCGGGCCAGGCGGACCGGCAGCCACCGGGCCTTGCCGCCGCTCAGGTCATGGATTTCAACATCCTGCGGAACCCGCTCCAGCAAGGCGCCCCGCCGGTTGAACAGGATTAAGGCAGGCGCGAAGCGGCTCCGATCCAAATGGGTCAGAATGTTGAGAACAACCCGCTCGACACCGCCAGCGTCCAGATGCGGCATGACGAAGGCCACCTTGCAACGCTGTTTGAGTTTAGTGGTGTGCATGAACCATTCCCGCCCAGTGGAGTCGTGACCGGAGGATCAAAGGGCGTTTGTCACTGACGGACGCCGACAATGTCCCCAACGTTCTTGCGTTGATTGCCGGCGATGTGCGGCCTGATGCCCAGGCGGCCGTAGTCGGAATGCACGCGTATGGCAGGAGTGTGCTGGCCGATGATCGTGTTGCCGCGAATGATGAACTCGCCCACGACATTGGCATCGTCGGGGATGCGCAAGAGATCGACCGCATACCGGCGCTGCCATCCCTGCGCGACGTCGCCGACCGTGTTGCCTTCGATCACCAGCCGGTTGCTGGGTCCGCGCATGTGGTCGGCGTAGTAGGCGATCCCGCTCTTTCCGGTTCCCTTGACCATGTTGCCGCGCACGGTGCCCGAACTGCGGACCGAAATGCCGTTGCCATCCACCGTGTTCGTGACGCGGTTGTGCGTGATGACAAAGTCGGTACTCTGTACGTAGATGCCGTGGTAAAGGCCGCGATTCCCGGTCAGTCCGGCGCTGTCGATGCTGTTGCCCTCCACCACCAGGCCCGGATGATCCACCCCCGCGCCCTGGCGCTGCGCGGCGGCGATGCCGTCGCGGCCGGTGCGGGCGATCTGGTTGTTGATCATATGCACGTCGGTGGTGCCGCCCTCGGCGCTAAGGCGGATGCCTGAGACGGTCACATCTTCAATGATGCTGTCTTCGATGCGCACGTTGGCGACGTTCTTGAGGAAGATGCCGTCGCCGTCGATGCCGCGAAGGGTCACCCGCCGCACCAGGGTGTCATTCCATTCCGGTCCTTCGAGCCGCAGGGTGCGATCAAGGGTCACATCCTCGATGACTTGGCGATATTCCCTTGCCAAGGCCGGGGTCTGGACCGGGGCCACGGCAATCAACAGAAAAAGCAGACTGGAGCGTAACAGGGACATAATTGTGGTCCAGACAGTGGTTGTGGCTGTCGACCCATTATGACGCCCACACAGGGCAAGGCTGGAAGTCACTAAAACTGTGTAATTTCGTGTCATAAGTTCTTATTTTTGAGCCCAAAAGATGGTCAGGCATATGCCACTGGAGTGGTAGCCATATTCAGTTATTGATTGGAGGCGTGGTTTCATGGAGGACTGGATAGTAATGGCAGCACCGGATTGGGCGGAGCCGTATGGGAAGTCCTTTGACAACATCGCCTTTCATGGACGGCTCTGGTGGGTCCACGGGGTCGGGAATTGCTGCGCGCAGCCGCCGTGACGTCACCGAGTACGGCCCGGCCAACCACGAGGCCTTGTGCCTGTTTCTACGGGACAGGTTTGGGGCTGACTCCTGGCAGGCCAGCCAAGACGCCTTTGCCTGGCGCTTCGCCGGCCCGTCTGTCCAGAAAATGGCTCTGTGGGTATGCAGTCGAGAGGGTCGCGTGGTCGGCCAGCAGGCAGGGCTGCGGGTTGCCCTGTCCGTCGGCCAATCGGGGGACGAGCACACCGTGAAGGCGCTTTGGGCCATCGACCTGATGGTGGACCCGGCATGGCGGTTGCGCGGCGTGGCGCCGGCCCTGATGGACCGTCTGAACGATGCGGCCCCCCTGGTTGCCGGCCTTGGCATTTCGCCGGAAGCTCACCGTGCCTTTCTGCGCGCAGGCTGGACTGACCTGGGCCGGGTGCCGCGCTTCGTGCGGCTTCTGCGTCCCTTGCAGGCCGGTCAAGCCCCGGTCGGGTCGTGGACACCGGGGCGCTGGGCGGCCCGCCTGTCGCGAGCTGCTGTGCCACTTCTGGCAGGATACGACTCCGTGGTGCTGGGCATGGCCTGGCTGGCCGGGTGCCGGTTTGACGCGGTGGACGCTTTCGATGATCGAGTCGATGCGCTGTGGCAGTCAGCCTGCCGCCATTGGCCCGTGGTTGGCTGGCGCGACGCGGCGTATCTCGCATGGCGATTCGATACCGCACCACAGGCCGGGGCCTATGAGCGGTACTACCTGCGGCGGGGGACGGAGGTGATCGGCTATGCCGTCCTGCGGCGTGAGCGAGACGTCATGACGGTGATTGATTATTTCTGCGCGCCGCGTTGGCTGCCGGCGCTGTTCGTCCATTGCTTGACAACGGCGCGGCGCAAGGGGGCTCGCGTCTTGACGTGTTTGGCGCTGCCACCATGGACGCGGGCGGTGCTGAGGGGGTTGGGGTTCCTGCGCCGCTCCGGGCCCCGGATGATGATGCGGGTCCAGGACCCGCATCTGCCACTCACAATTCTGACGCGGCCGGAAAATTGGCACATCACCGATGCTGACAGTGATCTTGACCACCGGCTGTCGTCGCCGTCCGGGGGGCGGACGGTGTCTAGTTCCGTTCATTCTTTGGCTGCGGAAGGATATGCCATGACGACGATAGAGACGCATAGCACTGCAATTGCCGGAATCGTCCGCGCCCACATCATCGCCAACTTTCTGTTTGGAGACGATGGCGGCTTGAAAGACGATGACTCCCTGCTTGATGCCGGGGCCTTGGACTCCACCGGCGTGATGGAACTCGTGGCCTATCTGGAAGAACAGTTCACGATTGTTATCCAGGATCAGGATCTGGTGCCCGAAAACCTGGACTCGATCAACCGCATCGCCCACTTCGTGACGTCTCTGCAAAGCCGTCAAACGGCATCCGCCACCGGCTGAGATACCGTCTCCCGCTCCACGAAGGGCCGGCCCATGCAATGCAGGGCCGGCCTTTTCTATGGTCGTCTAGAGCATTCTCCCGTCTGACTGAATCGGATGGGATTCCCAAGAGGGCTGAAATCTGATTCAAGATGAGGGCTGGTGAAGGAGGCCAGCCCCCATGACCGCACCTCTTTCCGATGACCTACGCGTGAGGCTGGTTGCAGCCGTAGAAGCCGGTGAGTCCCGGCGTTCCGCAGCCAAACGCTTTGGAGTAGCGCCATCGACAGCCATCAAGTGGATGGCCCTGTGGCGCCAGGAGGGCCACGTTCAGCCGCGCCCGATGGGCGGCGACAGGCGCTCGCACCAGACAGAGGCTCATGCGTCGGTCATCCTGAAACTGATCGAGGAAAAGCCCGACGTCACGGTAGCGGAGATCGTCGCCCACCTCCGGGACCGACACGGCGCCCACGTCTCTGACAGCGCGGTCTGGCGGTTGCTGGACCGGCACGACCTGACCTTCAAAAAAAACCGCGCACGCCAGCGAGCAGCAGCGTCCTGACGTTCTGCTCCGCCGCCACGCCTGGTTCGACCTTCAGCCCGATCTGCCGCCCGAGCGCCTGGTGTTCATCGACGAGACTGGCGCCTCCACCAAGATGGCGCGGCTTCGTGGGCGCGCGCCCAGAGGTCAGCGGTGCCGGGCGCCGGTGCCGCACGGCCACTGGAAGACCACCACCTTCGTCGGAGCCCTGCGGCTGGAAGGCATGACCGCGCCGATGGTCCTGGACGGCGCGATGAATGGCCCGGCCTTCCTTGCCTATGTCGAACAGGTTCTGGCACCGACGCTGTCGTCGGGCGACATCGTGGTGATGGATAACCTCCCCGCCCACAAGCTGGCGCCAGTCCGCGACGCCATTCACGCTGTCGGGGCGGAGCTGCGGTTCCTGCCGCCCTACAGCCCCGACTTCAATCCGATCGAGATGGCCTTCTCCAAGCTCAAGGCATTCCTCAAGAAGACTGCCGCCCGCACAAAGCAGGAACTGTGGGAGGCCATCGGCCGGGGTATCGACACTTTCACCCCAACCGAGTGCGAGAACTATTTCGCTGCCGCCGGATATGACCGCGACTGGTAGGAAAATGCTCTAGTTGTTCAGGGAGCGGGCCGTCACCGCTTCGGCCGGTTCGGCCTTGACCTCCAGGATGTCGCCGGGGCGCATCGGCATCGCGCCATTGGTGCGGATTTCCACCGGGGTGTTCCCGTCGTTGCGCAAGATCGTGAAGGCCAGCCGCATCGGACCCAGGCCCATGTCGGCCAACGAGGTATCGGCCAGCGACAATGCGGCCATGCGGTCCTTGGCGGCTTCAAGTTCCGCCTGTGCGATTTCAATGTCCCCCACGGTGGTCAGGCGGCGCCGGAGCAGGTCCCGCCGCCACTCTTCGCGGGTTTCCTCCATGGTCTGCTTCAGGCGGACCTGCGCCTGACGGGCGCGCGTCAGGTAGGCGGTTTGGCGGTAGCGGGTCGCCTCGATGCCAGCCAGACTCTGTTCCAGGTCCAGCATGCGGGCGCTGGTGGTCAATCCTTTGTCGCGCAGGGTCTGCATGTTGGACACTTCACGGTTGACCATGGCCTGTTGCCGGGCCAAGGATTTGCCCTCGGCGACCAAGGCGGCAACTTCTGCATCCAACTCCTGATGCTGGCGAAGCAGCATGTCACGCGTCATTTCCAGGCGTTCGCGTTCGGCCGTGATGATGTCCTGCTCGCGGCTTATGAGTTCGACGACCGAAGGGGCATTGGCGATGGGCTGCAATTCAGGCGGCAGGGTGACCTTCTCCGTGCCGGACAGCGCGGCATCAAGGGCCGCCCGCGACACCAGCAGCGCGCGCAGGCGGCTCTGCGCCTGCCGCAGGCGGTATTGCGAATCGGTCGCCACCAGCGTCTGGTCGGGCGGCAGATGCCGGACCGAGGGCTGACCGCCTGCGGTGGCGAAGGCCTGAAGGACCGTCATTCCCGGCAGGAAGGGATGCTGGCCGGGACGCGACACCTCGCCCACGACAAAAATCGGGCGGTAAGTGTCCACGTCCACGGTGACCTGTATCGAATAGTCCAAACGCTCGCTCAGACGTTCGGTGACTTCCTGTTCAAGGTCGTCTGGCGTACGCCCGGCCGCCTTCGTGGCACCCAGCAGGGGAAGGCGGACAAATCCGCTGGGCCCGATATCAAAACTTCCGCTGATCTCGGGGCGTCCGAACACCCGTAGGGCCACCTGATCGCCAATCCCCAGATGCTCCCCCCCTAAGTGCTCCCCCCCTGAATGCTCTTTGGCGCGTGAGGGTTCAGGGACGGTGGGCGCAGGGTCGGCGCTCGTGGCAGGGGCCGCGAGCATGATCCCCAAAGCCGTGATTGCGGCGGCGCGCAGGATTGGCAGCAACATGGAAAAACTCCTTCAAGCCGGCAAAATACCCTGTATCACGCTAGCGCATGATCGGTGGAAGCGGCTAAAGGCCAAGTGGCCGAAGAGGCTGCGCATTGGGATTGCTGGAGCAAAAAGGAAGGCGACCCCCGGAACATTTCCGGGGGTCGCCAAGCCAGGGTCACCTAAAACGATTAGAACCAGATGTCGCCCGAAGCATAGGACGAGGTTGAAGTGTCCGTGTTGCTCAGTTCGGCAAAGGTGAACTCGCT
This sequence comes from Rhodospirillaceae bacterium BRH_c57, assembly GCA_000961745.1. Taxonomy (GTDB): domain Bacteria; phylum Pseudomonadota; class Alphaproteobacteria; order Rhodospirillales; family Rhodospirillaceae; genus Cauispirillum. Next base: position 2,058 of record LAEA01000080.1, on the reverse strand, counting down.
GGCCGTCATGTCCGTGCTGTTGACGTTCTGCACGGTCAGGGTCTCGTTGTTGCCGAGGTCGATGACGGTATCGGCGCCGTTCTGGCTCATCCGCGAACTCACCTGGCTGAAGCTGGTGAAGCCGAAGTTGCTCAGTTGGATGGCGTCGGACCACTGCGGGTAGAAGTCAGTGATGGTGTCATTGCCCATGCCCTTCTGGACGACGAAGGTGTCGCCACCAGCACCGCCGGTCAGCAGATCGTCGCCCTTGCCGCCGTCCAGGATGTCGCGCCCGGCCTTGCCGACGAGGGTGTCGTTGCCGGCGGTGCCGGCCAACGTATCGTCACCATCGGTGCCGTTGAGGACCTTGCCTTCGACCGGAGTGGGGGTGGGGGCCGGAACCGGATCCGGATCCGGGGTCGGAGCGGCTTCATTGGCGAAAGTGAACTCGCTGGCCGTCATGTCCGTGCTGTTGACGTTCTGCACGGTCAGGGTCTGGCCGTTGCCAAGGTCGATGACGGTGTCGGCGTCCTTCTGGCTCATCCGCGAACTCACCTGGCTGAAGCTGGTGAAGCCGAAGCTGCTCAGTTGGATGGCATCGGACCATTGCGGGTAGAAGTCAGTGATGGTGTCATTGCCCATGCCCTTCTGGATGACGAAGGTGTCGCCATCAGCGCCGCCGGTCAGCAGATCGTCGCCCTTGCCGCCGTCCAGGATGTCGCGCCCGGCTTTGCCGACGAGGGTGTCGTTGCCATCAGTGCCGGCCAACGTATCGTCGCCATCGGTGCCGTTGAGGGCCTTGCCTTCGACCGGAGTGGGAGTGGGGGTGGGGGTCGGAACCGGATCCGGGGCCGGAGCCGGAGCGGCTTCATTGGCGAAGGCGAACTTGCTGGCCGTCAGGTCGGACACCTGGGCATTCTTGACGGTCAGGGTCTGGCCGTTGCCGAGGTCGATGACGGTGTCGGCGTCCTTCTGGCTCATCCGCGAACTCACCTGGCTGAAGCTGGTGAAGCCGAAGTTGCTCAGTTGGATGGCGTCGGACCACTGCGGGTAGAAGTCAGTGATGGTGTCGTTGCCCATGCCTTTCTGGATGACGAAGGTGTCGCCACCAGCGCCGCCGGTCAGCAGATCGTTGCCCTTGCCGCCGTCCAGGGTGTCGCGCCCGGCCTTGCCGACGAGGGTGTCGTTGCCATCAGTGCCGACCAGCGTGTCGTCGCCATCGGTGCCGTTGAGGGCCTGGGCGCCATCCGTGGGGGGAACAGTGGGGGCAGGCTCAGTCGGAGTGGGCTCTGTGGGAGTGGGGGTGGGGTCGGGGTCGGAGGTGCCGCCAGCCAGTTGCTGCTCAATCAGATTGCGGGCTTGGGACGCGCTGACCACGGTGGTGCCGGAAACATCGACGCTGACACCCGAAGCGGTGTAGTTGCTGCCGATTTTAATTCCATCGCTGCCGGTATTGGTCACCGTGTTGTCGCTGATATTATAGTTCTTCACCATGTTGCTGGTGGTCGAGTTCAACAGCTCGATATCGCCGCGGGTGGAGAACTGCGTGGCGCTGTTGACGACAATGTTGCCTTCGATGGTCAGCGTGTTGCTGGGGCCGCGCATGTGGTCGGAGAAGTAGCCGATGCCGCTCTTGCCCGAGGTATCGACCATGTTGTCCGACACCACGCCGGAACTCCGCACCGAGATGCCATTGCCATCGGTTGAATTCAGGACTTTGTTGCCGTGGATAAGGAAGTCGGTGCTCTGCACGTAAATGCCGTGATAGAGGCCGCTGCTGCCTTTCGTGCCGGTCGTGTCGATGGTGTTGTTGAGGATCTGGAGGCCAGGATGATCGATGCCGTTTGACTCGCGCTGGGCGGCGCTAATGCCGTCCGTGCCGGCATTTTTGATCGTGCTGCCCTCAATGATGACATTGCTCGTCGAACCCTCGGAACTCAGCTTGATGCCGACACCGCTGACGTTGTTGACGGTCACGTTCTCGATGCGAACGTTATCGACGTTGCGCAGGAAGATGCCGTCTCCGCTGACGTTGTTGATCGTTACGTTGCGGATGAGGGTGTTGTCATAGGCCGACCC
>LAEA01000107.1 GCA_000961745.1 Rhodospirillaceae bacterium BRH_c57 | reverse complement strand
CCGTGGCCGACCGCATCGCCCACGGCCACGCGCCCCTGCCCGCCCAACGCGCCGCTGACGTGGCGGCCCTGGAAAGCCTGCTGCCGGAAACCCGCCGAGCCTTGCGCGGCGCCCTGGACTTGGCTGAAACTGTTCCGGCCTGACAAGGGAGACGCGGCCCATGTGCAACGCCCTCAGCCCGGAACGCGCCGTCCTGTGGGCGGTACTGCACGATGCCGCCGTGCATCGGCGGGTCGGGGAGCGGCTGCACGACGGCCTGTTCACCACCGCCTTTCACCGCGCCTGCTTCACCGCCTGCCGAACCTTGCGCGCAGCCGGAGCCGGACGGCTGGAGGAAACCGCCGTGTGCGCCGCACCGGGCACGGCCTTTTCCGACAGCGAACGCCGTGCCCTGGCCCGCATGTTGCGCGTGGAGCCCCCGGCGCGGGTCCGCGACAACGTCGATGATCTGGTCGCTGCCCTCGACGACCGCGCCCACGGAAGGGTGGTCAACCTGCTGCGCCTCGTCAATTAGCGCGGCTCGTCCGCGTCAGAGGAAGACCCGCGTCCTTATATAGCTTGCACAGGCCGCCCCCGGTACGGTAACGGGAGAGCCTAGCTTTCATCAGGACCGACGATGCCCCTCGATTCCTCTGCCGCGCTGGTGCTGTTTTCCGGCGGTCAGGACTCCGCGACCTGCCTGGCCTGGGCGCTTGACCGCTTTGCGCGGGTCGAGACCATTGGCTTTGACTACCGCCAGCGCCACGCCGTGGAACTGACCGTGCGCGATCAGTTCCGCCGCCATCTGACCGAGGCCTTCCCGGCTTGGGGCGCTCGCCTGGGCGAGGATCGGGTGCTCGATGTGCGGAGCCTGGCCGACATCGGGCAGACCGCCATGACCGAAGCCGTGACCATCGAAATGGGCGAGGCCGGGTTGCCGACCACCTTCGTGCCGGGCCGCAACCTACTGTTCCTGACCTATGCGGCGGCGGTGGCCTACCGGCGCGGCATCCGCACCATCGTGACCGGGGTGTGCGAAACGGACTTTTCGGGCTATCCCGACTGCCGCGACGACACCATCAAGGCTCTTCAGGTGGCGATCAACCTGGGCACGGACAGCCGGTTCGTGCTGGAAACCCCGTTGATGTGGGTGGACAAGGCCGGCACCTGGGCGCTGGCCGAAAGGCTGGGCGGCGCGGCGCTGGTCGATCTGGTGACCGAGCATACCCATACCTGCTACCTCGGCGACCGCGCCACGCGCCACGCCTGGGGTTACGGCTGCGGAACCTGCCCGGCGTGCCAGTTGCGCGCCACCGGCTGGGCGCGGTGGTCAGCATGACCTATGCGGTCAAGGAGATCTTCCACACCCTGCAAGGCGAAGGCGCCCAAACCGGCCGCGCCGCCGTGTTCTGTCGTTTCGCCGGCTGCAACCTGTGGAGCGGCCGCGAAGAAGACCGGGCCGAGGCCGCCTGCCGCTTCTGCGACACCGATTTCGTCGGTGTGGACGGCCCCGGCGGCGGCAAGTTCGCAACGCCCGACGCCCTGGCCGACGCCGTCCGCGTCTGCTGGGACGCCGCCGTGACTGAGGGCGAGGGCGGGGGCGGCGTGCCCTATGTGGTCTGCACCGGGGGCGAGCCGCTGCTGCAACTCGACACACCGCTGATCGACGCCCTGCACGCCCGTGGCTTTGAGATCGCCGTCGAGACCAACGGCACCCAGGCCGCCCCATCCAGCCTCGACTGGATCTGCGTCAGTCCCAAGGCCGGCACCGATATGGTCCAGACCACGGGGTCCGAACTGAAGGTGGTGTGGCCGCAACCGGGGTTGGATCTCGCGGCGTTGGAGCGCCTGGACTTCGCCCACCGCTTCCTGCAACCGATGGACGGGCCGGAACAGGCGGCCAATATTGCCCTCTGTGCCGCACACTGCCAGACCCACCCACGCTGGCGGCTGAGCCTGCAAACCCACAAGCTGATCGGCATTCCATGAGCAGTCATTACGTCGTCACGCGGCGCATCGGCATCGACGCCGGCCACCGCATCCGCCTGCACGGGTCCAAGTGCCGCCATGTCCACGGCCACCGCTACGAGGTGGAGGCCACCTGCCGGGCCGACCACCTGCACCGCGAGGGCGAGCAGACCGGCATGGTCCTGGACTTCGGCTTCCTCAAGGAGGAAATGCTGCGGGTGATCGACGCGCCATGCGACCACGGCTTCATCGCCGAACTGGCCGACGAAGGCGTGCTGGAGATGTTCAGCCCGCCAGAGATGGCGTTTGGCGACTGGCTCACGGACATCCAGGCCGCCGTCGCCGCCGATGGCTTCGCCGCCGTCACCGACTGCCGCCTGGACTCAAAGCTGTACGTGGTGCCGTTCCCGCCGACCGCCGAAGCGCTCGCCCGCCATTGGTTCGAGCGCCTCGCCCCACTGGTCCGGCAGCGGTCGGACGGCGTTGGGGACCTGATGCGCCTGCGCGTGTGGGAAACCCCCAACTGCTGGGCCGAGTGGGGTGTTTAGCCGAGTGGGGTATATAGTTTATCAGGCCGCTCAAACGTCCCGCCGCCAGTCCACCCGCAGGAAGTAGTCCTCCGGCGCGTAGTGGAACGAAAGTCTGCCGTCGTAAGCCTTGGCAAGGGCTTCGCCGATGCGTCGTGGCAAATGGATGTCGGTCGTACTCACTTCAAGGGTATTGCCCTCCTCGCGCACCGACATGATGCGGTTCAGCGGGTGGGTGCTGCGCTCGTTTTCCTCGCATCGCCGGACCAGCCCGACGATCTCTTCCTTATGCTCGGGGACGAACCACCCTTCGATGGTGAGCAGACCAGCCGGAGCGGCATCGCGCACGCGTCGGCAGGCGGGGCACAACTCAGCCCGCGCGTCCTGGAGCGAATCGTCTGCCCACTGCCAGCGGCCTTTGTGCCAAGCCACTTTGCAGGCCGGGCAACGGGCCGGCTCGGTCGGCTTTTCGCGGGCCCGATAAGGGTCGTGGACCCGTTCCCGAACCAAGCGGTCGCGGCGCTGCGGACGGCCCATTCTGCTGATGGTCTTCATGGCACCCTCCTTTGGATGACCCTCCATTATACCGCACCCAAGGATGAAGCTGGACGGTGCAAGGGGCTGAACTCGGCGTAGCCGGCCCTACCCCTTTTGCCGGTGGTCAAACAGGCTCCCCCCTACTCCTAAAGGCGTGGTACAGTCCCGGCATATTTATCCAGGAGGGGAATCAGGGATGCGCGGAGTTTTCGGGATGCTTGCGGCTGGCCTGATGCTGGTCGGCGCATCGGGTGTTCAGGCCGGCCCGATACTGGACGAGGTCAAGGCACGCGGGTCGGTGCGCTGCGGCGTCAACGAACTGGGCAAGGCACTCGGCACCCTGAGCCCGGAGGGCCAGTGGGTCGGGTTTTATCCCGAATTCTGCCGGGCCGTCGCCGCCGCCGTGACCGGCGACAAGGATTCCGTGGACTTTGTGATGGTCTCTACGATCGACCGCTTCAACGCGGTGCGCTCGGGCGCCGTGGACATGTTGAGCGAGGCGTCCACCCTCACCCTGACCCGCGATGCCGTCGGCATGGATTTTCCGGCCATCATCTTCCACGACGGCCAGGGCTTCCTGACCTACGCCAAGGACGGCATGACCTCGGTCAATGACCTCAAGGGCAAGCGCGTGTGCGTCCAGGGCATGGCGACGTCCAATGACAACCTGCGCGAGTTAAGCGTCTCAAGTGGCCTGGACTTGGAGGTCATGACCTTCACGACCATCGAAGGCGCCTACGCCGCCTTCTTCGGCCGCCAGTGCGAGGCGATGTCCACCGACAGCCTGATCCTCGGGTCCATGCGCCTGTCCCTGGCCCCCAACCCCGCCGACTACGTCCTGCTGGACGATCGGATCAGCCACGAACCAATCAGCCCGGTCGTGCCCGACAGCGACCCCGAGTGGGTCGCGGTGGTGCGCTGGGTGTTCAACGCCATGTTCAACGCCGAAGAGCTGGGCGTGACCCAGGCCAACGTAGATGCCATGCGCGCCGACGGGCCGGCGGACGTGCGCCGCCTGCTTGGTGTCGAGGGCGACATGGGTCCGGCCCTGGGGCTTGACGGCGCCTGGGCCTATCGGGTCATCAAGCAGGTCGGCAACTACGCCGACGTTTACGACCGCACCATCGGGCGGGGCTCCGAGTTCAATCTGCCGCGTGGCCGCAACGCCTTGGTCAAGGACGGCGGCCTGCTGTGGTCCCCGCCGTTACGCTAAACAGACCGCTGGGTTCATCGAATCGTTGCGCTGAAACAGGATCCCCCATGTCCTCTGCCCCCCCCGTGCAGGCCGCGCCGGAGTCGGCCCCCAAGCCGGGCGGACGCCGGCCGGTCCGCTTTGGCGTTGCCTCCCGCGTCACGTTGACCCTGGTTGCCCTGGTCGCCCTAACCGTGCTGGTCGCGGGCTTTTCCTTGTGGGGCATCGACCAGTTCCGCCAGGGGTTCGATCACATCGCCCTGGAACGCCACCGGCAGTTGACCAGCGTGGCGCGGCTGGCCCAGCGGGCCGAGGCCGTGGCAGTCACCGCGCCGCGCCTCATCACGGCGCGCGACCGCTTTGACCTGCAACGCCAGGAGCAGTACCTGAACGATCAGCTCACCCTGATCAAGGCGGCCTTCGACGACACCCATGCGCTTGGCATCGACCCCACGGTGATGGCCGAAATGGACGCTCACCGGGAAGCCATGGTCGAGAACCTGCGGCAAATCATCGTCGTGGTCGAACAACGCATCGCCGTGGCCGAGGACATCGCCACCCACCTCAAGGCCATCGACAAGGCGTTCGAGGCAAGCCGCCCGCTGCGCGAAGGCTCGGAGGACGGCAGCCGGGTGCTGCGCCGCACGCTCGAACTGATGGACCACGCCCACGCCACACTGCTGCAAAGCCTGACAGAACCTTACGTCAGCGGCGTGCGGGGCCGCGAGCGTGAAACATCGGCCACCCTGGCCAACGCCTTCGCCCAAATCCAAAAGACGTCGGACGCCGAATGGGATGGCCTGATCGTCCTGTGGCAGGCCGTCAAGGACCGCGCCGATGGCCCCGGCGGCCTGCTGCCCCTGCGCCGCCAGCAGCTTGAACTGGCCCTCACCAACCAGGGTCTTCTGATCCGCAACAATGTGTTGTCGGGCCGTTTCTCGGCCAGCGCCACCAACCTTTTCACCGACATGGAAGCCGATATCGACCGTGAACGGGTGGCGTTCGCCGACCTCATGGACGTCGGCATCGCCCTGCTGCTGGCTGCGGTCGCCGCGTCAGTGATCGGGGCTCTGGCCGCGCTGATGTTCCTGCGCCGGCGCGTGATCGACCGCCTGACCGGCCTGCAACAGACCATGCACGCCCGCGCCGAGGGCCGCCCGGTGCCCATCCCGACGGCCGGCAACGACGAAATCTCGGACATGGCCCACAGCCTGGCGTTCTTCGTCAACGAGATCGAGCGCCGCGAGGACGCCCTGTCGGAGGCCCGCGACGAGGCCAACCGCGCCAACGACGCCAAAAGCTCGTTCCTGGCCAACATGAGCCACGAAATCCGCACCCCCATGAACGCGGTCATCGGGCTGTCGCGGTTGGCCCTGCAAACCCCGCTGAGCGACCGCCAGCGCGACTACCTGACCAAGATCCTGGGCGCGTCGCAATCGCTGCTGGGGATCATCAACGACATCCTCGACTTCTCCAAGATCGAGGCCGGCAAGCTGGACCTGGAGGACCTGGAGTTCTCGGTCACCGACCTGCTTGACGACGTCGCCGCCCTGATCGCCGGGCGATCCGAGGAAAAGGGCCTGGAAGTGGTGTTCTCGGCCAGCCCCGACCTGCCGCAACGGCTGTTTGGCGACAGCCTGCGCCTGGGTCAGGTGCTGACCAACCTGGCGACCAACGCCGTCAAGTTCACCGAGGTCGGCGAGGTGGTGGTGCGGGCCGAGGTCGAGGCCGAGCACGACGACCGCGTGGTGCTGCATTTCTCCGTCCGCGACACCGGCATCGGCCTGACCGAGGACCAACGCGCCAAGCTGTTCACGCCGTTCACCCAGGCCGATACCTCGACCACCCGGCGGTTCGGCGGCACCGGCCTGGGCTTAAGCATCTGCCAGCGCCTGATCGACATGATGGGCGGCCGCATCTGGGTCGAAAGCGCGCCCGACAAGGGCAGCACATTCCACTTCACCTGCGACCTGCGTCGCGCCCGTCCGTCCCTGCGCGACGTGGCCCGCTGGAAGGACCTGCGCGGCACCCGCGTCCTGATTGTCGATGACAACGAAACCGCCCGCGCCATCCTGGGCGAAATGCTGCGCTCCTTCGAATGCACGGTGGCCGAGGCCGCCGACGGCGCCAGCGCCCTGGACGAACTGGAGCGTGTGGCGGCAGCAGGCGAAGAGCCCTATCAAGTGGTCCTGATGGACTGGCGGATGCCGCGCATGGACGGCCTGGAAGCCTCGCGCCGCATCAAGGGCCGCGACGGCACGACCGACCTGCCGGTCATCATCATGGTTACCGCCTATGGCCGCGACGAGGTCATCCGCGAGGCGGAAACCCGCAAGGCCATCGACGGCCTGCTCATCAAGCCGGTCAACCCGTCGCTGCTGTTCGACAGCATGATGCAGTTGATCGGCCTGGGTGGCGAAGGCGACGAGCGGCGTTCCATCGTGTCCTCGCTGCCGACCGCCCAGGACGCCATGGGCACGTTGTCCGGGCGGCGTGCCCTGCTGGTCGAGGACAACGTGCTGAACCAGCAGGTGGCCTCGGAAATCCTCGCCCACTGGGGCATTGCCGTCGAGGTCGCCAATGACGGGCGCGAAGGGTTGCTGGCCCTGGACGCGGCGGGGCCGGACGGCTACGACGTGGTGCTCATGGACGTGCAGATGCCGGTCATGGACGGCATCGAGGCGACCCGCGCCATCCGCGCCCAGGACCGATTCAAGGATATGCCGATCATCGCCATGACCGCCCACGCCCTCAAGGAGGAGCGCGAGCGTTGCCTGGACGCCGGCATGAACGAGCATGTGTCCAAGCCCATCGATCCCGAACACCTGTGCGCCGTCCTGATCCGGGTGGTCGGCACGCGGCCGGGCGGCCTGTCGGTGGAGGCGCCGGCCGGGCGGCCCGTCGCGGCACCCGATACCTCGGCCATTCT
>LAEA01000214.1 GCA_000961745.1 Rhodospirillaceae bacterium BRH_c57 | reverse complement strand
GACGAGGGCGCGGCCGATGCCCTGGCGGTCCAGGCGGGCGTCCACCGCGATCATCGACAGGTGGACGTGGAAGCCATCGTAGTGGGCCACGGCGACGCCGCCCAGGGCGTCATCAACCTCGGCCACCAGGCATAGGGCCAGGGGCGAGGTGAGCAATTCGGCCAGGCGGCGTTCGGCCTGTTTGCCGACCGGCAGGTCGCGGACGGCCAGAAGCTCGGCCGCCGCCTCCACATCGCGCACGGTCATGGAGCGGATGGCCTGCACCTCAGCCTTGGTCTCGCGCACGATCATGGGTTTTGCGACGGGTGGCTTTTCCGGTTCGGCGGCTTGTTCCGTCTCAGCCGGCCGCCCGGTAATGGTCCAGTTATAGACGGCAGTGATGCCGCGGTCCTGGCGGCGGCGGATGTCGCCGGCGGTGATTTCCACATAGCCCAGGGAAAAGGCGTCCTTGTAGGCCTCGCGTACTTTCAGGAACTGGCCTGAAGCGTTTTCCAGGATTTGCCCGCAGCCCGCCGTGGTGCCTTCGACCGGCTTGAGTTCCAGCCGCAGGTCGGCCCCGGTCGGGGTCATCGGCGTGTCAGTGTCCACGGCGATCAGCATCAGGTCCTCGGGCCGGGCGTTGACGTCGAGCGGCACCAGATAGTGGGCGATGAAGCCCTTGCCGTGGCGGATGGTCTTCATGCCGAGGATTTCGGTGTCGGGCGACAGGCCGGGCAGGGGCTCGGGCAGGTCGCCGACGCGCACCCGCACCAGCCGCCCCGGTGCTACGGCGCGGGCGCGGACCACAGGGGATTTGGTGCCGGGAGAGGGGGCGGAGAGGCTCATGGTCATCCTTCTCAAAATGAAGCTGGCCTGAAAAGTAAGGATGGGCTCCGCCCATACCCGCCAGGAGGCGCGGCCTCCTGGACCTCGGGAAGGGTGCTCCCTTGCCGCGCGCAGCGCATCGAAGGCTAGGGGTTCTTGCCTGCGGCGCAAATGAAAGCGCAGTTTCGACTCATGGGTTCCAAGGGGCAAGCCCCTTGGCGGGCGCGGGCAGAGCCCGCTTCTTCGCTTTAATTCACCCGTGCGCCATCCAACGGCATCAAGGTCTGTTGCCCGATGGCGCACAGGGTGCGAACGCCGGACCGCTCGGCCCAGATGTCGCACCGCGCGATAATCAGGCTGCGTCCATTCTTCACCACATGGCCTTCGGCGAAAAGGGCTTCGCCGCGTCCGGGGGCAATTATATTGACTTTGAACTCAACCGTGAGGATTTCCATACCGGCCGCTAGCAGCGACTGCCCGGCATAGCCGCCGCTGTTGTCGGCCAGGGTGGCGATGGCGCCGCCGTGGAAAAAGCCATGCTGCTGGCTGACCTCGGTGCGGAACGGCAGGCGCAGCAGGCAGCGGCCGGGGGTGACCTCGATCAGCTCCACCCCCAGGTGGGCCATCAGCCCCTGCTTGGCGAAAGACGTTCGCACGCGGTCGGCAAAGGCGGCGTCGGGGGCGGCAAAAGCGGCGTCGGTCATGCGGCGGCTCCTGTTTACGTTTACGTAAACGTTAACTTGTCCGCTCCCGCCGCGCAACCCGTCACCCCGCGCCTTCTTTACTCCTCTTTACCCTGCCCCTCTTCACCCGGCAGAGTCGGCCCGCCCGATGGACAGCCCGACCACGCCCAGCAGGATGAGGGCGATGGAGGCCGCCTTGAGCCACGTCAGGTCCTCGCCAAACCACCACACCCCGATGATGGCGATGGCCACCGTGCCGATGCCCGACCACAGCGGATAGACCACCGACACGTCGAGCCGCTTCAGGGCCAGGGTCAGCAACGTAAAACTGACGGCGTAGAACACAAAGATCAGCACCGACGGCACCGGCCGCGTGAACCCGGCGGCCAGCTTCATGCAGGTGGTCCCGGCGACCTCAAAGGCGATGGCGCCGATCATGTAGACCCAGTGCATCGCTCAGTACTCGGCGCGCAGGAAGTAGAGGCCGCAGGCCGGGGCGGTCTGCCCGGCCTGGGCGCGGTCGCAGGCCAGCAGGATGCGGCGGATGTCGGCCGGGCCCCACTTGCCTTCACCGGCCGCGACCACGGTGCCGACCATGTTGCGGACCTGGTGGTGCAGGAAGGAGCGGGCGCGGGCGTAGACCTCGACCTCCTCGCCGCGCCGCGTCACGACCAGTTCGTCGAGCGTCTTGTGGGGCGTCTTGGCTTGGCATTCCTTGGCCCGGAAGCTGGTGAAGTCGTGCGCCCCGACCAGTTCCTGGGCGGCGGCGTGCATGGCCTCGGCATCCAGGGCGCCCTTGACCCACCACACCCGCCCGGCCTCCAGGGCGGGGCGGCTGCGGCGGTTGAGGATGCGGTAGACGTAGGACCGTTCGCGGCACGAGAAGCGGGCGTGGAAGTCGTCGCCCACCACCTCGGCCGACACCACCGCCACCGGCAGAGGGCGCAGGTGGAAGTTGATCGCGTCGCGCACCTTGCCGGGCGGGTCGCCCCGGTCGATCTCGATGTGGGCGACCTGGCCCCAGGCATGAACCCCGGCATCGGTGCGGCCGGAGGCATGAGCCACCACGGCCTGCCCGCAATACCGCAGGGCAGCCTCCTCAAGAGCCTGTTGCACGGACGGCCCGTTGTCCTGGCGCTGCCAGCCAACGAAGGGGCCGCCGTCATACTCGATGGTCAGTTTATAGCGCGGCATGGCGGAGTGATAGCCGTCCGCCGATCACCTTGCAACCGGCTTCGCCCGGCCGGGTCCGCCGTGCTAGCATGTCGGCCGCCGTCCACAAGCGAACCGCGTGCCCATGTCCCCGCTGCTCAACGACCAATTGGATCCGATCACCGACACGGACATGGACAGCCTGTTCGTGTTGCCGCTGCACATCATTCCGCTGGAGACGCCCAGCCTGCAGCGCGCCCGGATGATTAAGAACCAGCGCCTGGAAGGCGTCATCGAGTTCTTTTCCGACCAGAGCAGCGGCAGCGGCCAGATCAGCGTGCGCGATCTGCCCAAGGCGATGGGCTGGGACGTTGACGCGGGCCTGCCCAAGGACGTGTTCACGCTGCGCAATCTGGCGGTCCTGCCGTCCTACGACGTCTATAGCCTGCGGGTTTCCCTGCGCCAGTCGCGCATTTCCATCGCCGGCAGCGCCAGCCTGAGCCTCAGCCCGGAAAAGAACGTCGAGCTGGCCGGGTACATGCGCCGCTTCACCGGGCCGCTGATTGCCCAGATATACGGTGCCGATGGCCGTGATATCACCAGTTTTGCCGACATCGTGGCGCTGTTTCGGGACCCCGACGTGCGGACGGCGCGGGCCAAGCTGAAGATGATGGCCGAGAAACTGGCCATCGAGATGACCGAGATCCCGACGTTTCTGGAGGACTACGGCGATATTTTCCTGTCGCTTGGCTATTACCGCCAGTGCCTGGATCGCCTCAACCCGCATCTCGAGTCGTACATGAACAGCATGGAGGACCTGCGCAAGAACTGGCAATTGCGTAGCGACTTCACGTTGATGCGGACCTGCAGCGAACTGGAAATGGGCCTTAACAACATGACCTCTGCCATTTCGGGCCGGTTCGAGACCTTTGACCGGGCGTCGCGCACCATGTGGCAGGACCTGTCGGCCGAACGCTTCCGCGAGGTCAAGGCGCTGATTGAAAGCTATCACACCACCATCGGCGGGATGCTGTGCGCCCTGACCGTCAAGATGAACGGCTGGGCGCGGCAGTTCCCCCGCCCCGATGCCGGCGGCCCGGTGCGGCGCGGCGAATACATCATGTCAGAGATGAAGCAGGGCCTGGACGCCATGAAGCGACTCGATCAGGACGCCCGCAAGCTCGACCAGACCGGCTGATCCCGTCAGGTCTTGCCCAAACCCGTCAAAGCCTGAGACACTGGCCGCCATGAACACATGGCTGGTCAAATCAGAGCCGGGATCGTGGTCCTTCGCCGACCATCTGGCCAAGGGCGTCGAACGGTGGGACGGGGTGCGCAACCATCAGGCGGCGGCGCACCTCAAGGCCATGCGCCTGGGCGACCGGGCGTTCTTTTACCACTCGGTGCAGGAAAAGCGCATCGTCGGTCTGCTGGAGGTGGTGGGCGAGGCCTATCCCGATCCGACCGACCCCACCGGCCGCTTTGTCTGCGTGGACTTCAAGGCCGTGGCGTCCGTGCCCCGGCCGGTCACCCTGGCCGAGATCAAGGCCGACCCGCGCCTTGCCCACCTCGCCCTGCTCAAGCAGTCACGCCTGTCGGTGGTCCCCATCGACGCCGAAGCCTGGGCGGTGCTGTGCCGGATGACGGGCGCGGACCATGCCGCCGCCTGAGGCGCTCACCGTCCTGTTCCCGCTCGACTCCATTCCCGATCCGGGCGCCCGCGAGGCCGTGGTCGACGGGCCGGACGGGCCGCTGGCGATCTTTGTGGTGCGCCGTGGCCCGACTGTCAGGGCCTTTGTCAACCAGTGCCCGCACTTGGGCGTTCCGTTGAATTGGAAGCCCGACACGTTCCTCGATTCCCAAGGCCGGATCATCGTCTGTGCCATGCACGGCGCGACCTTTGGCATCGATGACGGGCTGTGCGACGGCGGGCCATGCAAGGGCCGGTCGCTGCGCCCGCTGGCCGTGAGCTTACGTAACGGCAGCGTCGCTGTCGGTGGTACGTGACACACCGCAGCAAAAGCCATAAGATCGCGCGAATCGCCCACAAGAGGCGGTGCGGAGGAGAGGGGCGTTCACGTTACCGGGCCAGGCTGCGATCTACACCTATTGCGCCCCGTGAACGGACCCATCGGCTGCCTCCCGACATATTAAGATGGCCAGCAGATGAACTAAGGAGACGCATTTCATGGACGCGCTTTACCCGGTCGACGACCAGATCGCCAAGAATGCTTGGGTCGATGAGGCCAAGTACAAGGAAATGTATGAGCGGTCGGTGAAGGACCCCGAAGGGTTCTGGGCCGAGCACGGCAAGCGGATCGACTGGATCAAGCCGTACACCAAGGTCAAGGACGTGTCCTTCGACCCGCACGACGTGCACATCCGCTGGTTCCACGACGGCACCCTCAACGTTTCCGTCAACTGCATCGACCGCCATCTCGAAAAGCGCGGCGACCAGACGGCGATCATCTGGGAAGGCGACGATCCCAAGGACGACGCCCATATCACCTACCGCGAACTGTATGAGCGCGTCTGCAAGCTGGCCAACGCCATGCGCGCCATGGGCGTGAAAAAGGGCGACCGCGTCTGCCTGTACCTGCCGATGATCCCCGAGGCTGCCGAGGCGATGCTCGCCTGCGCCCGCATCGGTGCCGTTCATTCCATCGTGTTCGGCGGGTTCTCCCCCGACGCCCTGGGCAGCCGCATCAAGGACTCCGAGTGCGTGATGCTCATCACCTCGGACGAGGGTCTGCGCGGCGGCCGCAAGGTGGCGCTCAAGACCAATGCCGACAAGGCGCTCGACGGTTGTCCGTCGGTCAAGAACGTGCTGGTCGTCAAGCGCACCGGCGGCGACGTGCCGATGGTCGAAGGCCGTGACCACTGGTACCACGAAGCCACCGCCGCCCAGCCGACCGACTGCCCGCCCGAGGAAATGAACGCCGAAGACCCGCTGTTCATCCTCTACACCTCCGGCTCGACCGGCACCCCCAAGGGCGTGCTGCACACCACCGGCGGGTACCTCGTCTACGCGTCGATGACCCACCAGTATATCTTCGACTACAAGGACGGCGAAGTGTATTGGTGCACGGCCGACGTGGGCTGGGTCACCGGGCACAGCTACATCGTCTATGGCCCGCTGGCCAACGGCGCCAAGACCCTGATGTTCGAAGGCGTCCCGACCTATCCGAGCGTGTCGCGCTTCTGGGACGTGGTGGACAAGCATCAGGTCAACATCTTCTACACCGCCCCGACCGCCATCCGCTCGCTGATGCGCGAAGGCGTCGAGCCGGTCCAGAAGACCAGCCGTAAGTCGCTGCGCATCCTGGGTTCGGTCGGTGAGCCGATCAACCCCGAGGCGTGGAACTGGTACAACGAAGTGGTCGGTGAAAAGCGCTGCCCCATCGTCGATACGTGGTGGCAGACCGAAACCGGCGGCATCCTGATCTCTCCGCTGCCCGGCGCCACGGCGCTCAAGCCCGGCTCGGCCACCAACCCGTTCTTTGGCGTCGTGCCGGTGATCGTCGATGCCGAGGGCAATGAACTGTCCGGCGCCACCGAAGGCAACCTGTGCATCGCCGACGCCTGGCCGGGCATGATGCGCACGGTGTATGGCGACCACGAGCGGTTCGTGCAGACCTACTTCACCACCTACAAGGGCTACTACTTCACCGGCGACGGCTGCCGCCGCGATGAGGATGGCTATTACTGGATCACCGGCCGCGTCGATGACGTCATCAACGTGTCCGGCCACCGCATGGGCACCGCCGAGGTCGAGTCGGCCCTGGTCGCCCACGCCAAGGTCGCCGAGGCCGCCGTGGTCGGTTTCCCGCACGACATCAAGGGTCAGGGCATCTATGCCTACGTCACCCTGATCGCTGGCGAAGAGCCGTCCGAGGAATTGCGCAAGGAACTGGTCGCCTGGGTCCGCCACGAAATCGGCCCCATCGCCAGCCCCGACGTCATCCAGTGGGCACCGGGCCTGCCCAAGACCCGCTCGGGCAAGATCATGCGCCGCATCCTGCGCAAGATCGCCGAAAACGACTTCGGGTCTCTGGGCGACACCTCGACCCTGGCCGATCCGTCGGTGGTCGACGACCTGATCGACAGCCGCGGCGGCAAGTAAGCCTCCACGGTCTGCTTAAAGACGAAGGGCGGGAGCGCAAGTTCCCGCCCTTTTTCTGACTGATGGGGAAGGGAAGGGGGTTAACCACAGAGGACACAGAGGGCACAGAGAAGGAAAAGAGTAAGAGGATTAGGCGCCGCAGGCATTCGTCCTTTCCAAGAAGATGACGGCGCTGCGCGCGGCTCATAATTCTCTCTTCTTGTTTTTTCTCTGTGTCCTCTGTGTCCTCTGTGGTTCAACCCCTTCCCTTTTTCAGCCCTTGGCCGCCGCCACCAGCACCTCGGCAGAGCGCTTTAACGCGGTGCGTTCGGTGGTGTCGAGGTGGGGCATGATGGTCCCGGTCACCCCGGCAGCGCCGACGATGCGGGGCAGGGACAGGGCGACCGGGCCGACGCCTTCCACGCTGTCCTCGACCACCGACAGGGTTTGGATGGATCCCTCGTCGCCGCCGATGGCCTGGACGATGCGGCACAGGCCGCCGCCGATGCCGAACCACGTGGCGCCCTTGCCGTTGATGATGGCATAGGCGGCACGGCGCACACCCTCGTCAATGCGGGCGCGGGCGGCGTCATCCAGGGGCCGCCCGTATTGCTCCGCGATCACGCCGACCGGCACCGTCCCGGCGGTGGCCGACGACCAGCACAGAACCTCGGAATCGCCGTGCTCGCCCAGCACATAGGCATGGACCGAGGCCGACGACACGCCCAGGTGCGCCCCCAACAGGCTGCGGAAGCGCGCCGTATCCAGGATGGTGCCCGACCCGAAGCACCGACCCGGCGGTAACCCCGACAGGCGCTGCGCGACCTGGGTCATGATGTCCACCGGGTTGGTCGCCACCACCAAGATGGTGTTCGGCGCGGCGTCGAGAACGCGGCCGATCACGTCGGCGAACACCGCCGTGTTGCGCTCCAGCAACTGGAGGCGGGTTTCGCCGGGCTTCTGACTGACCCCGGCCGACAGGATGACGATGGCCGCCCCGGCGAGGTCGGGATAGTCGCCGGCCCGTACCCGTGCGGCCCGGAAGAACGGCGTGGCGTGCCCGATGTCCTGGGCCTGGGCTGTCGCCAGGGCAGCATTGCGGTCAACCAACACGATCTCGCTGGCGGCGCCGCGTAGGACTACCGCATAAGCCGCCGCACTGCCGACCATGCCGGCCCCGACAATCCCGATCTTCATGGCGTTTCTCCCGCAGGGCGTTATGATTGGATCACATGACGAACGATTTTTGTCCTGTCCCGGTGCCCGTGGCCGCCCGTATCACAGCGGGTGTGTGCCGATACTTCGGTGCCCTGAACTGGGCAACCTTGACAGAATTCCGCCTGGCCAACCACCGCCGGGCCGATGTTTGCGCGCTCGATCCCAAGGGGCGTATCGTCATTGTCGAGGTCAAGAGCGGCCCGGCTGACTTCCGCTCGGACGGCAAGTGGCAGGACTACGCGCCCTACTGCGACGGCTTTGCCTTTGCCGTGGCGCCGGAGTTCCCCCTCGCTCTGCTGCCCGAGGACGTCGGGGTCCTGGTCACCGACGGCTGGGAAACCCGCCTGCTGCGGCCGTGGACCGACACTCCGCTCCACCCCTCGCGGCGCAAGGCGGTAACTCTCAGCTTCGCCCGAGTCGCGGCGCAGCGGCTGGGTGCAGTTTGAACGTTCAGTGAGGAAGAACCGGGCTCTGCCCGGACCCGCCAGGAGACTTGGTCTCCTGGACCTCGGGAACTGGTCTCGGTGTAAAGCCGCGCGCAGCGCATTACAATCTGAGCATGTCTGCCTGCGGCGCAAGAGAAGGCAGCGCCCCCCTCATGGGTTCAAAGGGCCGTTCGGCCCTTTGCGGGTGCGGGCAGAGCCCGCTTTTCTCCAGGGAATAAACATCGGCACCGAGCGGCGATAGGCGGCATAGGCCTCGCCGTAGCGGGCCAGCAGTTTGCGTTCCTCGAACAGGGTGCCGACGATCAGGTAGGCCGTGCCCCACAGCGCGGTGTGCAGCCCGAGCGGATCGAGCGCCCGACCCCACAGAATCATGAATCCGGCCACGTACAGCGGATGGCGCACCCAGCGGTGCGGGCCGTTCAGATTGAGGGGTTCGTCGTCGTCCTCGCCGTGGCCGCGCCATTGGGCGGTGCCGATCAGGCGGCTGGTGTCGTAGGAGCGCAGGAAGATCACCATGGCGATCACCCCGGCGGCGCTCAGGGCGTGCAGGCTCCACACCAGCGGCGTCGGCAAGCCAAACGCCGGGCGATCACCGAGCAACACCCAGCCAACCGCCACCACCGCCAGGATATGGGCCACGGCAAAGGCGTTATAGGCCAGCCGATGGCCCTGGCCGAACCGGTGTTCCAGCCAGCCCCGCCCCCGCGCCCCGGCCAGCATCGAATGCCCGGCGCCGAAACTCAGCCAAGCCAGGGCATACAGAAGATGGCTCACCCGCAGTACAGGCGACGGATGCGGCCGTCCCTGTCAACCGCCACGTTCAGGCGGTCGGGAACGTAGTCCATGGTGGCCATGATGCCGGGGCCGAGGATGCGGGTCTTGACCGGCAGATCCTCCCACGACACATAGGCGCCCTCCTCGGGGATGCGGTCGCCGGGGCGCACCACCGGCACGCCGACATAGCGCACGAAGCCCTCGCCATTGCACCGCACAAGGTCCTCGGCGGCGGCGGCCTTGTTCACCGGAATGGACGGCGCGGCGCCTGACCCCATGGGAGCCGAGGTTTGCCCGCACCCGGCCAGCAGGGCGAGGAGCCCGGCACTTAACAGCAAACGACGCATGGTGCCTCCTGTCTTGCGGTGATGGACCGTCCCCCGTCGGGGCTGCTTTTCAGTGAGACCTGGGCGCTGCCCAGACCCGCCAAGGGCCATTGGCCCTTGGATCCCATGAAGGGGGCCTGAGCTTTCTTTGCGCCGCAGGCAGACAGCCCATAACATTTACTGCGCTGCGCGCGGCCTTACGTCCCGAGGTCCAGGAGACCGAGTCTCCTGGCGGGTGTGGGCAGAGCCCACGTTTCCTCAGCCAAAAATCTAGGCATCACGACCTTTCGTCTCACCCCGGCGCGTTCATGCGCCGGATGGTGTTGGTGGTCGATTGGCCCGGTTCCAGGGTGGCGAGGACGACCTTGCCACCCCAGCCCTGGACCAGATCCGCGCCGACCACGGTTTCCACGGTGTAGTCGGCCCCTTTGACCAGAACGTCGGGACGCAGGGTTTCGATCAGGCGCAACGGGGTATCGTCCGAAAAGATCACCACGCCGTCGACCATGCTGAGCGATGCCAGCACCGCCGAACGGGCCGCCTCGCTCTGCACCGGCCGGGTCGGCCCCTTCAGGCGCTGTACCGAGGAATCGCTGTTCAGCCCGACGATCAGCCGGTCGCAGGCGGCGCGTGCTTGGCGCAGCAGGGCCAGATGGCCGGGATGTAGCAGATCAAAGCAACCGTTGGTGAAGCCGACCGACAGGCCACGCCGCCGCCACCCCTCAGCCCGTTCGACGGCCCGTTCGAGCGGCAGGATCTTGGCCTCGGCGTCCTCCAGGTCCTGGTGGCGCAGGGCGTTTTCCAGTTCCACGGCGTGAACGGCGGCGGTGCCCACCTTGCCGACCACGATGCCCGCCGCGACGTTGGCAAGGGCTGCCGCGTCGGCCACCGCAAGCCCGGCGGCCAGGGCGGCGGCCAGGGTGGCAACCA
>LAEA01000264.1 GCA_000961745.1 Rhodospirillaceae bacterium BRH_c57 | reverse complement strand
CCGCATCCGGATCTGACCCCAATCATCGAAGGGTCGAAAAACGGTATCCGTCTTGAACTCGCTCGGGATATAGATGGCAAGCCCGTCGATGTCCTGGAAATTGAGGGTGACTTGGGCGACCGGCGGGCCAAGGCGATGGAGGATCTGGTGTGGAATCTCATTCCGGAAGCCAGCCATCTGCGGACCAACCTGGGCCAGTACCAGGATGAAACGCAGCAAACCCGGATGAGCCACCCGCTTGCCTTGTCGCAGTTGCTCATCACGTACCACCTGGTGAAGGCGGCCATGGGCCACTATGCCATTTGATGATCTCGGGGATTTGAAATGAACGCACAGACGATCAGCCATGCCGACCTGGCCAATGCCGTCCGTTTTCTGTCGGCCGATGGCGTGGGCAAAGCCAACTCCGGTCATCCGGGCATGCCGATGGGGATGGCCGATGTTGCCGCCGTCCTCTTCACGCGCTTCATGAAAGTGGACCCGGCCGAGCCCAAGTGGCCGGATCGTGACCGCTTCGTGCTGTCGGCCGGGCATGGTTCCATGCTGCTGTACAGCCTGGGCTACCTGATGGGTTACCGTGACCTGACCATCGACCAGCTCAAGAATTTCCGCCAGTTCGGTGCGCTGACCGCCGGTCACCCGGAATTCGGCCATGTGTCCAACGCCGACACCACCACCGGGCCGCTGGGCCAGGGCATCACCAACGCCGTGGGCATGGCGCTGGCGGAAAAGATGCTGGCCGCCCGCTTTGGGTCGGACGTGGTTGACCACTACACCTACACCATCGCCGGCGACGGTTGCCTGATGGAAGGCGTCAGCGAAGAAGCCATCGAACTGGCCGGTCACTGGAAGCTGAACAAGCTGATCGTGTTGTGGGACGACAACGAAATCTGCATCGACGGTGCGGTGTCCGTGTCCTGCACCACCGACCAGATCAAGCGGTTCGAGGCGTCCAACTGGGATACCCAGCAGATCGACGGCCATGCCCCCGAGGCGATTGCCGCTGCCATTGAGAAGGCCCGCACGTCCGACAAGCCGTCGCTGATCGCCTGCCGCACCATTATCGGCAAGGGCGCCCCCGGCGTGGCCGGCACCGAAAAGGCCCATGGCGCCCCGCTGACTGCCGATGACATGGCGGCCGCCCGCGTCGCCATGAACTGGCCCTATGGCCCGTTCGAGGTGCCCGAGGCCGTGCTCGCCAAGTGGCGCGCCGCCGGTGCCAAGGGCGCCGACGACCGTCTGGCTTGGGAAAAGCGCGTCGAGGCTCTGCCCGAGGATGCCAAGGTGGCCTTCGTGCTGGCCCAGCAGGGCCGCCTGCCCGAGGGTTGGGCCGCTGGCCTGGACGATCTGAAGAAGCAGGCCGCCGCCGACAAGACCAAGGTCGCCACCCGCAAGGCGTCCCAGATGTGCCTGGAAAAGATCATCGGCGCGGTGCCGCAGATGGTCGGTGGGTCTGCTGACCTGACGCACTCCAACCTGACCATCACCAAGGCCATGAAGTCGATCACCCCGACCGATTTTTTGGGCGACTACATCCACTACGGTGTGCGTGAGCACGCCATGGGCGCGATCATGAACGGTCTGGCCCTGCACGGCGGGTTCATTCCCTACGGCGGCACCTTCCTGGTGTTCACCGATTACTGCCGCCCGGCCATCCGCATGTCGGCCCTGATGGAACAGCGGGTCATTTATGTGATGACCCACGACTCCATCGGCCTGGGCGAAGACGGCCCGACCCACCAGCCGGTCGAACACATCCCGTCGCTGCGCGCCATGCCCAACCTGCTGGTGTTCCGCCCGGCCGACGTGATCGAGACGGCCGAAGCCTGGCAGCTTGCTCTGGAAAACACCCGTCGTCCCAGCGTCCTGGCCCTGTCGCGTCAGAACCTGCCGATGGTCCGCGAATACACCACGGAAAACCTGTCGGCCAAGGGCGGCTACATCCTGTCCGAGCCCGAGGACGGCACCCGCGACGTGACCATCATCGCCACCGGCTCCGAGGTCGAGATCGCGCTTCAGGCCCAGGTCATGCTCAACAGCCTCGGCGTGAAGGCGGCCGTTGTGTCCATGCCGTGCTGCGAGCTTTTCGACGAGCAGCCGACGGACTATCGTAAGACGGTTCTCGGCCAGGGCTTGCGCATCGCCATCGAGGCGGCCGGCGTCTACGGCTGGGAACGCTACGTCGGGCTTGACGGTGCGGTGATCGGGATGCGTTCCTTCGGAGCGTCCGCCCCGATTGCGGACCTTTACAAGCATTTCGGCATTACCGCAGAGGCCGTGGCCGACGCCGCCATGACCCGCCTCAAGCGCTAACGCCCAAGGGAGAGACTTTCGATGCCTCTTATTTCTCTGCGCCAGCTTCTGGACCACGCCGCTGAAAACGGCTACGGCCTGCCCGCCTTCAATGTGAACAACATGGAGCAGGTCAAGGCCATCATGGAGGCCGCCAAGGCCACCAACAGCCCGGTGATCCTCCAGGGTTCGGCCGGCGCCCGCAAGTATGCCGGCGAAGCCTTCCTGCGCCACCTCATCCTGGCCGCCCTCGAAGAATACCCCGACATTCCGGTGTGTATGCACCAGGACCACGGCACGTCGCCGGCGGTGTGCATGCGCTCCATCCAGTCGGGCTTCTCCTCGGTCATGATGGACGGCTCGCTGATGACCGACGGCAAGACCCCGTCGTCCTACGAGTACAACGTCGCCACCACCAAATCCGTGGTCGACATGGCCCACGCCTGCGGCGTTTCGGTCGAAGGTGAACTAGGCTGCCTGGGTTCGCTCGAAACCGGCATGGCCGGCGAGGAGGACGGCGTCGGCGCCGAAGGCGTGCTGGATCACTCCAGCCTGCTGACCGACCCCGACGAGGCCGCCGACTTCGTGAGCAAGACCCAGGTTGATGCGCTGGCCATCGCCATCGGCACCAGCCACGGCGCCTACAAGTTCACCCGCCCGCCGACCGGCGACATCCTGGCCATCCAGCGCGTCAAGGAAATCCACGCCCGCATCCCCAACACCCACCTGGTGATGCACGGATCTTCCTCGGTCCCGCAGGATTGGCTGGAGATCATCAACAGCCACGGCGGCGACATGGGCAAGACCTACGGCGTGCCGGTCGAAGAGATCGTCGAGGGCATCAAGCACGGTGTCCGCAAGGTCAACATCGACACCGACCTGCGCATGGCCTCCACCGGGTCCATCCGCAAGTACCTGACCGACAAGCCGGCCGACTTCGACCCGCGCAAGTACTACAAGGTTGCGCAGGACGCCATGACCGACATCTGCAAGGCGCGTTACGAGGCGTTTGGCGCGGCCGGTCAGGCCGGCAAGATCAAGGCGCTGTCGCTTGAGGTCATGAGCAACCGCTATGCCTCCGGCGAACTGGCTCCGAAGGTGACCGGCGGCAAAGTCGCCGCCGAGTAAATAACTTCCGCCGTGTCCCCCGGAGGGAAACCTCCGGGGGACCGGTGAACCGAGGAAGACCGACACATGACCGTCAAGATCGCACCGAGCATCCTGTCCGCCGATTTCGCCAAGCTGGGCGAGGACGTGCGCGCCATCGACGCCGCTGGCGCCGACTGGATCCACATCGACGTGATGGATGGCCACTTCGTGCCCAACATCACCATCGGCCCCGCCGTCGTGAAGGCCCTGCGCCCGCACTCGGCCAAGGTGTTCGACGTGCATCTGATGATCGACCCGGTCGATGCGTACATCGAAGAATTCGCCAAGGCGGGGTCGGACATCATCACCGCCCATGCCGAAGCCGGAAAGCACCTCCACCGCACGCTTCAGGTCATTCGGAGCTTTGGCAAGAAGGCCGGCGTGTCGCTCAATCCCGGCACCCCGGAAAGCGCCATTGAATACGTGATGGATGACGTGGACCTCATCCTGGTCATGTCGGTCAATCCGGGCTTTGGCGGCCAGAGCTTCATTCCGTCGCAGCTTGAGAAGATCCGCCGCATCCGCCAGATGATTGGCGACCGCCCGATTGACCTCCAGGTTGATGGTGGCGTCAATCCCGAGACGGCCCGCCAGTGCATCGCCGCTGGCGCCAACGTCCTGGTGGCCGGCAGCGCGGTGTTCAAGGGCAACGACTACGCCAACAACATCATGGCGCTGCGCGGTTAAACACCCCGGAGATCCCGCCAGAGATCCTGGCGGTTGGAGAGGGGCGAAGGCGTGGTGCGTCCGCTGCCGTCCTGCCAGCCGTCGGGTATTGGCCCCCCAGGTCCAGGGGCCAAGAACCCCCCTTCGCAATGGCCGGCGGAGGGGGGTTCGCTTATTCATACCGGCCGACGCATGATTTCATGCGTCGGTTGGCAAGGGCGACTGCCCGCCGCGCCTCATGGCGCGTGAAGCCTGTGTGGCGCCTGAACGCGAATGTGCCGGGTCAATTCATTGGCCCGGCGACATCAAGCGTATAGCAACGGCCCTCACTGTCACAAAACCATAACCTCTCTGTCACAAAGGGTTCGTCGTCCATGAGTAAAGTGCGGGTGTTCTCAGCCGGCGGAATTCTCCGTTTGGCCGAGTGTCCAGCATTCGGAGGTTCCCTTGCTCAAGAAGACTCTCGCCCTCGCCGCCGTGGCATCCGTCGCGACCGTTGCCATTGCCGGTGCCGCCCAGGCGCGCGACCAGATCCGCATCGTCGGGTCGTCCACCGTGTATCCGTTCACGACCGTGGTCGCCGAGAACTTCGGTCGCGGCACGGGCTTCAAGACCCCGATCATCGAGTCCACCGGAACCGGCGGCGGCTTCAAGCTGTTCTGCGCCGGCGTGGGCACCGATCACCCCGATTTCACCAACGCCTCACGCCCGATCAAGAAGTCCGAGTTCGAGACCTGCGCCAAGAACGGCGTCGCCGAGATCGTCGAGCTGCGCATCGGCTATGACGGGCTGGTGATGTCCAACTCCAAGCAGGCCGAGCCGATGACGGCGACCCGTGCCCAGATCTTCCTGGCGCTGGCCAAGGAAATTCCGGTGGACGGCAAGTGGGTTGCCAACCCGAACAAAAAGTGGTCGGACGTCGATGCCTCCCTGCCGGCCATCGACATCGAAGTGCTCGGCCCGCCGCCGACCTCCGGTACCCGTGACAGCTTCGTCGAACTGGCCCTGGAAGTTGGGTGCGAAACCTTCCCCGAGGTCAAGGCGCTCGACAAGGCCGGCCACAAGGAAAAGTGCCAGAGCATCCGTGAGGACGGCGCTTTCGTCGAAGCCGGCGAGAACGACAACCTGATCGTTCAGAAGCTCGACGCCAACCCCAAGGCCTTTGGTATCTTCGGCTTCTCGTTCCTGGACCAGAACGGCGACAAGCTTCAGGGCGTGAACGTCGAGGGTGTCACCCCGACCTTCGAGACCATCGCTTCGGGCGAGTATCCGGTGTCCCGTCCGCTGCAGATTTATGCCAAGAAGGCCCACATCGGTGTCATCCCCGGCATGAAGGAATTCCTGGCCGAGTACGCTTCGGACAAGGCCATGGGCGCCAACGGCTACCTGACCGACAAGGGCCTCGTGCCGCTGCCGGCCGACCAGGCCGTCAAGTACCGCAAGAACGCCGTTGAACTCGTCACCATGTCGGCCGGCGACATCTAAGTCTCCGACCACGGAATGCGCGGGGGCCCGGATATGCTCCGACCATGCCTCCGCGCATTTCAATACGTGCTTGAACCGAACTGAAAACCAGGGCACTCCACCACGGAACAAGCGCCCTGGAACGGTTGTCGAGACGAAGGTTTGGCGGTCCCATGCAGATACTCTTCCTGATAGCGGTCGTTCTTGGCCTGATGTTGATCGGCTTCCGCTTCGGCCGTCTCCGCTCGGTGCGGGTGACGGGCGGCGATGCCCGGCAGCTTCACTCCCTGCCGACCTACTACGGCCTCTATGTCGCGCTGTGGTGCGGCCTTCCCGCGTTGCTGCTGCTTGCCGCCTGGATGGCGCTGGAGCCGACGATCATTCGCATGATCGTGCTCGACAGCCTGCCGCCGGACTTGCTGTTGCAGCCCGACGGGCAGACGATCAACGACGCCCGCCTGAGCCTGCTGCTGACCGACATCCGCAACATCGCCTCGGGCAACATCGCCTCGCAGTCCGAGCCCGCCGTGATCGCCGCGGCCGGGCGCTACGCCAGCCTGCTCCAGGTCAGCTTTGGGGCCATGGTCGTGGTGGTGCTGTCGGTCGCCATGGGGGGCGCAGCCGCCGCGTACCGTTTCATCGCGCCGCAGTTCCGGGCCCGCAACCGGGTTGAGAACATCATCAAGATGATGATGGTGGCGTGCTCGCTGGTCGCCATCCTGACCACGCTCGGCATCATCCTGTCGCTTCTGTTCGAGACCTTGCGCTTTTTTACCGAGGTCCCGGTCACCGAATTCCTGTTCGGCACCAACTGGAGCCCGCAGACCGCCATGCGGTCGGACCAGGTCGGGTCGTCGGGCGCCTTCGGTGCGGTGCCGCTGTTCGCCGGCACCATGATGATCGCCATGATCGCCATGACCGTGGCCGTGCCCATCGGCCTGCTGGCCGCCATCTACATGGCCGAATACGCGCCGCGCAACGTGCGCACCGTGGTCAAGCCGCTGCTGGAGATCCTGGCCGGCATTCCGACCGTGGTGTATGGCTTCTTTGCCGCCCTCACGGTGGCGCCGCTCATCCGCGAGACCGGCGGCCTGCTGGGCCTGAGCGTGTCATCGGAAAGCGCCCTGGCGGCCGGTCTGGTCATGGGCATCATGATCATCCCGTTCGTGTCGTCGCTGTCCGACGACGTCATCACCGCCGTGCCGCAGTCCATGCGCGAAGGGTCCTACGGCCTGGGTGCCACCCGGTCCGAAACCATCAAGCGGGTGATTTTCCCGGCCGCCCTGCCGGGCATCGTCGGCGGCGTGCTGCTGGCCGTGTCTCGGGCCATCGGTGAAACCATGATCGTGGTGATGGCCGCCGGCCTGGCCGCCAACCTGACCGCCAACCCGCTTGAAGCCGTGACCACCGTGACGGTGCAGATCGTGACCCTGCTGGTCGGTGACCAGGAGTTCGACAGCGCCAAGACGCTGGCCGCCTTTGCCCTTGGGCTGCTGCTGTTCACCGTCACCCTGGTGCTCAACGTGATTGCCCTCCATGTGGTCCGCAAATACCGGGAGCAGTACGAGTAATGGCTACCGTGGATGAAACAATGGACACTCGCAGCGCACAGGCGGCGCGCGCCGCACAGGCCGGCCGGTCGCAGATCGCCGAGACCGTGAACGCCGGCCTTGGCCGCCGCTACCGCTCCGAACGCCGCTTCCGCGCCTATGGCGTCCTCGCCATCGTTCTGGCGCTGTCAATGTTGGCCACCCTCTTCGTGACCATCATCAGCAAGGGCTACACGGCGTTCTGGCAGAACTCGCTGAACTTTGAGGTCGCCCTGCCGGCCGATGTCATCGATCCTCAGGGGACGCGTGACCCCAAGGTTCTGGCCAGCGCCAACTACCTTGGCCTTGTCCGTGACGCCCTGCAGGCCCAGTTCCCCGAGGTCGATAGCCGCCAGGAACGGCGTGCCCTGTTCGCCATGCTGTCCGATAGCGCGCCTTATGACCTTCAGGACGCCGTGCTGGACAACCCCGGCGCCATCGGCGGGACGATCAAGGTGCGGGTGTCCCTGGACGATGACTTCGACATGCTGGCCAAGGGCCACATCAACGCCGACCTGCCGCAGGATCAGCGCCGCCTGACCGACGTGCAAGTGGCTTGGTTCCAGTCCCTGGAGCAGCGCGGCATGGTTGAGGCGCATTTCAACACCGCGCTGTTCACCAACGGTGACTCGCGGCAGGCCGAATCGGCCGGCATCCTGGGTGCCGTCGTGGGGTCGTTGTTCGTCGTGGCAGTGACCCTGGCGCTGAGCTTCCCGATTGGCGTGGCGACGGCGGTCTATCTTGAGGAGTTCGCCCCCAAGAACCGCTTCACCGACCTGATCGAGGTCAACATCAACAACCTGGCCGCCGTGCCGTCCATTGTGTTCGGTCTGTTGGGCTTGGCGGTGTTCCTCCAGTTCTTCGGGCTGCCGCGCTCGGCCCCGTTGGTTGGCGGCCTGGTGTTGACGCTGATGACCCTGCCGACCATCATCATCGCCAGCCGCGCCGCCCTGAAGTCCGTGCCGCCGTCCATCCGCGAGGCCGCGCTGGGGCTGGGGGCGTCCAAGCTCCAGATGATTCTCCATCACGTCCTGCCGCTGGCCATGCCGGGCATGTTGACCGGCACCATCATCGGCATGGCCCAGGCCCTGGGCGAGTCCGCTCCGCTTCTGATGATCGGCATGGTGGCCTTTGTGGTCGATATTCCCAACGGCCCGCTGGATCCGGCGACGGTCTTGCCGGTGCAGATCTTCCTGTGGGCCGACAGCCCGGAACGCGCCTTCGTCGAGCGGACCTCGGCGGCGATCATGGTCCTGTTGGCCTTCCTGGTATTCATGAACGCGGCCGCCGTCTGGCTGCGCAAAAGGTTCGAGAGGCGCTGGTAAACCCCATGGCTGAGACACAGATGAAAACCTCACCCTCCGCCCAGACATCCATCGAAATTCCGCCCACGGCCGGATTCCCCCTGGTGTCCCAGGGCGAGGGCGCCAAGATCGCGGCGCGTGACGTCAACGTCTTTTACGGTGACAAGCAGGCGTTGCGGAACATCGCCCTCGACATAAAGCCCAACGAAGTAACCGCCTTCATCGGCCCGTCGGGCTGCGGGAAGTCCACCTTCCTGCGCTGCCTGAACCGCATGAACGACATCATCGACGGCTGCCGCGTGACCGGGTCCATCAATCTGGACGAGGAAGACATCTACCACCGCCGCATCGACGTGGTGCAGTTGCGTGCCCGCATCGGCATGGTGTTCCAGAAGCCCAACCCGTTCCCCAAGTCGATCTATGAAAACGTCGCCTATGGCCCGCGCATTCACGGCCTGGCCCGCAACAAGACCGACCTGGACGAGATTGTGCAAACCTCGCTGGAGCGTGCCGGTCTGCTGGGCGAGGTCAAGGACCGCATGGACCAGCCCGGCACCGGCCTGTCCGGCGGCCAGCAGCAGCGCCTGTGCATCGCCCGCGCCATCGCGGTCAATCCCGAGGTCATCCTGATGGACGAGCCCTGTTCGGCGCTTGACCCCATCGCCACGGCCAAGATCGAGGAACTGATCGACGAACTGCGGCAGAACTACACCATCGTCATCGTCACCCACTCCATGCAGCAGGCCGCCCGCGTGTCGCAGCGCACGGCGTTCTTCCACCTGGGCAATCTGGTGGAGTGCAACGACACCGAACAGATCTTCACCAACCCCCAGCACAAGCTGACCCAGGGCTACATCACCGGGCGCTTCGGCTGATCTTTGAAAGGTGCCCGCCCGTGGTCGCGCGCGACGCCAACGGACATACCGTGCGCTCCTTCGAGGAGGAGCTGAACCAGCTTACCAACATCATCGTGCGCATGGGCGGTCTGGCCGAGGCGCAGTTGGCGGGCGCCATCCAGTCCATCGTGCGGCGGGATTCCGATCTGGCCGCCCGCATGGTCGCGGGGGACGCCCGGATCGATGAAATGGAGCAGGAGGTGCACAGTTTCACCGTGCGCCTGCTGGCCCTGCGCCAGCCTCTGGCCGACGACTTGCGGGCCATCGTCGGGGCGCTCAAGATATCGGCCGAGCTGGAGCGCATCGGCGACTATGCCGCCAACGTCGCCAAACGCGCCCTGGTGCTGAACCAGAACCAGCCGGTCAAGCCGGTCGCCGGCATCCCGCAGATGGGCCGTCTGGTGCAGGAGATCGTCAACGACGTGCTCGACGCCTATGTCGAGCGGGACGTCGAAAAGGCCATGGCCGTGTGGCGCCGTGACGAGGAGGTCGATGAACTCCACACCAGCCTGTTCCGTGAACTGGTGACCTACATGATGGAGGACCCGCGCAACATCACGCCGAGCACCCACCTCATGTTTATCGCCAAGAACATCGAACGCATCGGCGACCACGCGACCAACATCGCCGAGACCATCCATTTCCTGGTCGAGGGCAAGTCGCTGACGCAACGGCGGCCCAAGGGGCGGGACGCCACCCAGTACCGGCCAACGCAAGAGGATTAGAAGGCATGAAACCGTTGGTGATGATCGTCGAGGACGAGGCCGCCCTTGTGACCATGCTGCGTTACAACCTGGAAAAGGACGGTTTCCGGGTGTGTTCGGCCAGTGATGGCGAGGAAGCCCTGGTCGTCGTTGACGAGATGACCCCCGACCTCATCCTGCTCGACTGGATGCTGCCGGTGATGTCGGGCATCGAGGTGTGCCGCCAGTTGCGCCGCAAGCCCCTGACCAAGAACGTGCCGATCATCATGATTACCGCGCGCAGCGAGGAGGCCGACCGCATTCGCGGCCTCAACACCGGCGCCGACGATTACATGAGCAAGCCGTTTTCCATGCCTGAATTGCTGGCCCGCGTGCGTGCCCTGCTGCGCCGCACGACGCCGACCCAGAACAAGGGCTCGCTGAACTTCCAGGACATCGTCATGGACCTGACCGCTCACAGGGTGACCCGTGGCGGCCGGTACATCCACCTCGGCCCGACCGAGTTCCGCTTGTTGCAGTTCCTGATGGAGCACCCCGGCGCGGTGTTCTCGCGCGAGGAACTACTGAACTCCGTATGGGGGCCGGATATCTACGTCGAGCCGCGCACGGTTGACGTCCACATCCGCCGTCTGCGCAAGGCCCTGAACGGCGATACCGACCCCGACGTCATCCGCACCGTCCGCGCCGCCGGCTACGCCCTGGACGCCGACGCCGCCACCAGCATGAGCGAAGTGGGGTAGGGCTGGGAGGGAAGTGAAGCGTGTGTCAAATCCCTTCACTTCCCGCCTACTGGACGCCGGACCCGGCAGCCCTTAAGTAAAGGCCATGTGGCTCCTCATCTTCAAGATCGCCTTCATCCTTCTCGTGGTCGAGGTGTCGATCCGCGTGCTGTCCCGACTGCGCGCCGGTGACACCTCCGACCGCGCCAACCACCAGCGCGGCTGGTGGCTGGTCGGCATCCTCACTGTGACGGTGGCGGTGCTGGCGTGGTTGTAGAAAGGGCCGTTACTCGTCGTAGCTGACCAACGTCGCCACCGGGACGTCCAGCTTTTCGCGGCCCTTGAGGAAGTTCAGTTCGATGATGGCGGCCACGCCGACCACCTCGGCGCCGACCTTGCGGAACAGCTCGATGGCAGCGCTGGCGGTGCCGCCGGTGGCCAGCAGGTCGTCGAGGACCACCACGCGCTGCCCCGGCTTGATGGCGTCGGCCTGGATCTCGATGGTGTCGGACCCGTATTCCAGGTCGTAGGTGTGGCTGATGGTCGGGCCGGGCAGCTTGCCCTTCTTGCGCACCATGATGAAGCCGCACCCCAACTTGAGGGCCAGTGGCGCGGCGGTCAGGAAGCCGCGCGATTCGATGCCGGCCAGAATGTCGGGCTGCCACGCCCGGACTTCCTTGGACAGGCGGCCCATGGTGACCTGCCAGGCGTCGGCATGGGCCAGCAGGGTGGAGATGTCATAGAAGTTGATGCCCGGTTTCGGGAAGTCCGGGATGGAGCGGATGTGGTCCTTGATGTCCATGGGGTCCCCCTGGAGCCGGTGACTGCGAATCGCCCGGATGGTAGCCCACTGACGCTGTGAGGCAACGCTGAAACATTTCGCGTCGCTCATGTTGCGTCGCCACACATGGTTCTAATTGGCTAAAAAGTGATTCGGCTGTTGCACAACATCCGATTAATTTCCTAGGATATACGTTCAGGCAGCCGACCCGGTGAGGGAGTAAGGCGTGGACGTCGCCCAGGTTAATTCCATCCTCCAGTCCTCCTACGAGGATCTCAGCCCGCAGCTGCGGCAGGCCGCGCGCTATCTGCTGGCCAATCCCGAAGAAGTCGCCCTGACCTCCATGCGGCGCATCGCCAGTCATGCCGGGGTCAAGCCGTCCACCATGGTCCGGCTGGCCCGCGCCGTAGGTTTCGAGGGCTTCGAGGAGATGCGCGAGCCCTACCGGAGTTGGTTGCGCGGCGGGGAAGGGGCCTACGAGGCCCGCGCCCGATCCCTGCGCGACCGGGGTGCGGGCGGCATCGAGGATTTGCTACGCGAGATCCAGGAGGCCGACGCCACCGCCCTGGCCGCCGTCGCCGGGCCGGACACCGCCGACGCCGTGATGCGCGCCGCCGAGGCGTTGAACACGGCGCGCCGGGTCTATGTGCTTGGCCTGCGCAGTTGCTATGCGCTGGCCCACTATTTTCATTATGCCTACGGAATGGTGCGCGAGGATGTGCGGCTGGTGGATGGCAGCGGCGGCACGTTCCTCGACAGCTTGCGCGGCCTGGGTCCGCAGGATGTGCTGCTGGCGATCAGTTTCCGGCCTTATACGCGGGACACCGTGCTGGCGCTCGACATCGCGGTCGAGGCCGGGGCCACCGTTGTCGCGTTGACCGACAGCCCTGTCTCGCCGCTGGCGCGTCCGGCCCGGCATGTGCTGCTGGCCGGCACCACCAGCCCCAACTTTTTCCAATCCCTGGTCGCCGCACAGTCGGTCATTCAGCAGGTGCTGGGGGCCGCCGTGGCGTCGGGCGGTGACGACGGCCTGCGCGCCATCAAGGAAAGCGAGCGGCGTTTGAAGCAGTTCGATGCCTACTGGCAGGAACCGCGCCGCCGCCGCCGCGAGGCGGGGGACGGCGAGGGCGTTTATGTGGAGGACCCGGCCAATGACTGATTCCCACGTCTTCCACCGTCACACCAAGGCGACCTATCCGGTGGCCGTGGCCGGCGACGGCATCCACGTGATCGACGCTGACGGGCGGCGTTATATCGACGCCTCGGGCGGGGCGGCGGTGTCCTGCCTGGGTCATTCGGACCCCGACGTGCGGGCGGCGATCAAGGCACAGGTGGATACCCTGGCCTTTGCCCACACCGGCTTTTTCACCAACCAGCCGATGGAGGATCTGGCCGCCGGTCTGGCCTCGCTGGCGCCTGGGGACTTGGACCGGGTGTACCTGGTGTCCGGCGGGTCGGAGGCGGTTGAGGCGGCTCTCAAGATGGCCCGCCAGTACTTCCTGGAGGTCGGCCAGCCGCAACGCTCGCGCCTCGTCGCGCGCCGCCAGAGCTATCACGGCAACACCCTGGGTGCCCTGGCGACCGGCGGCAACCAGTGGCGGCGGGCGCAGTTCGAGCCGCTGTTGATCGACGTCCACCACATCGATCCATGCTACGCCTACCGCTATCAGGCCGAGGGTGAGAGCCTGGAGGCCTACGGCCGCCGCGCCGCCGACGAACTTGAACAGATGCTGCTCGATGTCGGGCCGGACACCGTGGCCGCCTTTATTGCCGAGCCGGTGGTCGGGGCGACGGCGGGGGCGGTGCCCGCCGCGCCGGGCTATCTCAAGCGCATCCGCGAGATTTGCGACCAGTACGGCGTGCTGCTCATTCTGGACGAGGTGATGTGCGGCATGGGGCGCACCGGCACATTATTCGCCTGCGAACAGGACGGCGTGGTGCCGGATCTCCTGTGCGTGGCCAAGGGCCTGGGGGCCGGTTATCAGCCCATCGGCGCGACCCTGGTCAGCGACCGGGTGTATCAGGCCTTTGCGGCGGGCAGCGGGTTTTTCCAGCACGGCCACACCTACATGGGCCATGCCACGGCCTGCGCGGCGGCCAATGCGGTGCTTGCCAAGGTCGGGTCGGCCGCCATGCTGGCCGAGGTGCGGCGCCTGGGCGACGTGCTGCGCGGCCTTCTGGAGGAACGGTTTGGGGACCATCCCCATGTCGGCGACATTCGCGGCCGAGGCCTGTTCCTGGGCCTTGAACTGGTTGCCGACCGGCCGAGCAAACAACCATTCGACCCGGCCAAAAAAGTCCACGCCAAGGTCAAGGCCGAGGCGATGGCCAATGGCCTGATGTGCTACCCCATGGGTGGCACCATCGACGGTGTGCTGGGCGATCACGTCCTGCTGGCCCCGCCGTTCATCTGCACCGACGCCGACCTTGCGACCATCGTGGACCGGCTGGCCCAGGCCGTCGGTGTGGCGACGCTGAAGGGAGGGGCGGCATGACCGAAGCGCCGCTCATCATCGCGGTGGCCCCCAACGGGGCGCGGCGGCGGCAGGCCGACCATTCGGCGATCCCCGTCACGGCGGCAGAAACGGCGGCCACGGCGGCCCTGTGCGCCGAGGCTGGGGCCAGCCTGCTGCACCTGCATGTCCGCGACCGTGACGAGAACCATATCCTCGACGCCGATGCCTACCGCGACGCTATTGCCGCCGTGCGTAAGGCGGTCGGCAACCGCATGATCGTGCAGATCACCACCGAGGCGGTCGGCCACTACAGCCAGGCCGAACAGATGGCCGTGGTGCGCGCGGTGCGCCCCGAGGCGGTGTCGGTGGCCCTGCGCGAACTCATCCAGACTCCCGAGGACGAACCCGAGGCGGCGGCGTTCCTGGCCGAACTGGCAAACGACGACGTGATGGTCCAGCACATCGTCTATACCCCGTCCGAGGTCACCCATTTGCGCGGGCTGATGCGGCGCGGCGTGGTGCCCGACGACCGGCCGCCGTTCCCTTTGTTCGTCCTCGGTCGTTACAGTGCGGGACAGGTGTCCAGTCCGGCCGATCTGCTGCCGTTTCTCCATGCCTGGGGTGACGCCGGGCCGTGGGCGATGTGTGCCTTTGGCAGGCGCGAAGCGGCGTGTACGGCGGTGGCGGCGGGCCTGGGCGGTCATGTGCGCGTTGGTTTTGAGAACAACCTGTGGCTCCCCGATGGCGGAGTCGCCGCCCATAATGCCGATCTGGTGGCCCTGGCCGCCCAGGCCGGCGCCCTGGCCGGACGGGCGCCAGCCACGGCGGAAGCCGCGCGGACCCTGCTGCATCCCCCGCCCGCGACACCATCAAATGTCCAAGGCGATTGAAACGGGACATCTTGTGTGGTTGGCTTTGTTAAAGAGTTCAAAGGCTTGCTCTTCTCGTCTGACGCGGGACGGCGGCCGGTTCCAGGGGGACGCGGGTACCATGCCCGCCGACCCATTCTTCGGGCCTCGCCCCGGATTTTATAACCCTCTGTGGAGGACAAGCATGAAGACGCTCACTCTTATTGGTCTGTCTGCGGCTCTCGCGACCGGCATCGCCATGACGGCGGGATCCCTGCCGGCGGCCGCGCAGCAGCAGTTCATCACCATCGGCACCGGTGGCGTCACCGGCGTGTACTATCCCACCGGGGGGGCGATCTGCCGCCTCGTGAACCGCAACCGCAAGGAACACGGCATCCGGTGTTCGGTGGAGTCGACCGGCGGTTCGGTCTACAACGTCAACACCATCAGCCAGGGTGAGCTGGACTTCGGCGTCGTGCAGTCCGACGTGCAGTACTACGCCATCGAAGGCACCGAGCAGTTCAAGGACAGCGGCGCCGTCAAGGACCTGCGTTCGGTCTTCTCGCTGCATCCCGAGCCGTTCACCGTGGTCGCCCGCAAGGACGCCAACGTCACCAACTTCGAAGACCTCAAGGGCAAGCGCGTCAACGTCGGCAACCCCGGTTCCGGCCAGCGCGGCACCATCGAGGTCCTGCTGCCGGAAATGGGCTGGACGATGGACGCCTTCTCGCTGGCGTCCGAGTTGAAGGCCTCCGAGCATGGCCAGGCTCTGTGCGACAACCGCATTGACGCGTTCGTTTACACCGTCGGCCATCCGAACGGCTCTATCCAGGAAGCGGCCTCGTCCTGCGACGTCAACCTGGTGAACGTGAGCAACAAGGCCGTCGACAAGCTGGTTGCCGACAACCCCTACTATTCGACCGCAACCATCCCCGGTGGCATGTACCGCGGCACCGATGCCGACGTGACGACCTTTGGTGTTCGTGCGACCCTGGTGACGCGGGCCGATGTGCCGGAG
Organism: Rhodospirillaceae bacterium BRH_c57; assembly: GCA_000961745.1. Classification (GTDB taxonomy): domain Bacteria; phylum Pseudomonadota; class Alphaproteobacteria; order Rhodospirillales; family Rhodospirillaceae; genus Cauispirillum. The sequence continues at coordinate 4,983 of LAEA01000264.1, read as the reverse complement.
AAGGTCGTTTATGAACTGGTCAAGGGCGTGTTCGAGGACTTCGACACGTTCAAGCAGCTCCACCCAGCCTTCGCCAACCTCACCAAAGAGGAAATGACCCAGGCTGCCCTGTCGGCGCCGCTTCATGCGGGTGCCGAGAAGTACTACCGTGAAGCCGGCCTGCTGAAGTAGGTCCGGGGCGGGACGGGGCGGCGGTGCGGATCATACCGTTCCGCCGCCCGCCGCCGTTTCAATTGAACAGCGGGCAGGTGGTGATATGGCGGAAAACAAAGATCCTCTTGAAAAGGCCCCTGGGGCTGCGGCGGATCCTGCGGTTGACCCGACCACCGACCCGGAGTACCGCGATTTCGTGGCCGAGACGGAAACCGGGGCTCGCCGGCCCGGCGGCATTGCCGCGCTGATCCTGACCGGGGTCGCACTGGCTTGGGCGCTGATGCAGCTTTGGTTCGCCTCGCCGCTGCCGTTCGTGTTCAATTTTGCCATCTTCAACGACACCGAGCAGCGCGCTCTGCATCTGGCGTTCGCGATCTTCCTGGCGTATGCGGCCTATCCGGCGTTTCGCACCTCGCCGCGCAGCCATGTGCCGGTGATCGACTGGATCATCGCCTTGGTCGCGGCCTTTTGTGCCGCCTACATCTTCTTTTTCTACCGCGATCTGGCCCAGCGTCCGGGGTCGCCGACGCCGACCGACGTGTGGGTGTCCGTGGTCGGCATGGTCCTGCTGCTGGAGGCCACGCGCCGCGCCCTGGGGCCGCCGCTGATGATCGTGGCGATGGTGTTCCTGGGTTACACCTTCCTCGGTGCGTACATGCCCGAGGTGATCGCCCACCGGGGCGCGTCTCTGAACAAGGGCATGTCGCACTACTGGCTGGGCACCGAGGGCGTGTTCGGGGTGGCGCTGGGCGTGTCCACCACCATGGTGTTCCTGTTCGTGCTGTTCGGCGCCCTGCTGGAGCGCGCCGGGGCCGGCAACTACTTCATCCGGGTGGCGTTCTCGCTGCTCGGCCACATGCGCGGCGGCCCGGCCAAGGCGGCGGTGGTCAGTTCGGCCATGACCGGCCTGATCTCGGGGTCCTCCATCGCCAACGTGGTGACCACCGGCACCTTCACCATCCCCCTGATGAAGAAGGTCGGACTGTCGCCCGAAAAGGCCGGGGCGGTCGAGGTGGCATCGTCCACCAACGGCCAGCTTACCCCTCCGGTGATGGGTGCGGCAGCCTTCCTGATGGTCGAGTACGTCGGGATTTCCTACATCGAGGTGATGAAGCACGCCATTCTGCCGGCGCTGATTTCCTATATCGCCCTGGTCTACATCGTCCACCTGGAGGCCCTCAAGCTGGGCCTGAAGGGCATGGAGCGCGAGGTGCCGTGGCCGGTGCGGTCGGCCATTGTGCAGGTCTTCATGAGCTTCTTCGCGATGGTCATCCTGTCGTTCATCGTCTACTACGCCATGGGCTGGATCGGCGCCCTGTTCGGGGACTGGTCGGGCATCGTGGCGACGGCCTTGGCCCTGGTCGCCTACGTCGGGCTGGTCAAGTACGCCATGGGCGTGCCCGAGTTGAAGTCCCTGGAAGACGTCACCATGCTGCCGCCGCCGGGGCCGACCATCCGGGCCGGGCTGTACTACTTGCTGCCGGTCGTGGTGCTGGTGTGGAACCTGATGATCGAACGCCTCAGCCCCGGCCTGTCGGCTTTTTGGGCGGCGGTGTTCATGATCATCATCATCGTGACGCAACGCCCGCTGAAGTCCCTGATGGGCCGAGGCGGCGCCATGATGCACGAGGCCAAGGAAGGACTCGTCGACCTGCGCGAAGGACTGGTTGCCGGGTCGCGCAACATGATTGGCATCGGCGTCGCCACGGCGGCGGCCGGCATCGTCGTCGGTACCGTCACGCTGACCGGCGTCGGGCTGGTCATGGCCGACTTCGTGGACTTCATTTCCGGCGGCAACCTGATGCTGATGCTGATCTTTACGGCGATGATCAGCCTGCTGCTCGGCATGGGCCTGCCAACCACCGCCAATTACATCGTGGTCGCCACCCTGATGGCCCCGGTGATCGTCACCCTGGCCAGCGAGTCCGGGCTGCTGGTGCCGCTGATCGCGGCGCATATGTTCGTGTTCTACTTCGGCATCCTGGCCGACGACACGCCGCCGGTCGGGCTGGCCGCCTTCGCCGCCGCCGCCATCGCCAAGTCGGATCCCATCAAGACGGGTATTCAGGGCTTCACCTACGACATGCGCACGGCCATCCTGCCGTTCCTGTTCATCTTCAACACCGAGCTTTTGTTGATCGGGGTGAACACCTTCTGGTACGCGTTCGTGGTGTTCGCCTTCGGGGTTACGGCCATGTTCGCCTTCGCGGCGGCCACACAGGGGCACTTCCTGGTCCGCAACCGGGTGTGGGAGACGCTGGCCCTGTTGCTGGTCGCCTTCACGCTGTTCCGGCCCGGTTTTTGGTGGGACATGATCTACCCGCCGCTGGAGGGCGCCCCGGCGACCGAGATTGCCCAGATCGCCGAGCGCGTTCCGCCGGGCGGGCAGTTGCGGATCGTTGCCTCCGGCGTCACTCTGGAGGGGCAGGAGGTCACGCGCCATATTGCCCTGCGCCTGGGCGATGCGGGGGCTGGGCAGGAGCGCGTCGAAGCTGCCGGCCTGACCCTCAGCGAGGGCGAGGGCGGCGTCATGATTGTCGATGACGTCGGTTTCGGCAGCCAGGCCGAACGGGCAGGTCTGGACTTCGGTTGGGAGATCGAGGAAGTCCAGATCCAGACCGAACGACCGCCGCGCCAGATCATGTACATCCCCGCGCTGCTGCTTTACGGGCTGATCGCCTGGTTGCAGGTGCGCAGACGGCGGCGTGAACAGCACGCCTCCGCTCCATCAACCGCCTAAGGGAGGACCGGCCGTGTATCGGAACATCCTGGTCTCCATCGACCTCGACGACCCCAGCGACCTCGGAACCACCCTGACCCGTGCCGCCGAATTGACCCAGGCGACGCCGGGCGCCAAGCTGCACGTCTTGACCGTGCTGCCGCCGTTTGGCATGAGCATCGTCGGCAGCTTCTTTCCCAAGGACTTCGAGCATGAGGTGGCCCAAAAGCTGATGGCCCGCCTGCGCGCCGAGGTCGATCCGCGCCTGCCCGAAGGCATGCGCTGCCAGCACATCGTCGGCGAGGGCAGCATTTACGAGACGGTCCTGCGCATCGCCCGCGAGATCAAGTCCGAGGTCATCGTCATCGGCGCCCACCGGCCGGAGTTGGCCGACTACCTTCTTGGCCCCAACGCGGCGCGGGTGGTGCGCCACGCCACGTGTTCCGTTTTGGTGGTGCGGGGATGACGGTGCTGTGACCGTGGCCGGGGTGGTGTCGCCATTCGCTATACATGGGCCGCCATTGCAGGTAACGTGATTGAGGGCATCTGCTCAGCACCCTGGACCCGAACAAAAACAGGCCGGTAGACCATGGCGGAAGTGAAGCTTACGGCGGATGACGTTCGGCGCCTTCTTGAGGACCCCTCCGGCGAGGCGCGGGCTGAAACGGCGGGCAAGCTGGCGCGGCATTTCGAAGATGCCGGCCTGACCGAGGCCGAACGCAAGCTGGCCGAAGACATCTTCCGCCTGATGGTGCGCGACGCCGAGGTCCGCGTGCGCGAGGCCCTGGCCACCAACCTCAAGGAAAACCCGCTGGTTCCGCATGACGTGGCGATGGCGTTGGCCCGCGACGTCGCTGCCGTGTCCCTGCCGGTGTTGGAATTCTCCCAGGTCCTGAGCCCGGCTGACCTGATCGGCATTGTGCGCGGTCACGACCCGGCCAAGCAGAAGGCCGTCGCCCGCCGCCGCGATGTCGAGGCCGAGGTCGCCGACGCACTGGTCGAGGAAGGCGATGTCGAGGTTGCCGCCGCCCTGGCCGCCAACGCCGGTGCTCACCTGACCGACGAATCCCTGCTCAAGATGGTCGATCGTTTCGGCGACGACGCGCGCGTTCAGGACCCCCTGGTGCACCGCGCGCACCTGCCCGTGACGGTATCGGAACGTCTGGTTCATCGGGTGTCCGAACAGCTCAAGGATCACATCCTGCGCAATCACGAGCTGCCCGGCGACATGGCCGCAGACCTTGTGTTGCAAAGCCGCGAACGCGCCACCATCACCCTGTCCACCGAATCCTCGGAAGACGAGGTCGAGGCCCTGATCCTGCAAATGCGCGAACACGGCCGCCTGACGCCGTCCATCATCCTGCGCGCGGTCTGCATGGGCGACCTGAAGTTCTTTGAATACGCCATGGCGGTCAGCACCGGCCTGACCGTGCTCAACGTCCGCCAGCTCATCCACGACAGCGGGCCGCTCGGCCTCAAGGGGCTGTATGACAAGGCCGGATTGCCCAACGGCTTCTATCCGGCCATGCGCGCCGCCGTCGATGTGGCCCATGAAACCGACTATGACGGCCGCGAGAATGACCGCGAGCGCTATTCCCGCCGGATGCTCGAACGCGTGCTGACCCAGTACGGCGATCTCGGCGTCGAGTTCGAGCACAACGACCTTGAATACCTACTCGCCAAAATGAACCAACTCCCGGCCACTCCGCTCCACGACTGAGCGGCTTTGGGAAAGAAGAGCGGGCTCTGCCCGCACCCGCAAGGAGGCCAGCCTCCTTGACCTCGCGACGTGACGGAGCAAAGCCGCGCGCAGCGCATTGAATGCCGACGTTTTCTGCCTGCGGCGCAAGAAAAGGGCGAACCCCCTTATGGGATCCAAGGGCCGTTCGGCCCTTGGCGGGCCTGGGCAGCGCCCAGTTCATTCAAAATCTTACAAAATCGGATGGGCCGGTGCCTGCAAAGCGGCGTGCAGCAGTGTCCCGCCCAGCAGCAGGATGACCGCGCCGCCGGCCACCTTGATGCCCGCGGCGACGCTTTTTGTGCTGTCGGGGGGCAGGGCGGTGAGGCGGGCGAGCCATGCGGCCGGGTGGCGGGCGGCGTGGGCGCCGGCG
>LAEA01000057.1 GCA_000961745.1 Rhodospirillaceae bacterium BRH_c57 | reverse complement strand
GAATGGGTCTCGCCGGTGGCCAGCACGAAGTCGTCGGGGGTGTCCTGCTGGACGATGCGCCACATGCCCTCGACGTAGTCCTTGGCGTGGCCCCAGTCGCGCTTGGCGTCGAGGTTGCCGAGGTACAACGTGTCCTGAAGGCCCAGTTCCATGGCCGCCACGGCGCGGGTGATCTTGCGGGTGACAAAGGTTTCGCCCCGGATTGGGCTTTCATGGTTGAACAGGATGCCGTTGGAGGCGTGCATCCCATAGGCCTCGCGGTAGTTCACCGTGATCCAGTAGGCGTACAGCTTGGCCGCCGCATAGGGGCTGCGGGGGTAGAACGGCGTTGTCTCACTCTGCGGGGTTTCCTGGACCTTGCCATAGAGTTCGGACGTGGACGCCTGATAGAATCGCACCGTATCCCCCATCTTGAGGATCCGGATGGCCTCCAGCAGGCGCAACGTGCCGATGGCGTCGCTGTTGGCGGTGTACTCGGGCGTCTCGAACGACACCTGGACGTGGCTTTGGGCGGCGAGGTTGTAGATCTCGTCGGGCTGCACTTCCTGGACCAGCCGGATGAGGTTGGTGGCGTCGGTCAGGTCGCCGTAGTGCAGGAAGAAGCGGGCGTCGCCCTCATGTGGATCGGTGTACAGGTGGTCCACGCGCTCGCTGTTGAACGATGACGAGCGGCGCTTGACGCCGTGCACGGCATATCCCTTGGCGAGCAGCAACTCGGCCAGATAGGCGCCGTCCTGGCCGGTGATGCCGGTAATCAACGCGGTCTTCTGCATTATAAAGCTCCTCCTCGAAGCGCAGCCGTCTGGTGTCAGGAAGACGTCTCGGGGCGGCCCCTGGCCTCCTCGACTTTTTCTTCCGGTACAGGGGGGTGGGGGGTGGCGGCCCAGTCCTTGAAGTGCAGCAAGGTGCGCAGGACCACGCCCCACATGATGTAGTAGGGGATGGCGAAGAACGGCTTTTCAAACCCGTCCTCGGGAAGCGCGGCGACCCACAGCAGGATGAAGAACGTCATCAGCCATATCAGCCGGTCGTCCCATTCCTGCCAGCCCATGCGGCGGGCGAAGCTCCAGGCCCGCCACCACGCGGAAAGCAGGGCAATGTGCATGGACACCCACAGGACCACGCCGACGATGCCCAGGCGGGCCAGCAGCGACAGATAGGAGTTGTGCGGCTCGCGGACCTTCACGCCTTCCTCGCCGACACCGAAATCGACCAGCGGGATGCCGTAGCCCAGGCCGAACAGCATGTGGTGAATGCCCTCGGTGAGCTGGTCCCAGATGTTTTCCCACCATTGCAGGCGCAGCGGCACACCGGAGTTGGCTTGTTCGATGCTCTCGCCGCCTTCGCCCATGCCGACGATGCTGAGAACGTGGTTGATGAAGAAGTCGAAATCGACCTGCTCGGTGATGCGGCCCCCCACCTGGACCCCGGCCATCAGGAACAGGCCCAGGCCAACGAACATCATGGGGATCAGCAGTGTGGCGCGGGTCAGCGTGCTGCGGCGCAGCAGCATGAACAGGGCGACCAGCGCCACGATCTGAAGGTAGGTCAGGCGGGCCTGGACGACGACCAGCGCGAACGCGATCAGCATTCCTGCCCCCATTAGCGCGAACTTGCCCCATCGCGGGTGGCGGGTGAAGAACAGCAGCAGCCCGGCCGCCGCCCACAGCACGAAGTTGCTGGCGAACGGGTAGTAGAATATCAGGGCGACGTCCTGCCCCTGGCCGCCCTGCAAAGTGGGGGAGTATTGCCGCAGGTTGACGGAGTCGAAATACCCCCACAGCATCGCCACGTAGAGCAGTGCCGCAATCCCCAGCCAGCGGAAGAAACGGTCGAGCTGGCGGGGGTTCGACGCCACCGCGAACCCGACGATCACGTACAAGCTCTCGATCATCGAGGTGGCGTCGCGCAACGCCCATGGCCCGTACTTGAGGGCGCCGATCGACACCATGATGGCGCCGTAGCCCCACCACAGGACGAAGATCGGCAGGTACGTGGTGCGGCCCATGTCGTGCAGCACGCGCGGCCAAGTGATGGTCATCAGGTAGACCATCAGCACCAACTCGCCCAGGGGGATGCCGATACCGCCGGGTGGGATGCGCAATTGCATGAAGCCGTAGGTGAGGACCAGATAGCCCACCAACATGCTCATCAGAAGCGTGAATTTGATGCGGCCAAGGGTCATGATGCCGCCCCTCTGGTGTGCGTAGCTGGAGCCGCCCGTGACAGGGGGCGGGGCGTGGTGATGGTCACTTGGCCGACCTCCTGGACCAGGCGCACCAGGGCCGACGGCCGCACGTCGGACGAGAACGCGGCGGCGCGGGTGGCGGCGCCCCGTGACAGGGCTTGGTGGAGATCGGGCCGCGTGCGCAGGTCGATCAGCGCGGCGCCCAGATTGGCCACCACCTCATCGACGGTGCGTGTTTCGGCTTCGATGACCCGGCCGCAGGTGTCGTCCACCATTTCTTTGGGACCGCCCAGGCCCAGGCAGACCACCGGCAGGCCGTGGCCCAGGGCTTCCAGAACCACGTTGCCGCTGCTGTCATGCAGGCTGGGGAACAGGAATACCGAGTGGTCGGCGTAGAGGGCGTGCAGGTCGGGCTGCGGCACCCACTCGCGCCACTCGATGCGGCTGGCGATGCCAAACTCCACGGCCTGGGCGTGCAGGCGACCGCTCTCCGGTCCCTTGCCGACCAGGGTCAGGCGGGCGTCGGGGTCGGCGGCGGCCAGCCGGGCGAAGGCGGCAAGGGCCAGATGGGCGCCCTTCCAGTGCAGCAGCCGCCCCACATAGAGCACCCGGAACGGCCGTTGCGCGATGTCGGGTCGCGCGCCGGTCTGGGTTTCGGGGTCGGCGAAGACTTCCAGGAACACGCGGGTCTTGGCTTGGTAGGTCTTGGGCACCAGGGCGGCGGATTCCGACGTCTTGCACAGGATGGCGCTGGCCTGGGCGAACGTGCGGTGCATCATGGGGTCCAGGCGCACCGCGCCGTTGAGCATGTCGCGCAGGATCTCCAGGGCATGGCCCTTGGCGGAAAAGCCGTCGCGCATCTTCCACGGCGTGCGCTCGCCGCCGCCGACCGGGCCGAACACCAGCGGCACGCCCAGATCACCCAGGAATGACGGCTGGCGGACCACGCCCCACGACACATGGTGGACAAGGTCAAAGCCGATTTCGGCATGAAGCTTGCGGGCCACGGCGCGCACGGTCCATTGCCAGGCGAGGTAATGGCTGCGCACGAAGCGCGGCCGTTCGTACCCCGGTCCCGGCCAGCCGGCCGGATCGTGGAAGACGAAGTGCACGCGGCCGGCCAGATCACCCGGCAAGGGCTTGGCTGCAAGGCTGTCGTGGATGGTCTTTTCGTGGTGCGCGCGGCAGGTCAGCACCCAAACATGATGCCCCATGCGCGCCCACGCCAGCGCCCAGTTCCAGCCCTGGCCGGGCTCGGACCCGCGATCAGGCTCGCAGGCGTAAGCGGACACGAGGATGTTCATGGGAGCCCCTCCTTTCATCATTCCGCCGCCACCCGGTCACCGTCCGCCTGGGGCGGGACATGGCCGTAGCGCAGGATGTGTTCGTGACGCAGGCGGTCCTCCGGGCTGAAACGGTCGCCCACCTTGCGGGCCGGGACGCCGGCGACGATGGCGTAGGGGTCCACGTTGTGGGTGACCACGGCGCCGGCCGAGACAATGGCGCCGTGCCCGATGGTCACGCCCGACAGCACGATGCAGCCGTAGCCGAGCCACACGTCGTCTTCGACCACCACGCGCTCCTGGCCCTGTGGCGCCTGGAAGCTGTCGTCGCCAACCCACGGCGCGCTGCGCACGGGAACGCCGACCGTCGTGAAGTCGTGATCGTGCCGGCCGACCAGCCCGACGCCGTTGGCAATCAGGACCTGATTGCCGATGGAGCCGTCCACCTCGATGGTGCAGAACTTGCCGATGTAGACATCGTCTCCGACGCTCAAGGCATTGGGCGCCCACAGGTGGCTGAACGGCCCGATGTGGACCCGCGACCCAAGGGTCACGTTGGCGCGCACGGCATAGGCCCGCACCACGCCCTGGAACAGGGTGCGCAGGAGGCGTCTCATGATCCGCTCCTTTCGATGAACCTGTGGCCGCCTGCCGCCGCCGCCGCAGGCCCGGCCTGCTGTTCCTCCTGGGCGTCTTCCTCGGCAGCCGTGCTTTCCCTGGCTTCCATCCGGCCGAGGATGCGACGCAGCCCGACGTATAGAACGGTGACCAGGATCACCATCGTGCCCAGGATGCCGGTGATGGCGCCCTCAAGACCGAAGGTGGTGACCAGCGGATGGAAGGTGGCCAGGGTGAACACGGTGACCGCCAGATGGGCCATGAAGATCAGCTTGGTGTTTTCCACTGCGCGCAGGCCCGCCTTGAGAGGCAGGGAGAAGAACAGGAACATGTAGCTGACGCCGTAGTACAGCAGCAGGTGTCCGTATTCCGCGTACTCCTGCCCGAAGACCATGCCCAGAAGGGCGCCGGGCCGCACGTTCACGGCCACGATGATCGCCGCCGTCACCAGTCCGCCGTTGAGCGCCACGCGCTTCAGGAACTCGCTCAGGGCATGGGCGCCCTGGCTGTGGTACAGGCGGGCGGCCCGTGCCGGGACGATGTTCTCCCAGGCCTGGAACAGGATGTGGGTGATGGCGATCAGATTGTGCGCCGCACGCAGCGCGCCGACCGCCGCGGCACCCAGGAAGAAACCCGCTGCGATGATGAAGAAATGCCCGGAGAACCAATAGATGATGTTCGAGGGTAGCAACCACTTCGAGGACTGCCAGTGGCGCCCCATGCTGCTGCACAGGATGTCCCACTCAAAGCGCGGCCGGACGAAGAAGAAGGCCGAGATGACAGTCGCGCCCGCACCCGCCGCCGCAATGGCCCACAACGCGGTGATGCTGGTCACCCGAAAAGCCGGGTCGCCGGCCGCCATGACGACCACCACCAGACTCACCAGCAGGGCGATTTGGCCGAAGTAGCGCAGGGTGTCGGACATCATGGCCAGCCGGGGCCGCCCGATGCAGAAGAAGTAGCGGCGCAGGAACTCCTGGAGCTGGAAGGTCACCACGACGCAGGCTAGCGGCAGGGCCAGGCCGTCGGTCCTCCAGCCGGGCATGTGGATGCCGGCCAGCCACACCCCGCCGGCAATCAGCCCGGCCATTACCAGGCTGAGGGCGACTTGCTGGACGGCCAGGGCAGTGTAGTAGGCGCGCTGTGTGTCGGCCGGCTGCTTGGGGCCGATGCTCATCATCGGTTCCAGGACCAGGGCGATCTGGATGGAGTTGGCGAACAGCACAATCATCCACGCCAACGAGTACCGGCCGAACTCAGCCATGCCGAGGAAGCGCGCGAGCATCAGTCCCGTCAGAAAGTTCACCCCGCTGACCACGGCTTGGTCGGCCAGCGACCAGTTGAGGTGACTGTCCCGAAACAGAAGGTTGCGGACCTTGGCGAGCATCTTGATGGGGATCTCCGTCGCGGCGCGGTCAGGATTTGTGAAGCGGATTGCTTCCACCGGGCGTGGAGCGACTGGGCGTTGGACGGCCGGGCGTCGAACGGCCTGTCAACGCCTTGAGTTCCTCGCGGGCGAGAAGAAGCAGGAAGCGGGGCGCCATCACCAGGTAACGGCGCCACAAGCGGCGCGGCTCTGACATCAGGCGGTAGGACCACTCAAGGCCGCTGCGCTGCATCCAGGCGGGCGCACGTTTTTGGCGCCCGGCGTGGAAGTCGAACGCGGCGCCTACGCCGATCATGGCGGCGGCGTCGATGCGTCCCTTGTGGGCCGCCATCCAGTATTCCTGCTTGGGCGAACTGAGGCCGATCCACACAATGTCCGGCCGGACGGCGTTGATCATGTCAACCACTTCGGCGTCCTCCTGTTCGGTCAGGGGGCGGAATGGCGGGCTGTAGGTTCCGGCAATGCACAGGCCGGGGAAGCGGGTCTCCAGGTTGGCCTTGAGGTCCTCGACCACGCCGGGCGCGCCGCCATAGAGGAAATGCCGATACCCCCGGTCGCGTGAGTGCTCGCACAGTTCGAGCATGAAGTCGGGGCCGCACACGCGGTTTGTCTCCGGGTGGCCGTGACGCCGGCTGAGCCACACCAGCGGCATTCCATCGGGCGTGACCATCCCGGCCTCGGCATGGATACGGCGCAGTGCGTCGTCCGTCTGGCAGGCCATCACGCCGTGGACGTCCCGGATGCACACGTAATGTTGCTCCCGCTCCGCGATCCACCTGTCGATGGTGCCCAGGGCGCGCGGCATGTCGAGCGCATCGACCCGGACGCCCAGAATGCTTACGGGCTCTATGCTCACAGGCTCTATGCTCACGGGCTCGATGTTCCCGGCCGCGGTCTGGCGCTCGCTGGTGGAGGAAGGGGGAGGGGGAACTTGGTGTGCCAAGGCGTTGGGCTCCGCTTGATCGGTGGGGGGTGGGGAGGGCACCACCAGGGCTTGGTAGTGCGTCAGCGCCTGGCGCGCGATGTCGTCCCAACGCAGCGTTTCGCGTGCCAGAGCCTGACCGCGCCGGCCCATTTCGGGCCATTCCGCACGGCGGCTCCACAGGGTCCGCAGGCCGGCGGCCACGCCCTCGGTGGTGGAGGGGACGACGACCCCGCAGTCGGCCTGCTCCACGAATGGTGAAATGCCGCAGATGTCCGACGACAGGATGACCCGGCCGGCAAGCATTCCTTCCAGGGCCTGGAGGCTGAACCCTTCGTAGCGCGACGGTACGCAGACCACGTCGTGCTCGCCGACCATGTCCGTCGCCGGACGCTCGAACTCCGGGGGCAGGAAGGTGATGGAGGTGGTGCCTCCGTGGCGCTCTGCCGTGACCCGAAGGTCCTTGAGGTCGCCCCAGTCCGGCCCCTGGAGAACCAGGCGTGCCGGCTTGTCGGCCATGGCCTCGGCGAACCCCTGGATCAACAGGTCCAGGCCCTTGTTGTAGGTGTCCATGCGGCCGAGGAAGTAGAAGGAAACGGGCCGGTCTGGCGGGGTCCTCCGCTCCGCCTCGGGCGCGGAGTCTGAATCCGTGTCATGACCGCAGGGCACGCACAGGGCCGGCGTCGCCACGCCCCGCCGCCGCAGCCACAGGGCGTGGCGGCTGTCCAGGACCTGGACGGCCAGGCTGTCGTTCAGCATGGGGCGCTCGAACAAGCGCCAGTACACCGCCTTGCGGACCGGGTTCTTGCGGAACATGAAGGCGTTGTAAGGGTCGTGCGGGATCGCGATGTAGGGTATCCCGGCCCGCCGCAGGTCGCGCGACAGAATGTAGACGGCGGGCAGGAACATGCCGTTCAGTAGAACCAGATCCGGGCGGTTTGGGCCGCACAGCCAGTCCCGCAGGTCGGGCGAAACGCTGAAGCTGGACCCCTCACCGCCGCCGGTGAAGCGGCGCACCCCATAGCCACCCTCGGCCGTGCGATAGCCGGGCGTGGAGCCTTCGCAGACCACGGTGACGGCGGCGCCGGCCTTGACCAGGCCGGTGGCGAAGCCGCGCACGGCGTTGCTGGTCCCTTCGCCCAACGTCCGCCAGTCGAGCGGGAAATGCTTGAGGTAGACGGCAATTCTCATGGTGTCCGAGTGCCGCGCGTCGACGGGGACGGCAGCGTGGCGCTGTACGGTCATTTCCGCACCCCATCGGTTCATGTCGCCTCCTCGGCTCATGTCTATTGTCGTCACCAAGTCATTCCTTCTGAAAGTCTCTCGGAAGTAAAATAAACGCAGGAACCGCACCTTAATGAACGTGGTTCCTGCGTTTTTGGTCCCAGGATTTTGACTGTTCGAAAGAAGTGCGTCCTATGACCTGTAGTAGCTCATCGTCTTATCCGCGTACTGGCCGGAATCTTCGTACCCGTAGGTGCGGTTCTTCTTGACATCGACCATCGACAGCACAACGCCCGAGAACGTCCCGCCAGCATTGATGAACTGCTTGATCGCCAGCTTGGCCAGGTTGCGCGGCGTGTCGCCCCAGCGGACCACCATGATTGCCCCGTCCACCTGCCGCGACAGCAGGCGCGGATCGGAAACGGCCAGGATGGGGGCGCTGTCGATGATGATCTGGTCGAAGCTTCCGCTGATCGACTTCAGCAGGTTGGCGATCAATTCGCCGCCGAACAGGTCCGGCGCGCTGGGCCGGATGCGCCCGGCCGGCAGCACGTAGGCGCCCGAAGCCTCGTCCTTGTGCATGGCGTCGGTCAGCGGCACCTTGCCGTCGATGACGTCGATCACGCCCGGCGCGTCGGGCTCCAGGCCGAACCGCTCGCCGACCTTGGGCTTGCGCAGGTCGCAGTCGACAATCAGGACGCGCCGCCCGGACATGGCCAGAAGACGGGTCAGGGTGATCGACAGCGACGTCTTGCCCTCCATCGGCCGGGCCGAGGTGATCATCAGGGTCTTGGGCAGGCTCTGGCCGGGCTGTAGCAGCAGGGACGTGTAGACCCCACGCAGCGCCTCGGTGAACAGCGAGTTCGGCTTTTCCAGAACCTGGTTCTCGGGCTTGCGACCCAGGCGGATGAAGCCGCGCACCAGGGGCACCAAGCCCAGCACCGGCAGGCCGGTGTCTTTTTCAAGCTGTTCGCCGCTGCGATAGGTGCGGTCCATCTGTTCCAGCGCCAGGGCACTCAGGCCACCGATGCTGGTGAAGCCGACGAAGGCCATGGCAAGCAGCAGGTTGTACTTGGGCGACGACGGTTCCTCGGGCGCCTCGGCATAGGAGATCACGCGGGCGTCGGGCTGCTGCATGTCCGGCTCGTCGAGCTGGTTGGTCTCCTGGAAGCGGGCCAGCATGGTTTCCAGCAGCATGCGGTTGGACTGCGCCTCGCGTTCGAGGGAGCGCAGGACGACGCTGGCCTCGTTGGCCTGGGCCACTTCTCCCTTCAGCTCATTGAGGTTGCGCTGCAAGGTTTCCTGGCGGGCGCGGGCGACGTTGACTTCGTTCTCCAGGCCCTGGATGACCTTGGCGACTTCCCCGCGAATACCCCGGTTCAGGTCGGCGATTTCAGCCCGCAGGCTGCGCATCCGAGGGTGCTGGGCGCCAAGTTCACCGGACAAGTCGGCCAACTGGCGCTGCAAGCCGGACTGCTGCTGGCGCAATGACGTGATCAGGGCCGACGACAGCACCTCGGAGTACGACTCCTGGCCGCCACGGCGGACGATTTCCTGGACCTGGCGCAGGCGCGACTCCGCCTCCGCCCGGCGGATGTTGGCAATGGTCAGTTCGCTGTTGAGGTCGCTGAGTTCCTGGCTGACCAGCGGGGTGCCGGTGTTGCTGACCAGCAGGCCGTTGACCTGACGGTATTCGGCAACGGCGCGTTCGGAATTCTCGACCCGGCGGCGCAGGTTCTCGATACGCTCGTTCAGCCACGACGTGGCGCGCTGGGTGGCTTCGAACTTGGCTTCGAGCTGTTCGACGATGTACAGGTCGGCCAGCTTGTTGGCCGCTGCCGCCGCCGTGACCGGGCTTGCCGACTGGAAGCTCAGGGCGATGACCTGGGATTCGCCGCGCTGCTTGATGGAAAGCCGGTCGAGGAAGATGTCCACCACGCGGTTCATTTCGCCGCGACGGGCACGGGCTTCCTCCAGGACGGCATTGCCGGGGCGCAAGTCGTCAACCGGGGGCTCGGTCACCGGCGGCGTCGCGCCAGTCACATTCTGGGCCACATTTGGCTGGGCCGCATTTGGGGCCATATCCTGGGCTTGAGCTTCATCAGTGAAGCTGGGCAGCAGGGACAGCACGTAACTGCGCGCCGTGGCGAGGTTGCGGGCGAACGTGGACGGTTCGCGCAGGGCCGGGTTGAACTCCGGTTGCTGGTCCAGGTTCAGGTCCAGGACGACCTTTTCGACCAACTGGCGGGAGCGCAGGACCTCGGTCTGGGTCTCGATCGTCTGGACGTCGTTCGGAAGGCCGGCGACCACCGCCTCAAGGTTGAGGATGTTCGAGTTTTGCCCGGAAATCATCACCAGGCTATGGGCCTGGTACTGTGGCGTCATGCGGTTCAGCAGAAATGCCGTGCCGACCGTGCCGACCAGGGCAACAGCCAGAATCAACCACTTGCGGCGCCACAACCGGCGGCCGACGTCCATCATGTCCACGTCGTCCAGCGCATTGGTGCTGGTCTGGGCGAACCGCTGTTCGGCCGGACCCTGGTTCCTCGTTTCACCGATGATCGCGTTCATCGTCTCTCAACCCCTGCCATGGAAATTGAACCGGAAAGCGTTGGTTGTTTCTCAGAAGAAGCGTTCCGCTACTTCGATGACGTCGCCCGGCTGAACCTGGGAATCCAGGGGCACCTGCTGTGCGTCATCCCGGCCTCCACGGCGCAGCAGCACGTATCCGGTCTTTGCCCGGTAGGTGAACCCGCCGGCCAGCGCCACGGCGTTCCATGCCGTCATGCCGCTGACGTAGGGATAGCTGCCGGGCTCCTTGATCTCGCCGATGATGTAGAACGGCCGGTAGCTCAGGACTTCGACGCTGACCCTGGGATTGCGCAGGTAGTCGGGTTCCAGATGGTCGGCGATGCGCGCCTCAAGCTGCCGGGCCGTCAAATCGGTCGCTTCGACCTCCTTGATGAGCGGCATGGCGATCAGCCCGGTGCCGTCAACCTCGAATTCCCCGGACAGGTCGGGGTGGCCGAACACCGTCACCTTGATGCGGTCGCCCGCGCCCAGTGTGTAGGACTGGCTTTGCTGGTCCCCTGCCGTCGCGCCCTGGGCGGCGGCGGGATCGGTCAACAGTGGAAGAACCAGCAGGGTCATGGCCAGCAGGGCAAGGCATCTCGCGGTCAGACGCGAAAGGCGGGCGTTGAAAGAACGTTCGGCAGGGACGGAGGCGCACCGGGCCTCGGCTGGCGTGCGCGACGGCGCTCTCTGCATGGCACTGGGCATGGCACTGATCCTCATCGTTCGGTTGCGTGCGGTGGATCGCCGGTTCCGTCGTGGTCAACGCAGGTAAAACGACCGGGTCCCATTCTTGGATGCCTAGGGTAGGCTATCGCGCTATCGTTTTCTTGCTATCTGAGGGTTTACGTCGTTGGTTATCTTTATGAAGCTCAGCATATTGTTGAGAAACAACGCCTGAATACTTAATCCGGCGCCGGAATAGGATGGGGAAAGACTTTTGGATGACCCTCTGGAGCCTCTAGCTCTACTTAGGGCGTGCCGCATTATCAAAAGAGTGCGGTATTGGCGGTGTGGCCTACGCCTTGTCGGCGCGGGACAAACGAAAACGGCCGGAGCGTTGCCGCTCCGGCCGTTTGTCGGGGTTGGGATGGGGCCGCCGCTTGGGTGCGGCGGAATCGTTGAGCTACAGGTGAAGCTGGAGGCTGAGCATGATCAGGTTGCCGTCCCACTCGTTGAACCCGAGGGTCCGCGCGTCGGCGCCCGACTCGGAGTGGTCGGTGTAGGTGTAGGCAGCGTCGAAGTGCATGTGGCGGTTGGCCATCCACGTCGCACCCAGGCTGCCGGTGAAGCGCTCGGCATCGCGGTCGATGCCCTGGTATTCATAGGTCGAGTAGCCGGCCCCGGCGTGCAGCAGGATGTTGCGGCGCAACTCATGGTCAGCGTTGAAGCTGAAGGCGTTCTGGAGGTAGGCCGACGCGTTGCCGGCGGTGGTCTCCTCGACGCTGCTCTCGGCCCGCAGGGTGAACGTGGTCAGGCGGGTGAAGTTGTTCACGATCTCTGCGCCGAACGACAGGCCGTTGATGTCGTCAAGCCCGGCCTGCGAGAAATACTGCTCGCGGTAGCCGGCGAACACTTCGCCAAAGGTCACCCCGGTCAGGTCAAAGGCGACGCCGGCATCGACCTGCCAGCCGTTCGAGGTGCGGTCCCGTACGCCGACGGACGTGCTGTCGGGCTCGCGCCAGTTGCCCGACAGGCGGGCGAAGGCACCGTATTCCTCGGCAAATCGATAGTCGCCGCGCACGCTGGTCCGATAGATCGTGATGTCGCGGTCGGTGGAATTTTCGTAGTCGTAGTTTTCAACCGTGGCCTCGGCCTCGCCGCTGACCTTGTTGAAGCCCTGATAGAACTGCACCCCGGCTTCGCTCAGGTTGAACTCGGTCGGCGAGGCGCCGCTGCCCACATCGGGGTCGCCACGGCCTTCGTGCAGGCGGTTGAACGACAGGCTGCCGTCCAGGTAGCTGCGCGGCGTGAACTCGAAGCGGCCCGTGGAATTGATGAAGTAGTCCTCGAAATCCTCGGACGTGAAGTCGGCGTAGCGGCCGACTCGGGCGCCGGCGCCCAGCTTCAGGTCGTGGACGGACCACGTGGAATTGACTCGCACGGCGGGCGCCACGACCGTCACGAAGTCGCTGCGCTCGTTGTTGGCGGCGGCGAACACGTTGTCGTCGTGGATGCCTTGCACGGTCAGGCTGGGAAACACCATAAACCCGCCAAGCTGCACGCCCAGGGGGTCAACTTCCGGGCGCTCGCGCTCCATTACGGTAACGCCGCGCGGAATGTCGGTTTGCGCGGCGGCGGGGGACGCCAAGGGAAGCGCCGCAGCCAGAGCCAGAACCAGCGGCAGAGCAGTTGAACCAGCGGGGCGAAGTCCCTGACGGAGGAGGGTGTTGAACATGCTCTGCACGGTGTCATCCCTGATTGCGCCGGCTGGACGGGACGCGGCTTGTCCCGACGTGAATGCCAAACCGGCGGTTTAATATCCAAGCCGGCACACTATGCCGCACTCGCCCGTTCTGTGCAACGGTTCAACGATTTCATGTACATGAAGTAGTCAGGGGTTAGGTGGGGCGCCTCAGGCCCGCCCGAAGGCGTCTTCCATGCGCACGATGTCGTCCTCGCCGAGGTAGCTTCCCGACTGCACCTCGATCAGGCTGAGCGGCAGCTTTCCGGGATTCTCCAGGCGGTGGGTGCGCCCCAGGGGGATGTAGGTGGACTGGTTCTCGTGCAGCAGGAAGGTTTCGTTGCCATTGGTGACCTTGGCGGTCCCGCGCACCACGACCCAGTGCTCGGCCCGGTGGTGGTGCATCTGCAAGCTGAGTTTCTGGCCCGGCTTGACGGTGATGTGCTTGACCTGGAAGCTGGGGCCGGCGTCGATACCCCGATAGGAGCCCCAGGGCCGATAGACGGTGGGGTGGCTGACAACCTCCTCGCGGCCCTTGGCGCGCAAGGTTTCGACTAGGCCCTTGACTTCTTGCACGCGGCCTTTGGCGGACACCAGGACGGCGTCGTCCGTCACCACCACGGCCACGTCGTCAAGGCCCAGGACCGTGGTCAGCGGGCCCATGGAGCGGACATAGGAATTGGTGGTGTCCCGCGTCACGACATCGCCCTGGCTGACGTTGCCCGCGGCGTCCTTGGTCCCGACATCCCACAACGCCGACCATGCACCGACATCGTTCCACCCCATATCGACCGGCAGGACCACCGCGTCGTCCACATGTTCCATGACCGCGTAGTCGATGGACTTGGACGGGGCGGCGGCAAACGCGTCGGCGTCCAGGCGGCAGAAGTCGAGGTCCTTGCGGGCCTTGCCGAGGGCGCGGCGGCAGGCGGCCAGCATGTCGGGCTGGAGGCGTTCCAGTTCGGCCACATAGCGGGCGGCCGGGAACACGAAGATGCCGCTGTTCCAGAAATACCCGCCTTCGGCCAGGAAGCGCTCGGCGGTCGCGGCGTCCGGCTTCTCGACGAAGCGGTCCACCTGGTGCAGGCCGCTGGCGCCGTTGGTCAGGGCCTTGCCGGCGTGGATGTAACCGTAGCCGGTTTCAGCGTGGCGCGGGGTGATGCCCAGAGTGGCCAGGGCGTTGCGGTGTGTGGCGACGGTCGCGGCGCGGCCGATGGCGGCGCGGAAGGCTTCCGTCTCGCTCACCAGATGGTCCGATGGCATCACGGCCAGCACGCCTTCGGGGTCGTGATCGAGCACCCACAGCGCCGCGACGGCCGCCGCCGGGGCGGTGTTGCGGGCGTGCGGTTCCAGCAGCAGGACCGCCGGATCGACGCCGATCTCGCGGATCTGCTCGGCGATGATGAAGCGGTGGGCGTCGTTGCAGACCACCACGGGAGGGCCGAAGTCGGACGCCGTGACGCGGGTAACCGTGTCCTGGAACATGGTCCGTGGCCCGGCCAACGGCATGAGCTGCTTCGGATAGTCTTCCCGCGACAGGGGCCACAACCGGGTGCCGGACCCTCCGGAAAGGATGACGGGATGAATGGTCATTGATCCGCCTCTATTTTGCTGTCCTGGGGACGTGCCGCCTCGGCGACGGCATCGGCGCTGTTCAAAGTGAGGCCAAGGCCCCGCGCCGGATAGTCATCACCACGAACTACGCCCAAAGGCGCCTGGATGATCTGCGGCTCTTGCGTGGTATCTACGGGGGGCCGAGCCATTACTTTCCGCAGCACCTTGGCACCGGTGGACGGCAGGTAGTGGAACGGGTCGAACCGGAAGTAGAGGGCCGGGTCGGCGAGCGCGGGGTCCATCGACAGGTCCACCGCTCCCGGCAGGGCGGCCTGCACGTCGGCCCGGAACCGTTGGACATCCTTGGCGGTGGGCAGGGCGTCGATCACGGCGCGCACCGGCTGGCTCAAGGGATTGATGAAGACGTGCAGTGTGAGGTCCCGCTCCTCGGCCATCCGCCGCAGGGTGTGCAAGGCCTCGACCCGCTCCGGCGCATAGGCGAAGTTCGTAAAGTATTGGGTGCGGACATGGTTCAGCCAGTAGGCATGGTCATAGCCGGTCATGGCGTTGTGGCGGGCCATGCGTTCGGCTGGATTGCGCTGGCCGCCGGGCAGCAGGGCAGGAGAGGCGCCCATGGCGTGCGAGGCGGCCGCCATCACGGCCGCCCCGGCCGGTCGCAGCCCGAACAGGTACGAAAGGTTCTCGAAGACCGAGACTTCCTCGGCAAATGTTTGTGGGGCCAGCGGATAGGCCAGGGTGTTCATCATGAAGCTGTCCAGGCCGATCACGACCCGGCTGCCGCGTGGCACGTGGTGGTGCAGGAAGTTCACGATCTCCTCGGGCATGGCGGCCGCGAACGAGGCGTTGAAGGCGCGCGGACCAAGGACGCCCGGATCGATGTAGCTCACCTTGCTCGACCCGATCAGAATGGTTTTGGGGGCGGCAGCGCGCAGCATCGCGGGTTTCGCCTGACGTTCCGACTCGGCATAGATGCCCATGCTGTTGTGGCCGAGCGCGCCATAGGGATCGACCGACCACACCAGCAGCGCCGACAGCATCAGGACGGTGCCTGTTATGCCTCCCAGGACGGCCAGATAGCGCCGCGCATGGTTACCGGCAGTGGGGCTGCGGGCAGTGGACCGAACAGGGGATCGAGGATCAGAAATTGAAGTAGAGAAACTCATTCTTCTCACTCATTCCTAGGATACCGAAGGCGGCAACGCAGGCCGTCGCGGCGGCCCAGCCGGTTTGCAGGCGCCAGCGCCACAGGTGGGATGGAGGCGTGGTGAGGCGCTTGTTCCCAAGGCCCAGCCGGTAGTTCCACAGAATCTGTTGGGTGTTTGGCCCGAACAGGGCAATCGCGCCGACCAGGGTCACCAGCACCACCGCTACGGCTCCGTTGACCACTTGCGGGGTCAGGCCCCCGCTCGATACCGATACCCAGGCTGGCAGAACGGATGACAGCACCCCGGCGATCCGTTCGGGAACGACAATTCCGTTGCCGCCGGCCATGGCACGCAGTACCGCAAGGGCGCCGCTGAACGTTTCGGCCCGGAAGAACACCCAGGCCACCACGACGGCAATGAACGTCATGGCGCGGCCGACGACACGGCCGGCAACGCCGCCGGGCATGCCCGCCGTCATGCCGCGCCACAGGTGGTTGACCACCAGATAGATGCCGTGCAGGCCGCCCCATGCGACGAAGGTCCATCCCGCGCCGTGCCATAGGCCGCCCAGCAGCATGGTGGTCATCAAATTGACGTGGCGCCGCGACGGGCCTTTGCGGCCGCCGCCCAGGGGGATGTAGATGTAGTCGCGCAGGAACCGCGACAGCGTCATGTGCCAGCGCCGCCAGAAATCGGCGATGTTCACCGCCTTGTAGGGCGAGTTGAAGTTGATCGGCAGGTCGACCCCGAACAGGCGGGCCAGCCCGATGGCCATGTCCGAATAGCCCGAAAAGTCGAAATAGAGCTGGAAGGTGTAGGCCAGCGCGGCCAGCCAGCCCTCGGTGATGGTCAGGGGGATGCCGCTTTCGGCCGCCGTGAACAACGGGTCGGCATAGGCGGCCATGCCGTCGGCCAGCACGGTCTTTTTAAACAGGCCGATGGCGAAGATGGTCAAGCCCACCGCCAGGGCGTCGAAGCGCGGCACGAAGGTCCGCAGGCGGGCGAACTGTGGGATCATTTCGCGGTGATGAACGATGGGGCCGGCGATAAGCTGCGGAAAGAAGCTGACGAACAAGGCATAGCGCAACGGATCGCGATCGGTCACCTCGCCACGCCAGGCCTCGATCAGGAAGGCGATCTGCTGAAAGGTGAAGAACGATATGGCCAGCGGCAGCAGCAGCCGCTCCGTGGACCACGCCGTAGCCAGCGCGGCATTCACGTTCTCCACAAAGAAGTTGGCGTATTTGAAATAGCCGAGCAGCGCCAGATTGGTGCCGATCCCCAAGGCCAGGACCAACCGCGCGCTGTTTGGTCGGGGACCGTGCCGAAGGGCCTGCACGGCGAGGTGCGATCCGATGCCGTAGTTGAACAGCATGGATCCGATCAGGACCAGCAGATAGGCGGGCTCCCACCAGCCATAGAACACCAGGGACATTACGACCAGCCAGCCCAAGGCGGCACGCGTGCGGCCGGTCTGCCCGATCACAAAGAATCCGACAAGGGCACTTGGTAGAAATGCAAAGAGGAAGGCGTGCGAACTGAACAGCATGGCGGTCCCGTGAATGCCCCATTGATGTCGGTTCATTGTGCAACGTCGGAGGGAGGCGCGGGAGACACCCTCTCGGATGGCGGAAAGCCTATTTTCCTTTTCCGGGTAAGCCATCAGATTGCCGGTCTGCGCATATCTGTTGTCGAACCTTCACCGGGAGGCGTAGGCCCTCGGACGTTCCATATTGCAGTGGGCACCTTTTGCGGCCTTGCGGCGTTGAACATGGACGAGTTCGACAGACGACGCAGGCAGGAGAGTGTTTCCATGGAAGGCTTGATCGGCACCCCATCTCCCCCGCTGTCACAGCGGCGGGAGACCTTCCTGCGGCGCTGGCGGCAGGTGCGTGGCCGCAGCATGCAGCTTGCGCTGCCCCTGTCGGCCGAGGATCAGGGCGTGCAGTCCATGCCTGACGCCAGCCCCACAAAGTGGCACCTGGGGCATGCGACGTGGTTCTTTGAAACCCTGCTGCTGGAGCCGAATGCCCCGGACTACCAGCCATTCGACGCCCGGTTCCCCCTGTTGTTCAATTCCTATTACGAGGCGCTCGGCCCGCGTCATCCACGGCCGCAGCGGGGCGTTCTGTCCCGGCCTTCCGCGCAGGCGGTGGAGGCGTGGCGGCAGCATGTGGACGCCGCAGTGGAACGCCTGCTGGAAACCGCCGACGACGGCGCTTTCGCGGCGTTTGCGCCTGTCCTTGCCCTTGGCCTCGCCCACGAGGAGCAGCATCAGGAACTCATCCTGACCGATATCAAGCACGCCCTGTCGCTCAACCCCTTGCTGCCGGCCTACGACGCGGCGCTGCCCGAGCCCCCGCGCAACGGTGCCCGGCCAGGATGGGTCGAGCATCCCGGCGGGCTGGTGGAAATCGGCCATGCGGGCGATCATGCGGCCGGGGAGGAGTTTTCCTACGACAACGAACGCCCGCGCCACCGGCGCTGGCTGGAGCCGTTCCGGCTGGCCTCCCGCGCCGTGACCTGCGCCGAGTTTATGGCCTTCATGGACGACGGCGGCTACACCCGGCCCGAGTTCTGGCTGTCCGATGGCTGGGCGTTGGTGCAGGCCGAGGGGTGGGAGGCGCCCCTTTACTGGCGGCGTGGTGATGGCGGGCGCTGGGACACCTTCACTTTGGGCGGGGTGCGCCCGGTGGCCGCCGCCGAACCTGTCACCCACATCAGCTATTTCGAGGCCGCCGCCTATGCTGCCTGGGCCGGCGTCCGCCTGCCGACCGAAGCCGAGTGGGAGGCGGTAGCCGACAGCCAGGCGATCACCGGAAATCTTGCCCGGTCCGGGGCGCCCCTGCATCCGGCCCCGGCGCCGATTGGCGAGCGCGGCCCCGGCCAGATGTTCGGCGACGTGTGGGAATGGACCTCCAGCGCCTACGAACCTTATCCCGGTTTTCGGGCATTCTCCGGCGCGGCGGCCGAGTACAACGGCAAGTTCATGATCAACCAGATGGTGCTCCGGGGCGGGTCCTGCGCCACGCCCGAGGGGCATGTGCGTGCGTCCTACCGCAACTTCTTCCCCCCGGCGGCGCGTTGGCAGTTCAGTGGCATCAGATTGGCGGAGGACGCTTCATGAAGCAGCAGGGCCTGCTCGACCATCGGCCCCATGGGGGGATGGCCGACCCGGATTTTGTGCGTGCGGTTTCGACTGGCCTGCGCCAGCAGCCGAAATCCATCCCGTGCCGGTTCTTTTACGACACCGCCGGATCGCGCCTGTTCGACCGCATCTGTGACCTGCCGGAGTATTACCCCACGCGCACAGAACTGGCCCTTCTGGCCGCTCACGCCGACCAGTTCGCCAGCCTGATCGGGCCGGGGGCCGAGGTGGTGGAGTTCGGAGCCGGGTCCGGCGACAAGGTGCGCCTGTTGCTCGACGCCCTGGACCAGCCGGCCATCTACCGGCCGATCGACATATCCGGGGAGTTCTTGCTGAGTTCGGCGCAAAGGCTGGCGCGGGACTACCACGACCTGTCGGTGCGGCCGGTCATTGCCGACTTCACGCAGCCTATTCCGCTGCCCGCCGCGCGGCCGGGAACGCGCCGGGTCGGGTTCTTTCCCGGCTCGACCATCGGCAACTTCGCCCCGGCCCAAGCCACCCGCTTCCTGCGTGGGGCGGCGCGCCTGCTGCGCGGCGGTGGGCTGTTGATCGGGGTTGATCTGGTCAAGGACCGCGAGGTTCTGCGCCGTGCCTATGACGACGCGCAGGGGGTGACGGCGGCGTTCAACCGCAATGTGCTGGTGCGGGCAAACGAGGAACTGGGCGCCGACTTCGACCTCGACCGCTTTGCCCACCGCGCGCTGTTCAACGAGGCCCACAGCCGCATTGAAATGCATCTGGTCAGCCAGGTCGCCCAGATCGTGCGGATTGGCGAGCAAGAGTTTTCGTTTGCGGACGGTGAAACCATCCACACCGAGAATTCCTACAAATATACGGTCGGGGATTTCCGGCGTCTGGCCGCGTCGGCGGGCTTTACGCCGTTGCACGTTTGGACCGACATCGACCGCCTGTTCAGCCTCCACTGGCTGGAGGCCTGAACCGGCGGCGGGATGGTGAAGGGGGGGCTAGTGGCGGGTTTGGGTCCCGGAGAGACTTTGGGCCAGACTGCGGTTCATGGTGATGAACGCTTCGATCTGGGCGTCATGGGGGGCAATGCGCCCGCTGGCCAGGGTGGTCTTGATGACATGATCGGCAAGGTCCAGCACGCGCTGGGTGTCATGATTGGCCAAGGCGGCCTGTTCAGCCGCCCGCTTCAGGCTCAGCCAGACCGAGAGGTTGTTCTGGACCGCCCACGACAGCGCCGAGGGATCACGCGCATCGTCAAGCAGATGCGCCGCGCGATCCAGCAGAAGGGCATGGCTTTGGGCCTGCGGTCGGGTTTTGGATTGGGTCTGAATATGCACGGCTTGGGTTCTCCCCTTATCTGCCATTGGACATGCTGTCCCACTCTTTAACGCTGCCGGAAGCCGGATGTTCTGTCCCTCCGCCGTTTGGCTAGGTGGCCGACCTCTTTTGGGGTACAGCGCGCATCAGATGTTGTCATCTTGCGCGAAACGGTCGTGGACGACTTTGCGCTGGTCGGTCATCATGAGCCCGTCAAGGCTGCGAGGCTTGTGACGGTCCGCACGAGGGTTAGGGGGGCAAACTCTCGATGAACGCAGCCAACGAGGCAGCCAACGAGATGGTGCGTGAAGAAGACGTCGAGGCGCGGCGGCGTACCGTCCGGCTCGCGCTTCGCCTGTCCGGTGCTTCGCTGGGTGCCGTGCTGGAGCGCGACGCGACCGGCGCCTGGGCCGCCCTGGCGGGCGAGTTGCCCGACGAGCGCAGCGGGGCGGCGGAGCTGGTGGATCTGGTGCGGGCGGTGCGCCCTGGTGCGCTCCAGGCTCTGGTTGTTTCCGATGCGGCGGCGGATGAAGGCTGGGCGCGGCATCCGCGTGTCGAGGACGTTCCCGGCATCCGGTTCTTCGCCGTCGTGCCCCTGGAAAGCCAGCCCAATGGCCGGCCGGCCGTACTTGCCGTGGCCGACACCGTGCCGCTGCTGACCGATGGCGCGGATCTTCTGGCGGGGCTGCTCGACCTGGCCGCCCTGGCCGGCCACGGGATTGGCGGCGCGCAGGCTTCCGCAGCATTGGCCGACAACGAGCGGCTGTTCCAGGCGGTGCTCGATACCGCCGTGGATGCCATCGTCATCATCGACGTTCGCGGCGTCATTCAGCGTGTGAACCCGGCCACCTGCGATATGTTCGGCTACGCTCCAGGGGAGCTTGAAGGTGCCAACGTCGCGGTGCTGATGCCCGACAGCGATGGCACGCGGCACGACCGCTACCTGCGCTCCTACGCCGAGACAGGACGCGCTTCGATCATCGGCGCGGGCCGTGAGCTGGTGGCGCGGCGCCGCGATGGCAGCGAATTCCCGGTTGACCTGACCCTCAGCCAGGTCGACATGGGCGGCCAGCGCTTTTACACCGGCATCGTGCGCGATGCGTCCCGCCGGGTCGAAGCCGAATGGCGCCTGAGGGCCAGCGAGGACCGCCTGCAACGCAGCCAGACCTTTGCCAACATCGGCACCTGGGAATGGAACATGGCGACCGGCGACTTGTATTGGTCGGACCGCATCGCTCCCTTGTTCGGCTACGCGGCCGGAGAACTGGAAACCAGCTACGAAAACTTCGTGCAGGCCATCCACCCCGACGACCGGGACGCGGTGGCGGCTGCCGTGGACGCCTGCGTCACCGGATATGCCGACTATGACATCGAGCACCGCGTGGTGTGGCCCGACGGCACCGTCCGCTGGCTGCTCGAAAAGGGCGACGTGGAGCGCGACGCCGATGGCCGGGCGGTGCGGATGCTCGGCGTCGTGCAGGACATCACGCGCATAAAGCTGGCCGACCTGGAACTGCGCCGCGCCCAGCAGGAGGCCCAGGAGGCCAACCACGCGAAGTCCGAGTTTCTGTCGAGCATGAGTCACGAACTGCGCACGCCCCTCAATGCCATTCTGGGCTTTGCGCAGCTTCTGGAGGCCGAACGCAATCCGCCGCTTTCGGATCGCCAGGTTGAGCGCGTGCGGCACATTCTCAAGGGCGGCGGCCACTTGCTGACCCTCATCAACGAGGTTCTGGATCTCGCCCGCATCGAGGCC
Source organism: Rhodospirillaceae bacterium BRH_c57 (assembly GCA_000961745.1). Taxonomy (GTDB): domain Bacteria; phylum Pseudomonadota; class Alphaproteobacteria; order Rhodospirillales; family Rhodospirillaceae; genus Cauispirillum. Next base: position 33,866 of record LAEA01000057.1, on the reverse strand, counting down.
GGAAAGTTGACCCTGTCCCTGGAACACTTCGTGCCCGATGCCCTTCTGGATGAATGCCTGAGCGTCGCCGGGACCATCGCGCGGGACCGGGGAATCCGCATTGTCGATGGGTGCGGCGGCGCGCTGCCGGTCATCAAGGCCGACTACACGCGCCTCATGCAGGTGTTGCTCAACCTGCTGTCCAACGCCGTGAAGTACAACCGCGAGAACGGCACCGTCACCATGACGGCGGTTCCCGTCGGGGACGCGCTGCGCATTGCGGTGACCGACACCGGGTACGGCATCCCCAATGAAAGACATGCCGAAATCTTTGAGCCGTTCAATCGCCTGGGCGCCGAGGTCACTGAAACCGAGGGCACCGGCATCGGCCTGACCCTGACCCGCTCGTTGATCGAGGGCATGGGCGGCACCATCGGGTTGTCCAGCACGCCGGGCGTGGGCAGCACCTTCTGGATCGACATTCCCCTGGCGCCCGATCAGGCCGTGGTTGCCAGCGCGCCAGCCGCTGAGGCTCCGCCGCCGTATCCGGTGCACGAGACGGGCATCACGCAACTGGTCCTCTATGTGGAGGACAACCCGGCGAACCTGCGGCTGATGGAGGACATTTGCATCGATCTGCCCGACATCACGCTGATTTCCGCCCACAACGCCGAACTTGGCCTGGACCTTGCGCAACAGCGGAATCCTGCGCTTATCTTGATGGACATCAATCTTCCGGGTATGGATGGCTTGCAGGCCATGGCCCGGCTGCGCGACGATCCGCGCACGCAACACATTCCAGTGATTGCACTTAGTGCAAATGCGATGCAGGCTGCGGTGCGACGGGCGCGGGAGGCTGGCTTTGCCGCCTACCTGACCAAGCCGGTCATTATTGAGGACCTGAGAGCCGCCATTTGGAGGGCGCTGGAGGATACCACCGCATGATGCCGACCGTCGCCGACCTTCCCACCGCCTCCATCCTGGTGGTTGACGACAACCCCGCCAACGTGGCGCTGCTATGCGCCATGCTGGAGGCTGACGGCTACACCAACGTGAGCAGCGAGACGCGCCCCGATCGTGCCCTGCAACTGGCCGCCGAGAAGGCGTTCGACCTTGTTCTGCTGGACATCAACATGCCCGGCATGGACGGCTTTGAGGTCATGGAGCGGTTGCGCGTAAGTGTGGAAGCGTATCTGCCGGTGATCGTTCTGACTGCGCAGAGCGATCCGGAAACCCGCATGCGGGCGCTGGGGGCCGGGGCGCGCGATTTTCTGACCAAGCCGTTCGACCGCCTCGAAGTCCTGCACCGCATCCGCAACACCCTGGAGGCCCGCCTGTTCTATCGCGCCCGGCGTGAACAGGCGGTGGAACTCGAACAGCAGGTGGTCGCACGCACGGCCGATCTGGTCCGGATGGCCCGCCAGGATCCGATTACCGGCCTGCCCAATCGGCGGGCCCTGCGCGAGGAATTGGCCGAGCATGTCGCCACCGGGGTCGGGTCGCTGCTGTTCCTGGCCGCGCGTGGCATCACGCGGGTTAACGACGCGTTGGGCTATCACATGGGCGAGGAAGTCCTGCGCGCCTGTGGGAAGCGCCTGATCGAGGCCCTGCCGCCCGAGGCGGTGGTCGGCGCGTGGGGCGGCAGCCAGTTCGTCATCATCGGCCCCGGTGCCGACGCCGGGACGCTGTCCCATGTCGTCGCCAAGGTCTTCGGTCAACCGTTCGAGATCGAAGGCAACGAGCTTCTGCTGGAGTGCGTCATCGGGTCGTGCCGTTTCCCCGCCGACGGCACCGATCCAGACCGCCTGGTGCAACGTGCCGCACTGGCTGTGTTCCACGGCTCACGTCAGGGTGGCCGCCACCAGCCGTTCACCCGCGAAATGGAGGAGGACGCCAACCAGCGCCTCGCCCTGGAGCGCGACATGCGTACCGCCGTGCGCAACGAGCAGTTTTCGCTGCACTACCAGCCCAAGGTCATGCTGCGCGACAGCACCCCCATGGGCATGGAGGCGCTGCTGCGGTGGCAGCATCCCGAGATCGGCTCGGTGTCGCCGGCCACCTTCGTGCCCCTGGCCGAGGAAACCGGCGCCATCGTCAGCATCGGCCAGTGGGTGATGAACGCCGCCTGCGACGAGGCCGCCGCGCTGCGCCGCGCCGGCCACACCGACCTGAAGCTGGCGGTCAACGTATCGGGCCGCCAGTTCGACGAGCCCGACCTGATGCGCCAGTTGCGCGCCACCCTCGACCGCACCGGCCTGCCCGGCGACGCCCTGGAAGTGGAAATCACCGAGACCGTGCTGGTCAACGACATCGGGCGGGCCAAAAAAGTCCTCACCGCCATGCGCGACATGGGCGTGACCATTGCCATCGACGATTTCGGCACCGGCTATTCGTCGCTCGCCTACCTGCGGCAGCTTCCCATAAACACCCTGAAGATCGACCAGTCCTTTGTTCGCACGGTGCACGAAAGCGCCGACCAGCAGGCCATCGTCCGCGCCATCGTCGCCCTCGCGGACAGCCTGAGCCTCGCCGTGGTTGCCGAAGGGGTGGAAACGGCGGAACACGCGGCCTTCCTCGATACCCTGGGCTGCCTCTACGCCCAGGGCTACCACTTCGCCCGCCCCATGCCGGCGGATGCCTTTCGGGGGTGGTTGCAGGGGTGAGGAAGTGAGGTGAGGTGGGGGAACCACAGAGGACGCAGAGGTCGCAGAGAAGAAAGCGAGAAGTAACAGAGGGTGCGTGACCACTGCGCCGCAGGCGACAAAACCTTAATTTTGGTTTGAGGCGCTGCGCGCTGCGTTTGTACCGTACTCTCTGCGCCCTCTGTGTTCTCTGTGGTAAGTCTCTTCTCTTCTCCGCCTTACCTCCGCGCCAGCATCCATTCCCATTCGGTGCCCTGGGGGCCGTCCTTGATTTCGACGCCGGCTTCGGTCAGTTGGGCGCGCAGGGCGTCGGCCTGGGCGAAGTCCTTGGCCTTGCGGGCGTCGGTGCGGGCCTGGATGAGGCGGGCGATGTCCTCTTCGGTGATGGTCGCGTCGGCCGGGCGGATGGCCAGATCGGCCGCCGTGGTGACCAGCAGGCACAGACCGAGCAGCAGGTCGGCCAGGGCGGCGAGGCGCAGTTGTTCCTCGGCCGTCAGGGCCTTGTCGTCGAGCAGTTCGCCCAGGGCGACCAGGGCGCGCGGGGTGTGCAGGTCCTCGGCCACGGCGGCATCAAGGTCGGCGACATAGCGGAGGGCCTTGTCGGACAGGCCTTCACTTAGCGCCGCCCGGATGTAGTCGAACGGACCGCCGCTCTGGAAGCGGGCCTCATCGGCCACGCGCAGCCAGTCGGCCGGGCCGACCTCGGCCTTCAGGCGGTCGATCTTGAGCAGGATGCGGCGCAGGTGGGCGCCGGCCCCGGCCAACGCATCCCACGAGAATTCCAGGCTGGAGCGATACGACGCGGTCAGCAGGAACATGCGGTAGACCAGCGGGTGCACGCCCCGGTCGATCAGGGTTTGCAGGGTCAGGAAGTTGCCCTTGGACTTGGACATCTTCTCGTCCTCGGTCCCGCCCTCGTTGCGCAGGACCAGGAATTCGTTGTGCATCCACCAGTTGGCCCCGGTGTCGTGGGAGCAGGTGAAAGCCTGGTTCTGGGCGATTTCGTTGCAGTGGTGGACTTGGCGGTGGTCGATGCCGCCGGTATGAATGTCGAACTGGCGGCCCAGGTACTTCATCGCCATGACCGAGCATTCGAGGTGCCAGCCGGGCGCGCCGATGCCCCACGGGGTGTGCCATTCCATCAGGCGCTGCTTGTCCTTGGGGCTGAAGCGCCACACCGCGAAGTCGGTCGGATTGCGCTTGCCCTCGACGCCTGCGACGCGCTTGCCGGCCTCCTGGCCCTCGACATCAAGTAGGCCGAGCTTGCCGTAGTCGGGCACCTTGGAGGTGTCGAAATATACCCCATCCTCAAGCACATAGGTCGCGCCGTGGGTTTCCAGGTGGCGGGCGAAGTCGATCATTTCCTGGATGTGGTCGGTCGCTTTGGACCACAGCGACGGCGGCAGGATGTTGAGCCGCGACAGGTCGCTCTTGAAGGCCTGCGTATAATGCTCGGCAATGTCCCAGACGGTCTTCTGCTGGCGTTCGGCCGACAGTTCCATCTTGTCGTCGCCTTCGTCGGCGTCGGACGTCAGGTGTCCCACGTCGGTGATGTTGATGACGTGGACGACGTTGTAGCCCTTCCATGCCAGGGTGCGGCGCAGGGTGTCCACGAATACATAGGCCCGCAGGTTGCCGATGTGGGCGTAGTTGTAGACCGTCGGCCCACAGCTATAGATCCGCACCGCGCCGGGATCGATCGGGGTGAACGTGCGCAGTTCACGGCCATAGGAATTGAACAGGCGGAGCGGTGTCGGGGTCATCGGAGTCCTGTCGGTGCGGTGTGTGACGAAGGGAGGGTTATCGCACGGCCGGTGCCGAAAAAAAACCCGCCGGAGGTCCGGCGGGTAAAGTTGGGGAGGAAACGGTAAAAAGATTCAGGAGCCCGGCAGTGGCCCGGTCCTGTTGAAACTCATCAGGCTGGTGGCCTCGGCGATGTAGCTTTCGGTGCTGGCGATCCGACGGTTGATCTCGCCGCGACTGGCTTCGAGGCGCGCCTCCTCGCTTTGCAAGACGGCCAGTTGATTCGAGTCGGGCAGCGGGTCGCCGGGCGCTGGTTTGATAGTCGGCGCATGAGGCGGCATGTCCAGCCGGGCGGCCAGGGCCTTGATCTCGATGCGCACCAGTTCCAGTTCGCGGGCGCGGGTCTCAAGGCGGGCGCGCAGGCTTTCCAGTACTACGGTCTGGCGTTCCAGGCTGTTGACCAGTGTTTCCTGCACACCGAACGGGGCCATCACATGGGCGGCCACGGTGGGCGGCGCGGTAATGGCTGGCGTTTCGGCCGGATCGGGCACCCGCCCGTTGGCCGACAGCACCACCCAGCCGCCCAAAGCGGCGGTCAGCGCCCCAATCACCAGTGTTCGTCCGCCAGGCAGCAAGGGGCCTGATTGAAACGCCGAAGTCAACCTGCGCATGGCGGAGAACCCGTGGTCGGAGGAGGTGTTACAGAAGCCAATCGTCGCGAGGCGGGACTGGGGGAAACGGGATTGGGGGAAGCGAGGCTGGGGGAAGCGAGGCTGGGGGAAAGGGAGGGTTGCCAGGAGAAAACGGGCTCGAAGGGCGCGGCTCCTTCACGGACTGCTCAGGCCGGGCGCCGTTGAGCGCTGCGGCGGGGAGCATTGCGCGTCCAGCCTCTGCCGCACCGGCGAGGGAGGTCGCGTCCGTGGCGGTTCCGAACGACCCGCCGGCGGCGGGGTGTGCTTTCGGAACCGACATCGAGCCGTTCGAGGACGAGCTCGAGGAGCCTGCGAACAAAGGGTCGTAGTTCTCATTCGACGGGCGCGGCAGGGCCATCCGGTCGCCCATGCCCAGGACGTCCTGCACCCGCGCCATCGCGTCGCCTTCAAAGTACAGCCAGTCCACCTTGGCCAGCAGGTCGCGGACCTCGCCATCGTCGAGCGTCAGCCCGTCGGTGGACATCAGATCGACTCCCGACAGCGGCCCGATGAACGAGGCATCCTTTCCGCGCACGTCGGTCCCGACTTCGGCCGGGCCGGGGAAGTGAACGACCGTGGCGCAGTCGTCCAGGTCATCTTCGTCGTCGTCGATGAACAAGGGCAGGCGGGCCGCGTTGCCGCGCGCTGTGAAGGCGACCGTGGCGGTGCCGCCGGGCAGCAGCACCGGGGTCCCGATCACGGGCGAGATGGTGTAGATGCCTTCGGTTTCGGCGACCACGGCGGCATTCTGCAGGTCAAGCAGCGTCACGTCGAAAAAGTCAAAGGTCACCTGCCACTCTTCCACCGGCACATGGCCCGTGTTGGTGACGCTGATGGTGCCTTCAAATCCGTTTTTCCACTTTCGCGCGACTGAATAATCAATCTGGAGCTTGGGCTGAGGTGTGGGCTGAGAAGCCATGATGGACGCATTCCCGAGCATTGGATGGTGGATCGGTTAGGACTATCCGTTCGGTCTTTCCACATACAGGGATACTGTCTTCATGGTTAATGCCGGGTTAGCGAAATAAGAAAAACGGTGGATAAGGGGTGGATGATTACTTCATAATAGGGCGTAAGCGTGACTCTAAAGGCGTATATGGCGCGCTTATCATGCTCTTTATACTGCGTGATCATCCGTTTTGCGGGTTTTTAACCGCGTTAGCGGCTGTAAGGCGGTATGTTGTTGAGGCTTGGCGCGGCCTGCGCCTTGCGTCCTGGATGCGGTTCGGAACGTTGGCCAGCCTAAAGGGGTTGATGTTCAAGGATCATGTCAAGGAGCGATGATGCTGCGCCGAGGCTCGCCGTTTATCGGAGTGGTTGGGGTGTTGGCCCTGGCAACATTGGCTGGATGCGCCGATTTCAAGGATCGGTTGGAACACGCCGACCGCCGTTTGCAGGGCTGGTTCGGGACCGCCGCCCCGCCGCCTCGGGACCCGGCCGTGGTGGAGTCAACCGCGCCACCGCTCCCCGCTGTGCCGCCGCGCCGGCCGCGCGATCCCCTGCAACATGCTTTGGCCGATTGGGATGCCGGGCGCTTTGAACGCGCCGTTTCCCGCCTGCGCCCCCTGGCTGAGGCCGGAAATCCCGCCGCACAGTATCGCCTGGGTCTGGCCTATGCCCAGGGGCGCGGTGTTGCACGCAATCCCGTGTCGGCCCTGGCGTGGTGGCACAAGGCGGGTATCCAGGGCAATCCCGAGGCCCAGTACCAGCTTGGCGAAGCCTACTTGGAGGGCCGGGGGGTGGAGGAGGACGCCGGCCTTGCCTCCGCTTGGTTGGCCCGCGCCGCCGCACGCGAACATGCTCCGGCCACGTATCGTTTGGCCATGCTGTATCAGGCTCGGGGCGAAGCGGTGTCTGACGAGGCGCAGCGCCGGTCCGCCCTGGTGCTTCTGGAACGCGCCGCCGAGCAGGGGCATCCCCAGGCGCAGGACCGCATGGGCGAGGCCTACGCCGAGGGGCTGGGCGTCGAGCGCGATCCCCTATGGGCGGCCCGCTGGTCCGGCAAGGCGGCGCGGCAGGGTGTTGCGGCCGCCCAGACCCGCCTCGGCCACGCTTTTGCAAGTGGCGAGGGGGTGCCGCGCGATCCGCTTCAGGCCGCTGCGTGGTACAGGATAGCCGCCGCCCAGAGTCATGCTGCCGCCGCCGAGGCCCTGCAAGCCCTGGAGGCGTCCCTTGCAAAGGCCGAAGTGGACGAGGTCCAGGCACTGTCCGGGCACCTGACCCGCCAAGCGGCCGGGCGTTACGACGACGTGCCGACAGTTCTGTATGTGCAAACCGCCCTGGCCCAACAAGGCCATGATCCCGGCGCCCCGGACGGCATGATGGGACCGGGCACGCGGGGCGCCTTGATGGCGTGGCAGCGCGCCCTTGGCCTGACGCCCGACGGCGTGATCGGTCTGCGCGTCCTCAACGCCCTGCGCGGCACGGACACCATGACCCTCCAGGCTCTGCGGCCGGGCGATGTCGATGCGCAGCAGCAGGCGGACACGGCAACCCAGTAGCCCGTCCCGGCTACGTCGTCGGAGTTTCCTTGCCCTGCGTGATGGCGCGGGACAGCAGGATGGTGGGGATGAGGCCGACCAGCACGATGAACAGGGCGCCCAAGGCGGCGCGCTCGATTTGTTCGTCTTTGGCGAACTGGTAGACGTGGGTGGCCAGGGTGTCGAAGTTGAAGGGCCGCAGAAGCAGCGTTGCCGGCAGTTCCTTCATGCTGTCCACGAACACCAGGATGGCGGCGGTCAGCAGGCTGCCCCGCAGGATGGGGATGTGGACGTGGCGCAGGACCCCGATCGGTGAGCGGCCCAGGGTGCGGGCGGCGTCGTCCAGGGTGGGCTTCACGCGGGTAAGACCAGCCTCCATGGTGCCATAGGACAGGGCCAGGAAGCGCACCACGTAGGCGTACAGCAGGATGAACATGGTCCCTGACAACAACAGCCCTGTGGAAATGCCGAAGGTGCTGCGCATCCAGGCGTCCAGCGCGTTGTCGAACATCCCGAACGGGTAGAGGATGCCGACCGCCAGCACCGCGCCGGGCACCGCATAGCCCAGCGACACCATGCGCAGGCAGGCGGTCAGCACGGGGCCCCGGCCCAGCCGCGCCGCGTAGGCCAGGAACAGGCCCAGGCTGACGGCGGCCAGCGCGGCACTTCCCGACAGCACCAGACTGTTGCGGGCGTAGGTCGCAAAGCCGGCGTTCCACGACGCTTCGAAATTGGCCACGGCATAGAAGGCCAGTTGCGTGGCCGGGATCAGGAAGCCCAAGGCGAAGGGCAGGGCGCAGGCCACCGCGGCCCCCCAGGCGTGCCAACCGCGCAACCGGATGCGCACCAGCGGCGTGTTGCGGGTGCCGGTGTTGTGGTAGCTCTTGCGCCGCCGCGCCGCACGCTCGACCAGGATGATTGCGATCACGAAGATCAGCAGGACCACGGCCACCTGTGCGCCGCCGCCCAGGTTGCGCATGTGCAGCCACACATTGAAGATGCCCGCCGTCAGGGTGCGGACCGCGAAGTAGTCCACCGTGCCGAAGTCGTTCAGCGCCTCCATCAGGGCCAGGGTCAGCCCGACCACGATGGACGGCCGGGCCAGTGGCAGTCCCACCCGCATGAAGCTCTGCCACGGCGTGCAGCCCAGGGTGCGGGCGGCCTCCAGAACGGCCACGGACTGTTCCAGGAACGCCGCGCGCGACAACAGATAGACGTAGGGATAGAGCACCAAAATCATCATCGACGTCGCACCGCCCAGGGTGCGGATGTCGGGGAACCAGTAGTCGTGCGGCGTGGTCCAGCCGAAGATATCGCGCAGCATCGCCTGGACCGGCCCGGCGAATTCCAGCAGGTCGGTGTAGATGTAGGCGATCACATAGGCCGGCATGGCCAGCGGGATGAGCAGCGCCCACTCGAACACCTTGCGGCCGGGGAAGTTGCAGGTCGTCACCAGCCACGCCGTGCCGGTGCCGATCACGAAGGTTCCCGCGCACACCCCGGCCATCAGCAGGACGGTGGTGCGGATGTAGCCGGGCAGGACGGTGTCGATAAGGTGGGGCCAGATGTTTTCGGTCGGGAACAGGGCCAGGGCGATCACCGCGACCACCGGCATCAGGATGACGGCGGTCATCAGCAAACTGCCGATGGTCCACAGGTCCAGGCGCGCCGTGCCGCGCCGCATGGGCGCGTCCTCAGCGGCGTTCAAGGCGTGATCGAGCGCCCCTGCCTCGTTGGCGGGGGCGCGTGCCGGTTCCTGCTGCCTGCGCGGCCAGTGTGCCATCGTCCGGTCCCAAGTCCACAACCTGATAACGGTTATCATGAAAAGCCGAGGGCGGCACCCCCTCAAAGAGTGCCGCCCCGACTGTTTTTCAGGACACTGTTTTTCATGCCTGCGCGGAGTGCCCGAGATTACGGCCCGTCGTTGAAGGCCACCTCGTTCACCAGGCGCAGGGCAGCGGACTTGTGTTTGGCGACGGCTTCGAGGGATGCGGCGTCAAACTTCGGCTCGCCCCAGGACTTGACCAGTTCGGCCCGCTCGACGCCCGGCTTGACCGGGTATTCGGTGTTGCCCTTGGCGTACATTTCCTGGGCCTTGTTGCTGGTCAGGAACTCCAGCAGTTTGACGGCCTCGGCCCGGTTCGGGGCGTGCTTGGTGACCACGGCACCGGACACATTGATGTGGGCGCCGTGGCTGTCCTGGTCGGGGAAGACCAGCTTGACGGCCTCGGCCCACGGGCGCTGTTCGGGGTTGTCCATCATCGCGCCGACATAGTAGGTGTTGATGATGGCGATGTCACATTCGCCCTCGAACACGGCCTTGGCCTGCGCGCGGTCGTTGCCCTGCGGCTTGCGGGCGAGGTTCGCCTTGACGCCCTGGAGCCATTCCTTGGCCTTGGCCTCGCCTTCATGGGCGATGACCGAGGCGATCAGGCCGAGGTTGTAATCATTGTCGCCCGGACGGATGCAGATGCGGCCCTTCCACTCGGGGTTGGCCAGATCCAGGTAGGAGGTCAGCTTGGAGGCATCGACGCGCTCCTTGTGGACGGCCAGCGGGCGGGCGCGGAAGGTCTGCCCGAACCAGTGGCCTTCGGAGCCGCGGAACTCGGCCGGAATGTTGGCGGTCAGGGTGTCCGACGATACGGCCTGGGTCAGGCCCTCGTCCTTCATGTTCACCAGGCGGCCCACGTCAACGGTCATCACCACGTCGGCGGGGCTGTTGCGACCCTCGGCCTTCAGGCGCTCCTCAATGCCGGACTTGGCATAGACCACGTTCACCTTGGTGCCGGTTTCGGCCGTGAAGGCCTCCAGCAGGGGGTCGATCAGGAACGGCTGGCGGTCGGTGTAGACGTTGACCTCGCCCTGTCCTTGCACGGCGCCTTGCGCCTGCGCGACAGCCGACCCGACTGCGAGCGTGGCGCAAGTGGCGGCGGCGATGCCCAGTGTACGGAAATGGGGGACCATGGTTGAAGCTCCTGACAAGGCTATGAACTCCCCGACGGTGGGTCGAGACTGCAAATAGTTCTCATTCACCGTTACCTATATTTCCATCCTGGTGCAACCCCTTTTTGCTCGGGCGGTATATTTTTTTTGTGGAAATAGGATCGGGGGGGCTGTCGCTCGTCAATCAGTGGCTTCGGTCCATACCTTCTCCATGCGTTCCGCGCTTTCCTCAAAGGTTTGCTGGGCCACCGGCATGGACGCCTCATCGGCCCGGACAACGGCGGAATGCGCCTCGCGCAGGTCGGCCCAGGCGTTTTGGACCGGCTCGGACTGCTCCACCACGTCGGGCTTTTCGGCCAGCCGCTCTTGCCAGGTGACCAGGAGTTCGTTGGCTTGATTGCGTTCCTCGGCCAATTGCGGCTGGGTCATGGCTTCCTCTTGCTGCTGGCCCTCTTGCAACTGGTCTTGTTGTTGTTGTACGGCCTGCGTACGGTTGAGGTCCTCTTCCTTGAGGTTCTCCACATCCGGCGCGGGTTGCTCGACCTGTTCCTGGGTCGGGGCGGGGGAGGGCTGTGCTTGCGTGGCGGAGGGGTCTTGCTGCGCGTGTCCAGGACCGGCAGCACCAAGAACCACCCCAAGAGCAATTGGCGCCACGCAAAGAGCGATATATCGTGTCATGGGTGCAACTCCCGTTTCGTTTGCATCGAACGAAACGCCATGTCCGCTTGCGCCGTTGCCGGGCCCGTCCCGTTGCGGGGTCAGTCCCGGTCCCCGTCAATATTGGTCTTGCCGCGGCGGCGCTTGGTGATGGTCATCCGCTCGATCCAGCCCAGCACGATCAGCGCCAGCAACCCGAAGCCGGCGCATAGCAGCGCGATGCGGACATTGCCGATCCCGGCCGAGAGCCCGATGGCGCCGGCCACCCACACCGAGGCGCCGGTGGTCACGCCGGTCACGGTGCCGCTCGACTGGATGATGACCCCGGCGCCGAGGAACGCAACGCCAGTTACCACCGCCTCAATCACGCGGATGGGGTCGCTGCGGGCGTCGGGGTGGAGTTCTGTTGTCTCAAGGAACAGTTCGAGGGACAGCAGCGCAAAGGCGCACGCGGCTACGGCAACCAGGATGTGGGTGCGGAGGCCCGCAGGCTTGTTGCGCCATTCCCGGTTGACGCCCAGCAGCGCGGCCAGAAAGGCCGCCACAGTGAAGCGGTACACCAGATCGCCAAATCCGATGTGGCTGCTCAGGCTGTCGGCGATGATCTCCATGATGTACATCAACGGAGGGCAAACAGGCAGCGTTGCAGGCGCCGCGCCCGGCATGGTCGGCGCAAACGCATGCAGCGTCCTTCAGAATTTCAGCTTGGGCTGGATCTTGTTCTCCGCCTCCACTTGCGCTTCCTGGGGGGTGGCAGCGGTGTCGAGGTGCAGCAGTACTGCCGTCATGTCATCGGCCGTCCAGGCGATGGTCTCCAGCGCGGTCGGCGGGGTTCCGGCCGCGACGCGGCCCAGGTCCTGGCGATCCGCATGCAGGCGCTTGCCGTAGCCGACCAGGATCCGCTGGCCGTTGCCGGGGAAGTAGCGGGTTTCCTTGACAAAGTGTGACCAGCCGTAGCGTTCCTTGAAGGCATTTTCGGCGACCTCAAGGGCGGCGCCGGGCAGAACCTGGCGCAGCGTCACGCTCGACACCGTGCCGCCGTCCAGACGCACCCGCAGGCAATAGGCGCCTTCCTGTCCAGGGGCGGGTGGGGCCGTCAGGGGGCCGTCGCAGGCCCCGCGCCGAGCCAGGATCTCGCCTTTGGTGTCATCACGGTGGACCTCTTCGGGCTTGAACTCCTGGGCAATGGCCTCCAGGGCGACAGCTTCGGGCGCCCCTCCGGCGATGCCCAGGATATCGTAATCCGCAGCCGTGGCGGTGTGGTCCCTCTCCAGGCCAAACCCGTACTCCGCCATGGGGAAGCGCACGATGGTCGGCTTGAGGTCGCTGATCTGGCCAAAGATGGCCCGCAGCCCGTCCGGCTCCATCAAAACGCCGGCGTTACGGGCATTGCGCAAAAGGTCGGGCACGTCGCGCAGGGAGGTTTCCTGGGGCGTGCCAGCCTTCTCGACCGTGGCATAGTCCGGCGCCGTGCCCAGTTTGAGCTTCCAGTTGAGGTGCGCCGACCGGGTGTGCGACGTGGTGGTGTAGACGGTTTCCATCGCGCCGTTGTCGCCGGCCGGTCGCAGCAGGACCACCTTCGCGTCTTCGGGCAGTTGCTTCTTCAGTGCGGCGGCGAGATTGGCCTCCAGGGGCTTGGGTTCGGGCGGGAAGTCCTCGACCACCAGATCGAGATCGGCGACGTCGGGAAAGACCGAGCGGCTGAACACCCCGACATTGACCACCAGCGCCGCGCCGTCCTCGGAGCGGAGCTTGTCGGCCATGTCCTTGGAAACCAGCCCGATGCCCTCGACCGGCATGTCGAGGGCCTTGTTACGCACCGTGTGGGTGTATCCGATCCCCGCCGAGCCGCCGGTATGATAGGCCTTCAGAATGCTCTCTGTGCCGGTGCGGCGGATGAGAACGGTTCCCTTGTGCCCGTCGAGCAGGGCGGCACGCTTGGCCTCCAGGGTCTCCTCGGCCGCGCGTTTGGCGGCGGCCTCGGCGGCCTCGGCCTGTTCCTTCTGCCGGGCGGCGCTGACAACGGCCTGACCGCTGGTGAAGGCCGAGGCGGGCACCGTGGCGATGATGCTGCCATCCTTGCCCATCACTTTGACGTCGCGCAGGCGGGTGACGATCATGCTGCCGCCGTTGGCCGGCGATGCCTGGGCATGGTCGATATCCAGGGTGATGATGCCGGTCAGGCTGTCGCGGCTGGCGACGATTTTCTCGGCCTGGGCGGCGGGCATGGGCAGGCGTGGCGTGTCGAGCACGCGGTCCAACGCGAGAATGCGGCGGGGCCGGTCGTCCCTCACCGACCACACGGTCTGGCGCCACATCTTGCCGATCTGGCCCTGGCCGAGGGGGGTGGGCTTGACGCCGTTGTCGCCGATGGTGTCGGTGTCGCCAATGGACCCCAGCCTATAAAAGATGTGCCCATTCATGCCCGGCGGGACATAGGCGACCCGCGAACTGGGACGGTTGCCGGCCTCGGCCTGCGGAGCGACGGTCGTGATGCGGCTCAACGCCCGCATGGACCATTCCTTACCCTTATCGCGGTCCGACTCAGATTCGGGCGGGAAGAAAAGCTCCCCGCTGGCGTGGTCGTAGCGCGGTTCGGGAAGGCGTTCGCGGATATAGACGGTGCGCGGCGCGCGGGCGGCGGCGGCTTCGATGGAGGCACGGTAGATATCCAGGACGTCGCGGGCGGCAAACTCCGGTTCGCGGCCTTCGATGCGCTCGCGGGGGAAGACGTGCACCGCGACGCAGTGGTCGGGCACCAAGCCAAAGCGGGTGTGGTCGTTCAGGAACTGCCAGTCCATCGGGACGCCGACCAGCGCGTCGAGCAACGGCCCGTTGGCCAGGGCGGGCGCATCGCGGCGGGCGCGGTCCCACTCGAACACGGTCATCTTGCCGCCGTAGCAGCGCCCGGAACTGATGCCACCCCTAGTGTCCGTGGCGGGCCAGTTGCGCTGTTCGGTCTGGACCAGCCGGGCGGCGCCCTCCAGCAGGGCCTTGTCCGACATCCACCCCTTGATGTCGCGCACCTCATAGAGGCTGGCGAGGTGCATGGACAGGTGCGCCATGGGCGGCAGGGTCGGGCGTGGGGTCTGCTCGGTGTCGACCTCGAAGGTATGCAGGGGCTTGCTGAGAAGCTCGTCCTCGTAGAGGGACAGGCCGCGCAGATCGACCGTGACGTCTGTATTGCGGCGCCCGCCCATGGGGCCGCCGGTCAGGGCGACGTGATAGGCAATGTAGATCTTGCCATCGGGAATGCGGTCGATCAACGCCTGCGCGGCGGCCGGGGCAATGGGGAAGCTGTCGGGCATGAAGCCGGATTTCTCGACGGTCGGACCGATGCCCGACCCGCCGCCGGAGGGGTCGCTCAGGCCGTAGCGGCCCGTGCCGCTGTCGTAGGAGCGCAGCCGGATATCCTCCACATGCAGGAGTTCAAACGGCGCCTTGGGAAAGGCGGCGTCGGCATAGCGGCGGATCAACTCGCGGTGCAGGTCCGCGCGCTCGAACTGGTTGTTGCCAAAGGAGTTGTGGAACGTTCCTCGGGCCATGCGGGCCTCGGGATGGAAATGGGCATAGGTGTCGGCGTCGGCATGCGTGTTGATGAAGTCCTCGGCATAGGTCAGGCCCTCCAGCAACTTGGGCTGATCGGCAAGCCGCATCAGGCTAACGATCCTGTCGACCTCGGTTTCGACCTCCGGGGCGTGCCCGTGCAACCGCTTCAGCGTGCCGGGGGAGAGCGGACCCCGGCCACGGACGGGCGCGCCTGTCACCGGCAGGCCGTGCAGCGCCATGAAGCGGATCGGCTTCAGGCCCTCCGGCAGGGCCAGTTCCAGTATCGCCTCTCCCCCTGGGCCGGTAATGGCGCGCATCCCGTTGGCCCCGCTGCCGCCTTGACCGGAGGTCTGCGCGGCGGCCACCGCCTTGCCGCCTTCGCTGAACAGGCCGAAGGAATACAGTTCGTCGCGCAGATCCGGGTCGGCGTAAACGGCAGCCGACTGGACGGCGAACGTGGTGTCGAGGCGTTTGCCAAAGCGGCTGTCGGAAAACGGCGTCAACGTGCCCTTCAGGGCAAGGTAGGCCCGACGTTCCGGCACGCGGGCGAGGAAGGCACCGCCCTCGGTGCGCGGCACCGGAATGGCGGTCGGACGGGCGAAGTCGTCGCCGATGTTCAGGCCGTAGGCGGGCGGCACGGTGGCGATAATGATGTCGCCACGCCTGACGTCCAGCGGGAACGACTCCCGCTCTCCGTCATAGGCCCCGATGTCCATTTCCACGATATGCAGCAGAGGCGGTGGAGGGGTCGGGGCTAGGGCGACGAGGCGGTCGCGGAATTCACTCACGAAGCGACGGTACGTGGCTTCACGCTCAAACTCGTTGCTGCCGATCCAGCCGACGAACGGGATCTTGGACCCGCCGCACGAGCGATATGGGCAATCGGCGAGGAACCGCGCCTGTTCCTCCTCGGTCAGAAAGCGCACCGCGTAATTTCGGGCAACCAACTGGTCGTCGAGGATGGTGGGGCGGGCGGCCAGGATGAGAAGGTCGAGGAAGCGCGACAATTCCACATGCGAGCGGGAGCGGCGCGGACCCAGCATTGCCGTCTCGCCCGTGCGGTGGCTGCCGAACAGCAGCGGGTAGCCGGTCAGAAGGTGGCCGTCCTGGTGCACGGCCTCGACGGGAACGATGCCGGGGCCAGCCTGCGGCGGTGGGCTGGCGTTCGATGCCGCGTCTTGTGCGGGAGTTTCTTGCAGCAGGGCGACCAGGTCGTCGGTGACGGCGCCACTGGCGGGCAGTCGGTTGTCGTGCTGGAACGCCTCAATGGCGCGGGCGGTGCGCGGACCCATTAGCCCGTCGGCGGGACCGGCATCATAGCCCAGGCGGTTGAGGCGGTCCTGGACAGCGCGGACGTCGGCCCGTGTCGGCCCGGTCGGAGCCTGCCTGTCGGGCGCGGCCGATGGTGGGGGGTGCCGGACCTGCTGTTGGGGGACCTGCTGCCGGGGGTATTGTTGTTGCGGGTATTGGGGCTGGGGGAGCGCCTGTTCGCGCTGCCGTCTTAGCTCTTCCTCCTGGCGTTGCTGCTGTTCCAGGTGCCCCTGATACAGCTTGTTGCCGAAGTCGAACAGGCGGTTGACGTCGAACTGCGCGGTGGCGCCTGTGGCACCAAGGCTGGTGGCGGCGATCAGGATGGTGGCCGTAATGAAGGCGCGACGAACGCGCGGGCGGTTTCCCATGGTGCGTCTCCCCACGTCGAGACAGGCGAACTGGTTGTGGAAACCAAAGAATGGGCGCCGGGGTCCGGGCGATAACGGATCCCGGCCGCCGCAAACGGATTACGGGGCGGCTGCGGCCTCCATCGTGCACTGGGTCTAGCGAAGCGGCCCGTCAGTGGTCCTGCTGTCACTGCCCGAAATATTATTTGGAACGACGTTCAGCAAGGATACGTTCACCTTAATATTGTCATGAGAGTAATCAATAAATCCTAGCTTCCTAAACCTGTTCATAAATTGACTCACGCGCGACCGTGTGGTGCCAATCATGTCGGCAAGCATTTCTTGGCTGACGTTGGTTATAGTATGCTGCCGCTCAGAACCATCACACAAGTTTGCAAGCAGCATAAGGGTTCGAGCCAAGCGTTTTTCGCTTGGATTCAAGAGGTGGTCGACAAGGTCTTCTTCAAGCCGTGTCGTGCGGGCGAGCAGATAGGATATAAACATGACCGACAGCGCGGGTTCGTCCCGAATGGCACGGGCAATCACAGCCTTGTCCACGGCCATGATCTGGCAATCGGTCATTGCCGTGGCCGTGGATAGGCGGTGAGGCTGCACCGTCAAGCATCCCTCTCCGAAGAATGCTTTTGGTCCAAGGACAGCAATAACGGCTTCTTTTCCAAACTCTGAGACGACCGTTATTTTTACCTGTCCACTGTGGATGTAGAAAACGGTGTCGGCTTGGTCACCCTGCAGGAACACCACATCCTGCTTTACATGCGAGTGTACCGTTCGTCCGTTCCCGACTTCCTCAAGAAATTTTATCGGATCAAATGTCCTGGTGAATTTTGCTTCTATGTTCATCGGCAGCCTACCTGCGCCAGCGGCTGGACCAGCCGCCGCCACCCCGCACCAGCCGGATGATCAGCAGCAGCAGGACCGCGCCAACCGTGGCGTTGATGATCGCGTTGATGATGCCTGCTCCCAGCATGATGCCGAGCTGAGGCAGAAGCCAACTTCCGATAAACGCGCCGAGCACGCCGATGACGAGGTTCCCGATCAGGCCAAAGCCGGTCCCCGAGACGATTATACCGGCAAGCCACCCTGCAACTAAACCGATAAATAGGATGATAAGAAGGCTCTCGCCAGACATCTGCATACAAAAAATCCCCTTAAAGGCCAATACGAGTTGTTCTAGGAAATAAATGTGAGGCGGCGCATTCTAGATGCCAAGCCTACGGTATCACATTTATTTCATTTTCGATGCTTTGCATGCGGTGCATGCTAAAGAGGAATCGCGCGTCTTGTGATGTCGGCTCTTTTGACACCGCCCACCGCAAAGCGCCGTCGCCGACCGCGCTGGTCTGCGACGACGCACGCACGATATCGGTTTGTTCCGCCAGTTTTCGGTTTTACAGGGGGAGGGCGAACGTAATCATCGCCTGATGGGATTTGTTGTCATCGGTGCGCCAATTGTAGTCATAGGCGCCCGAGACTGACCAGGAACCGACATTGGTGAGCGTCAGGCCGGTGCCCACGTTATAGCTGTTGCGGTCGGCCTCACGGCCCACGGTGGTGAAGCTTGGGCCACCGGCGGTGAATGCGGTGGTCTTCTCCATCGACACGTCGCCAAAGGAATGCAGCCAGTTGGCATGGACTTCGGGGCGCAGGAACTGAGTGTCCGACACGGCGATGCTTCGGGCGATTTTTGCCCCCAACCCGGATTCGACAAAGTCGTACTTCTGCGATCCCACGTTGAGGGTGGTCGCGGCGTTGCCCGTCTCGGTGTAACCGTCCACCCGCATGTGGGTATACTGCAGCGTGGCGGCTGGCGTGATGATGGTCGCGCCATCGCCGACACGGAAGTTGCGCCCGGCAGTCGCAAACGCGGTGGCCTGCGTGCCGCTGTAGTCGGCATCGGCCTGCCCGGTAAATCCAGGCAAACGCACGGTGCGTGATGCCGAATAATTATCCAGGCCATATGATACCGCGCCGTTCACGAACCAGGACCCCGGAGCATACCCGAGGTAAGCGACGGCCTGATACGAATCGACGTCAGTTTTGCCGTTGTAAATGTTGCCGGTCAGGGCCGACTCAGCAAATCTGAGGCCGGCACCGGCACGCAGGCTGTCGGAATTGGGGAGCGGCGCTTCAAAGGCGGCCATGAGGCCACGGGTATTGGCGTCAAACCCTTCATACCCATTCACGTTGCCCTGCTTGGTCGTGGACCCAATGGCCGACGCCCAAATATGGGGGCGCATATCATTGGCTTCGCAGGCCGAGGCGTTCTCCTGGAGGCGGGCTTTGTCCGTGTCATTGGGCTGGCTGTCGCGTCCACAGGTCTGGCTTTGGGCAAGATGGGAAGCCCACTGATTATGGAACAACTGGGTGGTGTCATGCGCCACCCGCGGCGCCGCCATGGTCGTTGCGGAAGGGGCTAACTGCACAAGGGCATCGGCCACCGCGGCCGGCGTCGGCAACAGGGTAACCGCAGTCAGCAACGGTACCGTCGCCTCAATGACCGGCAGAGCATCCACCACCGGGGCAAGGACCGGAGCAATCGGGTTGACCACCGGCGCCGGAGCGGTCGGATCCACGACCACGGGAGGGGCAATAATCACAGCCAGCGGGACCTGGGTTGTCGTGATGTTGACGTCACCGGCAACGGTGGGTTGGGTCGCAAACGTGTAGCGCAAGCTGTTGCTGGTCGTATCGACAAGAACGGTGCTTCCGTCCGTGCCGCTGGTCGCATCGACAATGTTGAAGACGGTGCCGACATCAATCGGCCCGGTCACGTTCACGTTGACCTGCAGGGCATCGCCAATGGTCGAGGCGCCGACCGGCACGATCTTGCCGTAAACCAGATTGCTGGCGATGGTCGTATTGATCACGCCTGCAACAGGAGTGTTAAGGGCCCCTGCGACATTCAAGGTGTTGGTGCCCAGGGTATAGGTTGCGGCATTGGCCTGGCCGGTGATCAGCGCATTGCCGCCCACAACCCTGATCTCTTTCAGGCCACTCGCCGCGCCGACGGCGCCATCCAGAATGCTGCCGCCGTTGAGGGTCAACGTCCCGGTGCGGGCTCCGGCCGTGTTGGTGATGGCGGCTCTGACGGTTTGGCCGCTGGCAACGTTGATGAATCCATCGCCGGCGAAATTCATCGCGCCGCCGGTATTGCTCGTGAAGCCGCCGTTAAAGTTGACGTTTCCAGTGCCTAAAACATCAAAGGTTGTTGAAAAGACGGGGCCATTGAAAGTGACCGTTTGGCCAACCGCCCCTGCCGTGATGTTGAGGAATGTCGAGCCAACTTGTCCAACAAATCCTGTGACGGTGGAGGAATTGTTGAACACGACGTTTGCCGTGTTTGCAGCACTGGTCGTGATGCCACCGCCTGCATCGTTGCTCGTGTTAATATTCTGGTTGCCGACATTCAGGGCGCCGGGACCTTGGGTATCAACACCGCTTAATTCCCCCGTCGCGCCAACCACGCCCGGAAGAACAACAACTTCGCGAGCCAAGGCCAAAGGCGCCGCAGTGACCATGGACGCGGTCAGCATCGGAATGAATAGGAGTTTCTTCATCGGGGGCTCTCAGGTTGTGTACGCGATGTACGGGCGGTGGTGATCACAGCCAAGTGGGTGCCCGAACTGCTCGGTCATCCATGCGCGCGACAAGTTTGAGCGTGAAAGTTATTTCGATTTCGCAGGCGGGTCTGAGCAAAATTGAACACAGGCCATTTTTACTCGCCTCGATGAAGACAGGCTGGCCTCCGGCCTTGTAATAAGGCTTTGGACGCGGAAAATGTGGCAGCAAAATGGCGCCCACAGCTACTCGGATACTTGAATTAAAGAATCTACGCCTCAGGGTTGACGTGGCTCCAGGCCATAAGAAGACCCGAATGCAGAACTCAGAAAGCCCGTGTCCGGTAGTGTGGTTCGCCGCTGGTCAGGCCGCCTCCGAACAGGTCCAGGGTGCCTTGCGCGCTGTAGGGTGTGGTGCTGTCGCTACGACCTTGCCGGTAGATCTCGCCGCTGATGGCGTAGTCCAGGCCATCCGCGGCGCCCAGGCCGAACAGGTGGGCGACCACCGCCCGTGACACCGGACGCGCCTGGACGGTCAGTTCCTCGTCGGCGTTCGGGGCGATGGACAGGGTGTGGTTGCGCACGCCCGACGCCAGCAGTGTGCCGCCCAGGCTGAGGTTCAGCGTCACGCCGTTGACCGCCATGCGCTGCCCGGTCGGGTTGGACAGCCGCAGGTCGGCCAGGAAGCGCGGTTCCATGAGGCCCCCGATGGCGGGACGCAGTCCGGTCAGCCGGACTTCCGGCCCCGTGCCGGCCGTGGGGGCACAGGCCGGCACCGCCAGAAGGGCCAAGAGGGGGAGGGCGACAACCAACCTTGTATTGCGCCAGCGCCCGGTTCTGGTATGTCTTTGATTGACCAAGTGACCACCCTCCAGGTCCATCCCCCCACGGTTCTACTGGGAGACGTTTTCATGCAGCGCAAGGTTCTTGTCGCCCAAGGCGGCGGCCCCACCGCAGTGATCAACCAATCGATGGTGGGGGCGGTTCTCGAGTCCCGCAAGTTCCGCAACGTGGAAAAAGTCTACGGCGGCTTCCACGGCGTGCGCGGCATCGTCGACGAGGAGTTCCTGGACCTCACCCAGGAAACCACCCACAACCTTGAACTGGTGGCGGAAACCCCGTCGTCGGCCCTGGGGTCCACGCGCGACAAGCCGGACCTGAAATATTGCCAGGAAATCTTCAAGGTCCTACGCGCCCACGAGATTGGCTGCTTCTTCTATATCGGCGGCAACGACAGCTCCGACACCGTGCGCATCGTGTCCGAGGAAGCCCGCAAGGCGGCCTATGACCTGCGCTGCATCCATATCCCCAAGACCATCGACAACGACCTGACGGTCAACGACCACACGCCGGGCTTCCCGTCGGCCGCCCGCTTTGTGGCGCAGGCCTTTATGGGCGTGAACCTCGACAACTGGGCGCTGCCTGGGGTCTACATCGGGGTGGTGATGGGGCGGCACGCCGGATTTTTGACGGCGGCCTCGGCGCTCGGCAAGAAGTTCCCGGACGACGGCCCGCACCTGATCTACGTGCCCGAACGCGCCTTCGACATGGACAGCTTCCTGGGTGACGTCAAAGCCACCATGGAACGCTACGGCCGCTGCGTCATCGCGGTGTCCGAGGGGGTCGCCGACGCCCAGGGCGTGCCGATCGCCACCAAGCTCGCCGAGCAGGTCGAGCGCGACAGCCACGGCAACGTCCACCTCGGCGGCAGCGCCCTGGCCGACCTGCTGGCCAACGAGATCAAGACCAAGCTCGGCATGACCCGTGTGCGGGCCGACACGTTTGGCTATCTTCAGCGCAGCTTCGTCGGCTGCGTGTCCGACGTCGATCAGCGCGAGGCCCGCGAGGTCGGCGAAAAGGCCGTGCAGTATGCCATGTGGGGCGATGTGGACGGTTCGGTGACCATCCACCGCACCGGCTTCTATTCGGTCGATTACCACTTGACCCCGCTGGTCGAAGTGGCCGGCAAGACCCGCCACATGCCCGACGAGTTCATTGCCGCCAACGGCACGGACGTCACCGACGCCTTCCGCCTGTATCTCCGCCCGTTGCTCGGCAAGGGAATGCCTGACGCCTACCGCCTGCGCCAGAACCGTGTTCCCAAGATCCTGGCGCCGTAGGTTTGTATAAGGGGAGGGGGGAGTGGGCAGTCCTGGCCCGCTCCCCGCCCTGTGGGGTTGGCGAGACTACCGCAAACTGAGATGGACTTGGCACGGGGGGCACCTTGATCGCGCTTATCCTGAATATCATCTGGGTCGTTCTCGGCGGGTTCATCATGTTCCTGGCGTGGTTGCTGGCGGCATTCGTGATGGTCATTACGATCATCGGCATCCCGTGGGCGCGGTCGGCGTTCAACATCGCGCTGTATTCCCTGTGGCCGTTCGGGCGGGAGGCTGTGGACAGGTCCCTGCTGACCGGGCAGGAGGACCTCGGGACCTCGCCGCTGGGAATGCTCGGCAACGTCATTTGGTTCGTACTCGCCGGGTGGTGGCTGGCGCTGGGCCATGTCATGGCGGCCATCGCCAC
The DNA here is from genome assembly GCA_000961745.1 of Rhodospirillaceae bacterium BRH_c57. Classification (GTDB taxonomy): domain Bacteria; phylum Pseudomonadota; class Alphaproteobacteria; order Rhodospirillales; family Rhodospirillaceae; genus Cauispirillum. The sequence goes on along the minus strand of LAEA01000057.1, from coordinate 11,419 downwards.
GGCGTTGACCATCATCGGCATCCCGCTGGCCTGGGCGCACCTCAAGCTGGCCGGGGCGTCACTGTTCCCCATTGGCAAGACCATCGTGGACAAGGACGTGGCGGCCGAACTGCGTCGCCGTCAGGCCGCTGCGGTGGTGGACCGTCTCGGGCGTTAGTGTCCAGCGACACCTGCCGGACAGTCATGCTGTTCGGGGGCCGACAATCGGTGTTAGGGTAGTCGCCCCGGAGTCCTGATCGACGGAAGCGATGCGTGCACTCCCCACCCTGCGGCAGTTGCGATACTTGGTGACAGTGGCCGAGACCCTGCACTTCGGGCAGGCGGCCGAGCAGTGCCATGTCACACAGTCCACCCTGTCGGCCGGCATCGCGGATCTGGAAGCGCTGCTGGGCGTCGTCCTGCTGGAGCGCAAGAGCCGGCGCAAGGTGCTGTTGACGCCGCTCGGCGAAGATCTTGTGCGCCGCGCCCGCTCCATCCTGGCCGATGCCGAGGCCCTGGCCGACGCCGCCCAGGCCGGGACCCATCCGTTGGCCGGGGATCTGCGCCTGGGGGTGATTCCGACCATCGGCCCCTATGCCCTGCCGCGCGCCCTGCCGGCGGTGCGGCGCGCCTACCCGGACCTGCGGCTGTACCTGCGCGAGGAACAGACGGCGCGCATCCTCGACGACCTCGCCGCCGGGCGCCTGGACTGCGGCGTGCTGGCCTTGCCGTTCGAGATTGGCGACCTGGAGATCATGCCCCTGTGGCAGGAGGATGTGGTGGTCGCCTTGCCCACCACCCACCCACTGGCCAAAGGCTCCGCCCGTCTGACCAACGACGACCTGTCCAAGGTCGAACTGCTGTTGCTGGAGGACGGCCACTGCCTGCGCGGCCACGCCCTTCAAGCCTGCCGCCTGGACGGGCGCGAGGACAATGAGGCGTTCCAGGCCACCAGTCTCAATACCCTGGTGCAGATGGTCGCCAATGGTCTCGGCGTCACGCTGCTGCCGCGCTCGGCCGTGCCGGTCGAGGTGGCGGCGGGTCTCGGTGTGGCCGTGCGTGAGGTCGAGGGGGCCGACGCCGCCCGTACCGCCGCCCTGGTATGGCGCCCAGGCTCGCCACGGGCGCGCGACTTTCGGCTGCTCGGCGAGGTGTTGCGGAGTGCGGCTCCGGTGGGCACGGTTACAGTCTGAATTTGCGGAGGGGGGTATTGATTTTGAGGAAGACCTGGGCGCTGCCCAGGCCCGCCAAGGGCCATTGGCCCTTGGAACCCGTGAGGGAGGTTGCGCTTTTTTTGCGCCGCAGGCAGACAATCCTCGAAATCTGCTGCGCTGGGCGCGGCTTTTCGTTCCTATTACTGAGGTCCAGGAGACAAGTCTCCTGGCGGGTCCGGGCAGAGCCCGGCTTCACTTTGGCGCCAACAAGGGGACCACGCCCATGATAACGCTCTACACGGCGGGCACGCCGAACGGCCGCAAGGTGTCCATCCTGCTTGAGGAACTCGGGCTGCCGTACACCGTCAAGACTATCGACATCGGCAAGGGTGATCAGTTTACGCCCGAGTATCTGGCGATCAACCCCAACAACAAGATCCCCGCCATCGTCGATACCGACGGTCCAGGCGGCGCTCCGATCACCCTGTTTGAGTCCGGGGCCATCCTGATCTATCTGGCCGACAAGGCGGTCAGCCCGTTGCTGCCGGCCGAACCCCGTGCCCGTTACGCCGCGCTGCAATGGCTGATGTTCCAGATGGGCGGCGTTGGGCCGATGTTCGGTCAGTGCCACCACTTCCGCCGTTTCGCGCCCGAGCAGATCCCTTATGCCATCGAGCGCTACACCACGGAAACCGCCCGCCTGTACAAGGTCATGGACGGGCAATTAGCGGACAACGAATTCCTGGCCGGCGACACCTATTCCATCGCTGACATCGCCACCTTCCCGTGGGTTGACCGTCACGAGTGGCAGGACGTGGATCTCGATACTTATCCCAACGTGGCGCGCTGGTACGACGCCCTGGCCGAGCGTCCCGCCGTGGCGCGTGGCATGGCCATCCCCCGGCCGGAGTAGGGCTGTGGCACACCTCCAGAACGCCAGCGTCCAGCGGGTGCGCCACGCCCTGCGCGACCTGGGCAGCGCGGCCGAAGTCATCGAACTGTCCGACAGCGCCCGCACCGCCCAGGATGCCGCGACGGCGCTCGGCACAGACCTGGGCAGCATCGTGAAATCGCTGGTGTTCGTGGTGAGCGGGCAGCCGGTCATGGCCCTGGTGGCCGGCGACCGGCAGTGCGACGCCAAAGCCCTGGCCGGCGCCCTCGGCCTGGAGGGTAAGGTCAAGCGCGCCGACGCTGACATCGTGCGGGCGGCCACCGGCTTTGCCATCGGTGGCGTCGCCCCGGTCGGCCACCCGCAGCCCCTGCCGCTGGTCATCGACGCCAGCCTCGGGCGGTTCCCCGTGGTCTACGCGGCGGCCGGTCACCCGCACTGCGTGTTCGCCACCACTCTTGACGAACTGGCCCGCATGACGCCGGGTATCGTGTCGGCGGATGTTGCGGTCGGGGGTGGGTAGTTCCGCTGGCGCGGACGGGCTGCCGCCACCTCCACATCATTTGGCCCGCCCGGAGCGATGCTCCGGACCTCATTGATTTTATGGTTGTAAGCCGCGCGCAGCGCAGAAAATGGCGAGGCCTGTCTGCCTGCGGCGTAAAGAAAAACACAGCACCCCCTCATGGGTTCCAAGGGCCAATGGCCCTTGGTGGGTCTGGGCAACGCCCAGCTTTCTCTTTGCGCCTAGCCCACCGGCGGCAAACCCACCGCATTGCTGTCGATTTCGGCCCGCGTGCGGGGCAGGGCGTCGGGGTGTTCGCGCTGCATCCAGGTGACGAGTTTTTCGCGCACGTCGCAGCGCAGATCCCATGCCTCGCCGGAGGACGCGGCGCTCATCAGGGCGCGGATCTGGATGGTGCGCTCGGTGGCGTCGGTGACGACCAGGGTGCAGACCTTGCGATCCCATAGCGGATGGGCCTCCAGGATGCGCAGCAGTTCGGACCGCATGGCGCCGACCGGCAGGCTGTAATCGGCGTGCAGGAACACCGTGCCCAGAATGTCCGAGGTCTTGCGGGTCCAGTTCTGGAACGGTTTTTCGATGAAGTAGGTCAGCGGCACCACCAACCGCCGCAGGTCCCAGATGCGGACGACCACATAGGTCGAGGTGATCTCCTCGATCCAGCCCCATTCGTTTTCCACGATGACCACGTCATCGACGCGGATCGGCTGGGTCAGGGCCAGTTGCACGCCGGCGATCAGGTTGGACAGTGCCGGGCGGGCCGCGATGCCGATGACCAGACCGGCCACACCAGCCGAGGCGAACAGGCTCAACCCGACCTCGCGCATGGCCGGGAAGGCGATCAGCATGAGGACGCCGGTCAGGACGATGACGCCCAGCATCAGGATGCGGCGCAGGATGCCAAGACGCGTGTGGGCCTGCCGGGCCTCCAGGTTGTTGGGCCGGTCGAGGGGGAAGGCGAGGTCGGCCCAGTCGCTCAGGAGGTTGGTTTCGCGCACGGCCAGCCAGCCGAACAGCCCGGTCAGGGCGACCACCAAAAGCCGGTGCGCGCTCTCCAGAAGCCCCGGCGCGGCTGGCACCGATGGAAGCACCACCAGCAATGCGACCACCACCAGAAGGGGGCGGCCCGGCCCGGCGCCGCGTTTGACCGCCTTGGACAAGACTGGCCGGCGGGCGGTCAGGCGCTGGAGCACCGCGCGCAGCATCACATGGGCCAGCAGCCCGGCGATAACGGCGGCGGCAATGACCAGAAAAGCCCTCACCCACTCGGGCAGCCAAGCCAAGGTTTCCACGGCAAGACCGTCCATCATCCTGTCCTCATTACGCTGTTCACGACGTCAAGGCGACGCAAGCGCCCCATACCGATTACGCGCGACGGCGGCATGGGGTTGAAAGTCCTTGCGCATCAGGACGGCCCCGCGCATCGAACCGGGGCCGTCGATGCGGTCGAAGGTGTGCCAGCCGTGGGTGCGGTAGTGGGCTTCGGAATGCTGGGTCATCAGGTGCAGGCGGGGGATGCCCAGCCGCCGAGCCTCGGCTTCGGCCCGTGCCAGCAGCGCACCGCCAAGGCCCTGGCCGCGTGCCTCGGGCGTGACGTAGAGCGATGCCAGCCAGGGGGTGAGATCGGGCCGCAGCGGGCAGTCGTCCGTCCACAGACTGACCATTCCGGCTGGTTTCCCCATGGCGTCGAGCGCCACCACCGTCAGCGGCAACCGGTCGGTCTGCGCGGCGGCGAAGTCGGGCAGAGTCTCGGCCAGCGGGCGGCCCCATTCCTCATGCTCCCAACGGGCGCAGGTGGCCACGGCGTCCGGGTTGTCTTTCAACATGCAAAGGGTGAACGGCTTGCGCATCTTCATCCATGGCGGCTAAACTGGCAGCAGTGGGGGGTAGTCGGGACAGGGGGAAAATGTGACGGTTCTCAAGGAGCCGCCGGAACGCAAGGGCGGCGACAAGCTTCAGGCTGCCGGAGATGCAGCCGAAAGGCAAATGGCGTTCTACTTGCGGCGGGCCTTTGGCGACACCCCGGACGTGTTCGTCATCAACGACCTGCGCTTGGTCGAGGACGGCGACGCGGCGCAGATCGACCACCTGGTCCTGCACGTGGCCGGCGCGGTGCTGATCGAAAGCAAGTCGGTGACGCAGAAGGTCAAGGTCAACACGCGTGGCGAATGGGCCCGCTGGTGGGACGGCCAGTGGCGCGGGATGCCATCGCCGATCATCCAGGCCCGGCAGCAGGCGGAGTTCCTGCGGAGTTATCTTCAAAAGCGGCGGGCCAGTTTGCGCGACAAGGTGCTGGCGGGGTTTGTTCAGGCTGGCTTTAAGAATTTCGATATGCAGGTCCTGGTTGCTGTATCGGACAACGGAATTATTGAGCGGGGCGGAAAGGAATTGGCGTCTGAAGCCATGAAGGCGGATCAGGTGACGGAAAGCGTTGAAGCGATTCTTGGACGGCAACGAAAGGCCGCTGGCCTGGGCACGCTGCTTTTCGGCAAAGCAAATGATGTTCGCCCGTCCGTTCGCCCAGAGGAGTTGGAGCGCGTTATCAATCTGCTTCTGGCGGAGGATACCCACTCGGCGCTTAAGAAGGGATCGGGTAATGCCGTACCTACCCAGGATCCTTGGGGATTTGGTGTAGCGAAAGCCGCTATCCCCCCAGCTCCAACACCGGCCCCAACATCCGCGCCGACACCTGCCCCAACGCCTGCGCCCGAACCTCCTGCCGGGCCTGTCTGCAAGAAGTGCGCCTCGCCACGCCTGTTTATCAAGTTCGGCAAGTTCGGATACTATTGGAAGTGTCAGGACTGCGCCGGCAACACCGCCATCGACAAGACGGCCCCCGACGGCAGCCAGGGCACCCTACGCAAGCAGGGGGCGGCGTTCTACCTGAGCTATGGCGACGGACTGGAGGTCTTGTTCCACACTAACGACAGCATTCCGACATAACCCCGGCGGTTGTCTCGGCGGCAGGATGGCGGCACACTGTGCTTTGGGATGGCCTTGGGACAGGTGCGCGGCATGTCTTTTGTCTTTTCGCTGAGCAACAAGGTTGCGCTGGTCACCGGCGCCGGGCAGGGCCTGGGCCTGGAGATCGCGCGGGCGCTGGCCGTGGCCGGGGCGCGCGTCCTCCTCAACGGGCGCGACTCCGGTAAGCTGGAGGATGCGGCCCAGGCCCTGAAGGCTGCCGGATACGAAGCCGCGCCGTTGGCCTTTGACGTCGGCGACGAAGCGGCGGTCGAGGCCGCCTTTGCCGACATCGGGCAACGCTTCGGGCGACTCGACATTCTGGTCAACAACGCCGCATTGCGCGACCGCCGGGGGCTGTTCGAGGTTGATCTGGCGGCCGTGCGGCGGGTGCTGGAGATTGATCTGGTGGCGCCGCTCGCCCTGGCCCGGCGGGCCGCTCCATTAATGACCGGCGGTGGGCGCATCATCAATATCACCTCCATCGCCGGTCCCCTCGCGCGGGCGGGCGACCCGATCTACACGGCGGCCAAGGGCGGCCTGGACGCCCTGACCCGCGCCTTGGCGGCCGATCTGGGCGGCAGGGGCATCACCGTGAACGCCGTCGCCCCCGGTTACTTTGCCACCGAGGCCAACGCCGCCATGGCCGAAGACCCCGCCATCGCCGACTGGCTGAGCAAACGCACCTGCCTCGGCCGCTGGGGACGGCCCGAGGAGATCGCCGGCGCCGTGGTGTTCCTGGCCTCTCCCGCCGCGTCCTATATCACCGGCCACACGCTGGCCGTGGATGGCGGGTATCTGTCGCATTTTTAAGGTTTTCCGCTGGGCGTGGAACGGTGGGCTGCCGCCCACACCCGCGCGGGGGGACCCCGCACCCCTTTCTTTTCTTCAAGAAAAACAAGAGAGGTCTGGAGCTTGCTCCAGCCGGGTTCGGGCGGGAGCCCGTCCGCGCCAGCGGAAGAACCGTGCGACCGTCCTACCCCGCCAACCGCCCCACCAAAGCCTCGACATACCCCCGCATCAGGTCGTCCGCTGAACAGCCGAACATGCGGATGCGGCCGGTGTGGTGCAGGGTCAGCAGGCCGACGGCATGGCCGAAGGTGTCGGCGGTGACGGCGCGGCAGGCGGCATCGTCAAATCCCATGTCGGCCAGCGCGGCTCCGATGGGGGCGAGGCTGGCGGCCAGTTTTTCGTTCAGGGCGGCGTCCAGGGTGTCGGTCAGCCCGCGCGGCTGCAATCCCCCCCGGAACAGATAGAACCCCAGGTCCAGGTCGCGCGGGTTGCGGGCGTAGAACGCAAAGAAGGTCAGGGCGGCGGCGCGCAGACGGTCGGGCGGGGTGTCTGGCGCCGTGGCGACGGCATCGCGGACGGCGGCGTTCAGGCGGTCCAGGGACTCGTCGAGGACGGCGCCATAGATCGCTTCTTTGCTGGGGAAATGGAAATAGATGGCGCCCGCCGTGTAACCGGCCTGCCGCGCGATGGCGCGGATGCTGGCGCCCTCTAGCCCCTCGACCTCGAACACCTGGCGGGCGGCGTCGAGGATCAACTCGCGTTTGAGGGCCTTTACGGCGTCCTGGCGGGTGGTGCGGGGTTCTGTCATGGCCAACGAAGCATACCGCCGTTTTCGCGCCGGGCAACCCCATTGACTGGAAATTTGAACAGCGTTAGATTTTTAAAACGCTAAGAAAATGGAGGATGCGCCATGCTCATGTCCGGGGCCGACTACCGGGACTCCCTGCGCCGCTATAACCCACGCGTGTTCGTTGACGGCCGGCGGGTCGAGAGCGTGGCGGACGAGCCCAGCCTCGCGCCCGGCATTGCCGCCGTGGCGGTCACCTACGACTTCGCCCTGATGCCCGAACACGTCCAGGTGATGACGGCGCGGCAGAGCACGTCCGGCGCCACGGTCAACCGCATGTTGCACATCAACGAGACCTCGACCGACCTGCTGTACAAGCTGGAGGCGGTGCGTTTGGTCTGCCGCGAGTCCGGCTGCGCTCAGCGGTACCTGTCGCACGACGCGCTCAATGGCATCTTCCAGGCGACCAAGCGGACCGACGACGCCCACGGAACCGACTATCACCAGCGGTTCCTGACCTATCTGCATCGCGTGCAGGACGAGGATTTGACGCTCGGCGTTGCCATGACCGACGCCAAGGGCGACCGCTCCCGGCGGCCCGGCGCGCAGGATAACCCGGACGTCTACGTGCATATCACCGAGCGGCGGGCCGACGGAATCGTCATCCGGGGCACCAAGGCCATCGTGACCGGCGCTCCGTACATGCACGAATTCTTGGTCATGCCCTGCCGCACCATGACGCCCGAGGACGCCGACTTCGCCGTGTGCTGCGCCGTGCCAATCGATGCCGAGGGGGTGACCATCGTCGCCCGTCCCGCCGGTCGTCCCGGCGAGGCTGCGGCCAAGTTTTCGGCCAAATATGGGCAATCCACCGGGGTTGTGATCTTCGACGACGTGTTCGTGCCGTGGGACAGCGTGTTTCTGGCTGGCGAGGTCGAGGAGGGTGGCTTTCTGACGACCAGCTACGCCACCCACCACCGCCATTCGTGCATCGGCGCGCGGGCCGGGTTCGGGGATCTGCTGATCGGCGCGGGGGCCATGATGATTGAGGCCAATGGTCTGGACATCGGGCGGCACGGCCACATCCGCGACGCCATGGTCGAGCTTATCAAGATTGTCGAGGGGTTTTTCGCCTGTGGCGTGGCGGCGTCGGTCTATGGGCTCAAGGACCCAGCTGGGTCGATCATGCCCGATGCGGTGTTCTCCAACATCGGCAAGCTTCTGCTGGCCACGCAGATCTATGACATGCACCGGCTGGCCCACTACGTTTCGGGCGGTCTGGTGGTGGCGCTGCCGGGGCCGGAGGAGGACCACAATCCCGAAACCCAGGCTTCGCTGGCCGCTGTTCTGGCCGGGCGGCCGGACATTCCGGCGTCGCAGCGGCTGGAGGTGGCGCGGCTGGTCGAGGACCTGACGGCGTCCAGCCAGGGCGGTTGGTACTCGATGATTTCGCTGCACGGCGGTGGCTCGCCCGAGGCCATGAAGCGGGAGATCTGGCGCAACTATCCGGTCCAGGACAAGGTCGAGGTGGTCGAACGGCTGCTCGACCGTGGGGTGCTGGACGAGGGACAGCGGGTGTCCAAGCAGCCCGGTCGTTGCTGCGTTACCGGGTGCGATGTTCCGGCCCCGCCTTCTGCTCCGGTCCCCGACACCATGGAGTAACCCGCAACTCCACAGCCCTCCACCCCGTTGGGTTTCGAAACCGATGTCAGTGGAGGCTGCGTCATGGTGCGTGCATCGCTTTTCGCGTTCTGTCTGATTTCGGGCGGTCTGATTTCGGCCGGGACGGTGACCGGGCCCGCGACGGCCCAGCAGGCACTGGACGTGCCGAGCCGGCCCTATGGGGTTCAGCAGAACGCCCAGTACACGGTCGGGGATCTGCAACGGGCGTTGGAGGCTGCGGGGTATGATCCTGGTCCAAAGGATGGTGTCATGGGGCCGTCGACCCGGCGGGCGCTGACCGCGTTCCAGCAGGACATGGGCCTGCGGGTGACGGGGGCCCCCTCCGCACAGGTCGTCCGCATCCTGGAGCGGCGCGGGTTCCTGACCGCCCAGGCTCCCCAGCAGGGTATGGGCCAGTGGGGCGAGCCTGGCTGGCAACGGCAACAGCCCCCGGTGAGACAGGCGCAGGACCAGACGGCACCGCCGGCCGACCTTGTCGCCGACGTGCAGGCGGCGTTGCGCGATCAGGGTTATCCGGTCCAGGCGGTGACGGGCGAACTGGATCCCGACACCCGTGCCGCCATCCGCACCTTCCAGCGCCGCCAGGGCCTTCCGGCCACCGGACAGCCGACGCCGGAACTCCTGGCCCTGATCGAGACGAGCGGCGAGGCGTCGTCCGAAATGACCGATGCCGAGGTCATCCGGGAAATTCAGGTGCGCCTGCATAACCGGGGCTACACCGTCGGGCCGATCAATGGACGGGTGGACCAGCCCACGGCCAATGCCATTGCCGAATACCAGACCGAACGGGGGCTTCCGCAGACGGGGCAGGCTTCGCGCGATCTGTTGGCCGATCTTCAGCAGGCCGATGCCGCGACGCCCGCCCAGGCAGAGGCCCCCGAAGAGCCGGTGGACATCTTCCGCCAGCTTGGCGAGCGGGCGCTTCAGGAACTCGGCGGCGGCGATAGTCAGGAGGGCCAGACACAATAAGGCCGCTTACTCGGCTGCCCCATGGCCGGCGCCAGCGGCGCGAAAAGCGTCCGCGATGCGCTGGCGCACTTCCGGGGCCTCCTGGTTGACCGCCCCGGTCAGGTCGCGCAGGGCACCGCGCAGGCCGTGGATCTGGTCGATCAGGGACAGCACCAGGGGGATGGACTCGTCATCGACGCCCAGGTCGTCGGCCAGCGTGCACAGCAGGCGCAGGCGGGCCATGTCGGTTTCGGTGAAGGCTGCCGTTGCCCCCGGACGCACGCAGCCGCTGTCCACCCAGGCGTGAAGGCGGGTCACCGTCAGGTGCTCGACGGCGGCCACCACTTCGTTTTCGGTGTATCTCATGATGTGGCCCTCATTCGGGCGCGGGGGTCGTGGGCGTGGCGTCCGCGCCAGTCCTCCATGAATCGCTTGAGGTCCGGGTCAGGCGTGTCGGGCAGCACGATTTTCAGGCTGACCAACTGATCACCCGCCTTTTTATCGCCTGCCCGGCGGATGCCCTTGCCGCGAATGCGCAGGACCTGACCGCTGCTGGCGTTCTCGGGGATAGTCAAGACGACGCGGCCCCACACGGTCGGCGTCTCCACCTTGCCGCCCAGGACGGCCTCGTCCACGGTGATCGGCAGGTCCAGCAGGATGTCCAGGCCGTCGCGCCGGAACAGCGGGTGGGGGCGCACCGTGATCCTGACCAGGGCGTCGCCGGGCGGGCCGCCGCCCAACCCCGGCATCCCCTTGCCTTTCAGCCGCAGGACCTCGCCGTCGTCGACGCCCTGGGGCAGGTGCAGGTCGATGGAGTGACCGTCAGCCAGGGTGATCCGCCGGGTGCCGCCCTTGACCGCGTCGGTGAAGTCGATCTCCAGCGTATAGGAAACGTCCTGCCCCCGCATGCGCAGGCCGGCGCCTTCTGCTGTTCCTCCGGCGCGGCGTGCGAACAGGTCGCTGAAGATGTCGGAAAAGTCCTCGAACCCGGCCGTGGTGTGATAGCGCCCGGCATCCTCGGCCCCCGCATAGTCGCGGTAGTACCGGTGCTGTGGCCGTTCGGTGCCGGCCATGTCGATTTCCCCCCGGTCAAAGCGGGCGCGCTTGTCCGGGTCGCTCAGGATGGCATGGGCCGCCTGAATCTCACGAAACCGCTCCGCTGCGGTCGGGTCGCCCGGATTGAGGTCCGGGTGAAGTTTTTTGGCAAGCGTGCGGTACGCCTTGCGGATCTGGTCGGTTGACGCGTCCTTGGCGATGCCGAGGATCTTGTAAGGGTCGTCGGCCACCGGCGTCTCCCAACTCAGTCGCGTTCTACGGCGCGGACCGAGGCCGCCGGATGCGTGCTGATGAACGCCTTGAGGACCAGCTTGAGCTTGGCGCTATTCACATGGTTTCTATGTTCCTGCGCCCGTTCGATGTCGTCCAGGATGATCCGGCGAATCGCCCGCTCGCCGTTGGGCAGGTGCAGCAGGTAGTTGCCAAGTTCAAGGGCCGCCATTTCGGTGAGGTTTTCGTGCAGGGCGATGGCGTCGATCTCGTTCTCGGTCAATTCGCTCAGGGCGATGCAGTCGTCAATGGTCAGCATGGCGTCACCTCCGGAGTCACTTCTTTTCAGAGGTGATCTGGATTGCCTCCGGCCTCAATAAAAGAGGGCAGGGCAACGCTTTGTGCGGAGGTCGCTGCGCACGAATGGGCAACTGCCGGCC
>LAEA01000209.1 GCA_000961745.1 Rhodospirillaceae bacterium BRH_c57 | reverse complement strand
CCCTCGTTTATGCGTCGTGGTCGTGGTCGTGATCGAGCCCATCGGCGATGGCCTTGACCGCCACGTCCGTCGCCCACTCGGCCAGGATGTTGACGATCTGGGCTTCGCGGTGCACCTCGTCGGCCGCCTCTAGGCGCATGATCTGGCTGGCGATATCAGCAGGCGTCGGCACCACATCGTCGTGGCGGATGATCGGGCGTTTGTAGTGGGGACAGGTTTCATCGTGCCCGGCCCGGGCGTCCTGTTCGCACAGGCTGCACTCCATGCTCATGCTGGCGTCCTCGCTCGTTTATGCACCAGCTTGGCTGTAGCAGAACGGCACGACACCATCCTCGCCTGCCAGGGCGAGCACTGTGCCGATCTTCCGCAGGGCAGCCGCCGCATCGTCGGGGGCCTCGCGCTCGGCGGTCGCAACAGCGCAGCGCCAGATGTCCGCGCCCGTGCCGTGCGCCGTCATGGTGGACCACTCACTGGTCGTCTCAGCGTCCTCTTTGGACCGCTGCAAGAAGGTTTGGACGTTGCACGATGGGCACGGATGGTCGGCTTCGTTGGGGGCGTATCCGTCACAGTCAGCGTCCCACAGATAGCCGTCACCGCGACATTCGATGGTGCCTAGTTGGTAATTGCACATGGTGTCCTCGCTGGTGTGGGTCAGGCGTCGGTGGTGGCAGTGGACCGCCCGCCATCGGTGGTCAGCGCCTCCAGAGCGCGATCAGCGAACGTCCGCAGAGCCCTGGCACCTTCGGTGGTCAGGTCCTGCTCCAGCAACGGCGCTCCGCCGCAATAGCGGCTGACTTTAAGCCGCCAAAGGCTCTTGCCATTCGGTCCCTCGAAGCGCTCGATTCCGAGAGCCAGGGGTCCGTCGTCCAAACGACTGCTGTTTGCGCTGATGATGACCGCCATTGTCTCAAATCTCCGTCGTTGGGGCCTCGGCTTGCGACTGCATAGCGAGGCAGGTTTTGCGGTGGGGCCGTCTCACGATCATATTGGTGGCGTCACCGACATGATCGGCCGGCGCGGAAACGGGGGTTTATGAGAACTGGTCGAGCACCCAGCCGTCCCAATCGAAGCCGCAGTCGCACGGGCCGCCGTAGGTCTGCTCATTGTCTTGCCAGTGCGGCTCTCGCAGCGCCCCGCAATCCGGGCACACAGGTTCCTCCACCGTGACCTTAGTGCCGGGAGGAAACCGGCTCGGGAGCAGTTCCAGGGGGCCGGTCTCGTGGTCAGCATCCTTGTCACCATCGGCGTAGATGCGCCAGCGGGGGACGATCTGGTCGTGGGTGTCGCCGCCGTAGACGTCGGGCTCCATCGTCGCCCACATAGTGTCGGTGCGCTCGGTGTCGCTTGTAGGTACCTCGCTTACGCCGGGCAGTTTGGCGTCCAGGTCCGCCGCTAGCAGCGGGTACTCCGCCCGGCACGCATCGGCGTAGGCCCGCAGCGCAGCAGAGGCGACCGGGTCGTGCGTCAGGTCGAGCACGAAGTAGTCGCATCCCTCATGCTTGCCGCCGGGGGCGCTGCTGCCGTCCACACGCTCGATGCGGAACTTGCCGTAAAGGCCCTTGGTCTTGTCGTCGCTCATCGTCTCTCTACTCCGGTGCTGTGGGTGAGGCGAGCCGAAGCCCGCCCTGCACCGTCAGGAGGTCAGTTCCTTGACCGTCCACATGACGCTCTCCTCCAGGGCCGTGAGGCCGAGGGCGCGATAACGGCCCGGCTTGACCTGCTCGAACAGGGTTTCCAGTTCCACGGCCTTCGCCTTGATGGCGTCGTGCAGGGATTTCTCGTCATCGGTCAGCGCCCGATACTGCGGGCGGAAGCGGCTGACGGGGATGTTCTGGTCGGACTGGCGGCCATCGGGCTGGCCTTCGTAGACATGCGCCATGGCGGCGTCTCCTCTGTGATGCCCGGAGGCCGCCGGGCGCGGGTTCAAAAACGGACGGTGGTCGGGGGTTATTGAGTGGGCGCTCTGGTTGCACACGTCGCGCAGCAGTAGGCCGACGCGGCGGCCGCTGCGCGCCGTCATCACCTGCATGACCATGTCATCGGCCCTCCTTGGCCTGTCTCGAAAGGGGAAGTTGTTGAAAAACCTTGTGACTTAAATCCGGTGGTAGGGGGTTATTGAGAGGCCTGCGGCAGCTTGTCGGCGCGGACGTGGTATCCGTGGCCAGTCCCGTCCTTGGTCCAAACGCGAGCGCGGTTGATCGCCATCTTGCGGTCAATCTCAGCATCCAAGTCGGCGCCGAGGCCGGCACAAAGATTGCGCAGGCGGGAGATTGTGGCCCCGGCATAAACGGCCGCGCGCTCGGTGTCGTCGTGTGCCATCAAGGCATCCAGGCACAGTGCCATCATGTAGTTTGCCTCTCCGGCACTGATTTCCCCCACGGCTGTGTCGCTCGTGATGTCCATGACGTTGGCGCCAATGCGGTAGCCAAGGCGGGCCAAGACGATGGCAACGTCGGCCGCTTCCTCGGGCACCTTGTCCATGTTGTCGGAGGTGTAGGCGCGCAACAGTTCGGCCAGTTCCTCGTTCGCGCGGGCGGCGACGCGGGCGTTGCTACCGGCTTCTCCGAATGTCTCGGCGGCCCACAGGCCGATGCTCTCTTGGGTTTCTGTCATCGTCTCAACTCCCTGTTGCTAGGTTACTGGTGCTGCTCAGGAGCCGCCCGACGCGGCGGATTCTCTGCGCTGGAAGGAGGCGCGATGCTGCCGGGCCTTCATCCCAACCTCAGTCGGGATGCTCCCGAAAGGCTCGCCATCCTCACGAAGGAAGCGGTCTTCATCGTTCGCGTAGAAGGCAAGAACCTCCTGCATCAACTCCACCTCGGTTGCGATGTCGCCCAGGCCGGCGGCGCGAATTTCATCAATCATGTCGTCTATGGTTCCGGCCATGAGTGGCCTCCCTGTTCAAAAACGGACGTTTACGCGGCCTCGGCCCGCAACGCCTCTCGCCTCTCTCTAATCCTCGCCCGCAGCCCCTCGGCCAAATCCGGCCGCTCGACTGCGAGCATTCGGCACATCGCCGCTTCCTGGCCTATCCACTCGGCCAACGACTCCGCGCTCCGGGCCAGGTCGAGGCCCAGGCGCATCGTGTCGGCGTAGAGCGGCCAGAACTCAGGCGGGTATGTCGTCACGCAGATCGCAGCAGATCGACAACCTCGTCCCGCTCGGCCAGCAGGAGCGGTATGCCGACCTCAAGCCCTGCAACCACGTCGGCATCAGGGGTCTGTCGTATGACAAGCTGCGGCAGCATGGGGTGGTAGAAAATCAGGTCGCACCACTTGCGTTCGGCAATCCAGATTTGGCCCTGTGTCTGCTGCACATAGGTGGTCGGAGCGCGGCCGTGCCGCTGGTGGTACAGCATGGCCTCAATGTGGTTCTCGGCCTTGAGGCACTTGACCTCAACCATGCCGTCATCCCCGACCATTCCGTCCGGGCTGCACCCCATCGTCTGCGCGTCGTCCGTGATGAACCCCACCGGAGAGACGGCCACGTCGTTTAGAAACTCGTACTGCCGGATCGCATCTTCCTCCAACGTCTTCCCGCGCTCCAGATGGACGTTCCCGCCCCACGTATCGACCGACCCGCCCGCGTAGACCTCGGCCGCAAGGGAGATCGCATATCCGCTGCGGGACTTGCTCGGCGCCCCGGCGCTGGTGATGATCTTGGAGAACTCGGAGGCCGTAGGCATCCCGAGGCGCAGGGCATACCACGCCTCAGATCGCTGTTCGCAGTCGTGGATAATCATGCCGAACCTGCCTTCTTGCGCTTGGCGTCGATGGCGGCGACGGCCCGGCCAAACCCGGACATGGTGATCTCGGCCAGGGCGCCGACCCGCATGTACTTGCAGAACCCCTGAATGTCGGCGCCCGTCTCATCAAGCCCAGCCTGAAGGGACGCGACCTGTTCTGGCGTGATCGGCTGATCCTTCTGCCCCTGCGCTCCGTCGTCGTCCTGCCCCTGCACGGCGATGCCGGTGGCTGCGAGCAGGGTGTAGCGTTGCAGGTACGTGACCGTGCTGCCGACCGCCTGGACGTGGTTCTTGCTGCCCGACGTGTCCGGCGTGGACTGTAAAGCCGTGCGCTCGGAGTGCCCGGCCGCGTGGGTCAGGATGCACGTCACGCGGATGATGCCCTGCTCAAGCTGTTCCGTCTCCCACCGGAAGGAAAGGCCGTGCGACGCAAGGGCTACATTCAGCGCGTCACAGACGTTGTCCAGGGTCGCATGGGTGAATACTGTGCTCTTGCCCCTGTCGTGGCTCACGGCCCGATTCCGAAAGATTTCCGGCGGCTTGGCCTTAAACGCAGACATGGCCGCGACGAAAGCTTTCCGCGCCTCCCCGGCCTCCCACCGCTCCTGAAGCGCGAGAAGCTTTTCCATCGTCTCGACGGGCGCCCCGTTGGCGACGGCGTGGGCGATCATCTGCATCGGCGTGGTCGGCTTGTCGCTGACGGTCAAGGCGCCTGCCTGTTCTGCCTGCATGATCTCAGTCGCGGTCGTGGTCATGGTCAAATTCCACCGTTATAAAAAGCAGCCACAGCCCCGGCGGCCAGACCTGCGATCAGGCAGATCCCGATAACCAAGGCGACGGCCAGGGTGGGGAATGCCTCGACGGTCAGCGTCTCAATGTGGCTGCCGTCCTCGCTGCGGAAAGTCGCCTCGCTCATGCGGGCGGCGTGTTGCGGGTCACGCACTGTCGGCCTCCGTGTCGTCGCTACTGTCGCAGCCCAGGCCAATGCCGAGCGTAGTGCGGATGATGGGCGGCAGATCGCCCTCTGCCTCTGCCTCGACAGCGCCGCACCAATGGCGCCCGTCGTGGTGCTTGAGGAGCGGGCATGGCGCCGGCACGTCCCCGGCAATCTTGATGCCGATGCTGCACACCTCCTCCTGGCAGCAGACGCCGCACCCGTTGCAGGCCTCGCCTTCGCGCGGCTTATCCATGGTCGGCCTCCTGCGCGACGATGACGTCGGGGGCGTCGGGGGCGTCGATCAGTTCCTTGATCGCTACGGCGGCAGGGCTGATGGGCCACTTCGGGTCACTGGCGGGGTCCACGAGGTGCGCAACCGCATTCATCGCGTCCGTTAAAGCCCTGTAGCGGCAATCCCGCAAAGCCGTCCGCGCCTCGTCGCGCTCCTTGACGATCTGCGCAACAGCTTCATGCG
Source organism: Rhodospirillaceae bacterium BRH_c57 (assembly GCA_000961745.1). Taxonomy (GTDB): domain Bacteria; phylum Pseudomonadota; class Alphaproteobacteria; order Rhodospirillales; family Rhodospirillaceae; genus Cauispirillum. Next base: position 3,126 of record LAEA01000209.1, on the reverse strand, counting down.
GCTGGCCCGTCCACACGCCATGCTCATCGAGGTCGCAATCGGCCACGGCGATCACGCGGTTGATGGCATCCCGCAGCCGCGCGTTCTCGGTGGCTAGGGCGGTGATGGTATCAACAACGTTTGCAGCGTCTTGCGGCCAGATGCGGCGGGCATCCTCCGTTGCGCCCAAGGGCTTGGCCTTCTCCGCCCAAAACTCCACCAACCACGCCACATCCTCCGGCACCTGCGCGGCGGGCTGCTGGCTCGCGGCGTAGGCGGACACTGCGATGCGGGCAATCTCCCCCGCAGTAGCCGGGTTGTAGCCCGCATTGACCACAGCGGCGGTCGCAGCATCCAGCGCGGCCTTGCTCGGTTCGTTGCTCATTGCCAGGCCTCCTTCGCGCGCTCGATCAGCATGGCGTCGGCCTGCGCGTAGGCCACCCTCGCTGCATCCTGGATGCTCCATACGTCTGAAGCGTCTGCGGCGCGGAGTCCCGCCAGCGCCTGCCCGGCGAACCAATCCCGAAGCGACATGCCGTTCTGCGCCGTGGTAATCGTTGCGCCGCCCGGATAGCCGTAGATGGGTTGAGCCGGAAAAGCCGCCCCACCGTCGTTGGTCTTGTTCATGTTCATTCCCCTCCGTCTTTGGTTGCAGTCCCCAGGCACAGCGCGACGAAATGCGCTCGGTTCCTGGCTCGTGCATGGCGAAATAGATTGCGTAGGTGCTCCTTGACTGCCTGCGGGTCAGTCCCGAACCGGTTGGCGATTTCCTTGTTGCTCAACCCCTCGGTGACAAGCAGCCTGGCTGTCTCCAGCGCGTCCGGGTGCCATCGGTGTTGCAGGCACGGATACATGGGCGCCTCACTCTGCTGCCGCGCGGCTGGCCGCATACTGATCCTGCGCCTGCCCTTCAATGGCCTCGCGCATGTCGTCGGCAAGCTGCGGGTCTGTCTCGGCCTGAGTTTGGGCGTAGGCCAGCAGCCCGGCCCGCATCCAACCCGGAGGGTCAACCCACCGCGCCACCGCGCCATCCGTCACCCGCACCGTCACGACCGCCACCAGAAGCCCCGACGCATCGCCATCAACGGCGGCGCGGTAGTCCACCCAGCACCCAGACAGGACGAAGCCGTCAGGGCCATGCGGGACTTCGTAGGAGCCCTCGTGCGGTAGCGTCGCGGTCATCGTGCGGCGACTCTCGGCAACGCCAGCTTCCAAACCAGCCGTTCCGCCGATGCAGCCCGGTACGCAACCAGCCCCTTGGCAGCCATGCGGTACAGTTCGCCACCCACTTCGTTGTCGGTCACGCGCGGCATGTGCAGGCGCACCTCGGCGGCGATGTCGGCGGTGTCCAGCTTGAGGCCGTGCAACGTGTTGGTGATGTAGGCCCGCAGCGTGGCGGCATAATCAGTCGGTGCGATGTGCATTGCGTGTCTCCGTGTTGAGCCGCTTGGGGAGCCGGTCGAGCGTGGCGCCGGGGAATCGCCTACCAGCAGGGGGGTGACTGGCTCTCGACCGGCTGCCGAAGCGGCCGGGGTGGTGTGCCGCAGATGGTCCGCTGCGGCGCCGGGTTGGTGGTCAGGCGGCCTTGGCTGCAACCTTGGCCGCGATGTAGTCGGTGGCATCTTTCACCGTGACGATCTTCTCGGCGTCGTTGTCGGGGATCTCCACGCCGAACTCGGCCTCGAACTCCATCACCATCTCGACGGTATCCAGGCTGTCGGCGCCGAGATCGTCGGTGATGGACGCGCCATCCGTGACCTTGGACTCATCGACGCCAAGGACGCTCACCACTGCCTTCTTCACGCGCTCTGCAACGTCACTCATTCGATTGCCCCTCTGGCTGTTTGCACCCCTGTAGCCCCACCCCGTTTTCACGCGGGGTAAGGGGCTGGGTGCGGGCCGGGCGCTACTCCGGCTGTTTCGTGGGGGCTTCGTGATGGCACCGTCCGACTTATCCGCCACGTCCTAGATCTTGCGTCGGTCCGATTGCCCCGCTATGGCTTGGCCGTAATCGCCGCGTGTCTGCTTTCCACGCCGCCGCACCTACCCAGAAAGCCCGGCCACCTGTCGCGCAGGTCCGGGCAGTGGGGCCTATGTGGCCTGGGTGGGGCTGGGCTGTCAGGCGTCACCATCCTTGACCCAATCCCCATTAAGCCTGCGGATGGAGGTCACGCCTTTTTCCGGCTTGCGGTATCCGACCTCGACTGTCACTTCGTGGTAGTTGACAAAAACAGTTACTGACGTTGCAGTCGGGTGGCTGTCGCGGATAGCGTCGGCAATCTGCTTGAGGTCCATTGGTGGCGTCCTTTCTGATTTGGATGTCGCTCAAACCGCCCGGTCGAGCGTCCGGTAAACGTCGTCGGCCCGACCAATCGGCAGCGTCACGCTCAGCGTGCCGTCGCGGTGGGCCTCCATGTCGGCGTGGTCGCTGGACAGGACGGCGTTCCACAAGTGAGCCGGGGCAATGACGGTCGCGGTGCCGGTGTCGTGGTTGGTGATCTGGACGGGCATCAGGCGGTCCTCCGTGTGTGGTGCATCGGGAGCCCTTCGGGGTTGCTCATCGGAACCCTCAGGGCGGTGAGCAACTGTTCCAGCGGGTCGCCAATCCTGGCGCAAGATCGCAGAGCCCGGGCGACCTCCGCGTCTGCGGCCATCAGGTCACGCGTAACGGCCATGGTCAGCACCGTCAGCCTGCCCAGGTCGTCAACGGTGACGCTCATCGCGCACCCCACTGTTCGATGAACTTGCGGGCAACCTCGCTGTCACCCATGTCGCGGGCGTGCTCGCGGAGACGGGCGATTAAGTCGGCTGGGGGAGGGGCGGGCATCACGCGGCGCCCCCCTGTTGGTCGGCAATTTCAGTGAGGACGCCATCATCGCTTAGGCGATACCACACATCAGGCTTCACGCCGTCGCGCCCGGCGATACCTGCGAAGACGTGCAGGATTTTGCCGTCGTCGTTGCGGTGCGCTAAGAAGATCGCGCACCCAGCGGACGCTCGCGCCTTGCCTAGCCACCCTGACGCCATAGCTACGGAGTACTCGCCGCTCGCCGTGGCCGCGCCCTGAGTGCCGCTCGCCGTGGCCGCGCCCTGATCGCCGCTCGCCGTGGCCGCGCCCTGAGTGCCGCTCGCCGTGGCCGCGCCCTG
>LAEA01000269.1 GCA_000961745.1 Rhodospirillaceae bacterium BRH_c57 | reverse complement strand
TCTTGACGCTGACCAGGCCCTCGTCCTGCATGCGGTAGACGATCTTGGTGATGGTCGGCAGCTTCCCGATGGCGTGTTCGGCGATCTGCGAGATGCTTAGGTCGTCGTGAACCCGCAGCAACATGGCCACCCGCCAGCGCGACACATCCATGTTCACCAGCTTGAGCTTCTTTTCCATCTCCATGCCGTACTTGGCATTCAGCCGGGCCACCCAATAGAGCGGGAACTCTCTGACCTCAAAGTCGGCGCTGGCCGGAAAGTACTTGCTGGTCTGCTTGTTGGTGGGGGTCATGGGTCCTGGATCCTCGGCCGGTGGGGTGGGGGCGCCACCGGAAGTACATGGACGGATGGAACACGCGCAGGGCGCATTATCTGTCCTCCATCCGGGCCGTGCAACGGCAAAAAATATCTCAAAAAAAGCATCCCGCACTGCGGCAAGTGCCTGAAATGTCGAGATTCAGAGGAGTCTCCGGTTTGTTGACAAATCAAGTGAATAGTGAAATTATCAGAGCCTCGGTTGAGGATCGAAAGCATTCGAGTTCAAAGGCCCCAACGGCCGGTTCCGAATGTCCTTCGCCGGGAAAAACAACGGGAGGAAAACGATGTCTGGCTTCGTCCAGCGCTGCGTCATAAGTGGCGGCGATGGCCTGACCGCCGCGGCGGTCAACCGGCTGACCGTGGCCGTAAAGGACACCGTCGACATAGCCGGCCTGCCCACCAAAGCAGGCAGCCGCGCCCTCGATGACGCCCCGCCGGTCGCCGCCCATGCGGCGGTCGTCCAGGCGGTGCTGGACGCCGGATGCCGGATCGTCGGCAAGACCGTCCTGCACGAATTCGCCTACGGCATGACCGGCCTCAACGACTGGTCCGGCACGCCGCTCAACCCGCGCTTTCCGGCCCTGGTGCCCGGCGGGTCGTCCAGCGGGTCGGCCGCCGTAGTGGCCGAAGGGCTGGTTGACTTCGCCATCGGCACCGACACCGGTGGGTCCATCCGCCTGCCGGCGGCGTGCTGCGGTATCTTCGGCCTGAAGCCCACGTTTGGCCGCATCGACCGCCGGGGCGTGATGCCCGAACACACGAGCCTCGACTGCGTCGGCCCGATGGCGGCGGACATTGCCATGCTGGTCGCCGGCATCGCCGCGATGGACCCGACTTTCCGGCCGAGGACGCCGGGAGAGGGGTTCCCCCGCCTGGGTATGCCTGCCGTGGATGCGGAACCGGCAATTGCCGGTGCGGTGGCTGCCGCCCTGCACCGCACCGGCCTGCCGCTCCGTTCCGTGCGTCTGGACGGACTGAAGGCCGCCTTTGATGCCGGTCTGGTGGTCATCAACGCCGAGACCTGGGCCGCCTGTGGGGCCTATCTCGCCACCGGGCTGGTCGGTCCCGATGTTGCCGCGCGCCTGGAGCGGGCCCGCGCCACCACCGCCGACGACCTTGCCGCGGCCGAGGCCGTGCGCGCCGAATTTACCGCCGAGGTGGACCGTGCGCTGTCCGATGTGGACGCCCTGGCGCTGCCGACGCTGCCAAGCTTTCCCATGACCCTGGCCGACGCTCGGGCGGGCAAGGTGGACCTGGGGGCCTCGGCCCTCGTCCGGCCCTTCAACCTGTCCGGCCATCCGGCCCTGACCCTTCCCCTTCCAGCCGTCGACGGGCGGCCGGTCGGACTGCAACTCGTCGGCCGCAAAGGCGAGGACGAGGCCCTGTGCGCGGTTGCCCAGCGCCTCGTCACGCTCCTTGGCGGCCCGGACCAAGAAAATAAAGACTGAGGGAGTTTTCACGTCATGCCTCGTCACGAAATCGATAAGGACGCCTGGGGTGGCGCCACGGAATTCGACGCCCTTTTGGCCGACATTCGAGCCCGCCGCCGCGAGTTCGAAGACCAGAAGTACATTTCCCAAGACATCATCGAACGGTTCAAGAAGATCGGCGTCTACCGCGCCCTGGTGCCCAAGCGCTATGGCGGGGACGAGAAGTCGCCGATGGAGTTCCTGCAAATGGTCGAGGCCATCGCGCAGGCCGACGGCTCGGCCGGCTGGGTGGCCAGCTTCGGCATGAACCCGGCCTATCTCGCGGCCCTGCCGCCGGAAACCGTCGAAAAAGTGTGGGCCGAAGGTCCTGACGTGGTGTTCGCCGGCGGCATCTTCCCGCCGCAGCCGGCCAGGAAAGTGGACGGCGGGTTTCTGGTCAACGGGCGGTGGCAGTTTGCCAGCGGGTGCATGGGGGCGTCGGTGTGCGGCGTCGGCATCATGCCCGAGGACGGGCAGTCCCTGCCGCGCATGGCAGTGATTCCGCGTGACATGCTGACCATCGAGGAAAGCTGGGACGTCGTCGGGCTGATCGGCACCGGCAGCCATGACCTTGTGGTCAAGGACGTGGTGGTGCCCGAGGAATGGACCTTCACCCGTGGCGGCAAGCCGACCATGGACGCCCCGTTCTTCCGTTACCCGAGCCTCGCGTTCGCCGCTCAGGTGTTGTCGGTGGTGACGCTCGGAATCGCCCGCGAAGCCCTCGACGTGGTGCAGAAGACGGCGGCGGGGCGCCAGTCGGTGACCGGGGCGCCCAACCTCGGCGACCGTGCCTACGCGCAGATCGACGTTGCCAAGGCCGAGGCCAAGGTCCGGTCGTCCCGCGCCTTCTTCTACGAGGCGACCGAGGACGCCTGGAACGCCATCGTCGCCGACGGCCACCCGACCGCCCACCAGACCAGCATGGTTCGCCTCGCCGCCACCAACCTGACCCACGAATGCGCCGAAGCGGTGCGTATTTGCTACCAGATGTCGGGCATGACCAGCACCTACAACGACCACCCCCTGTCGCAGCTCTACCGCGACGCCGGCATGTGCACCCAGCACGCCTTCATGGGGGCGATCACCTACCAGAACGCCGGTGCCATGTTCTTCGGCAAGGACCCCTTGCCGGGCTACCTGTAAGCCGCGCGTCCAATACAAATATTCGGAGGAAACCTGATGTCTGACACCAAGCTGCGCGTGCTGTTCTGCATTTCCGTGAAGCAGAACTTCATGGACGCCACGCCCGAGGAACAGGGCCAGGTCTGGCAGGCCTTCAGCACCATGATGAAGGACATGGCCGGTTTGCCCGGCCTGGACATGATCGCCACCCTGGACGACGACCGCAGCATGGTCGGGTCTGCCGTGGGCTATCCGTTCACCGCCTACTTCATGACGGACGTGGACAGCTACGACACGGTGGTCGCGGCGTGCAACCTGTTCCGCACCATTCCGGTCGGCGACGGCACCTTCAAGCTGTGGAAGTACTGCGGCGTGGAAACGCGCATCGGCCGCGCCCTTCAGATTCCGGCCTGAGGACGCGCGCCATGCCCACCCCGACGCCGACAGTCGAAAGTCTGCTCGCCCGCCTGGAGGCCTTGGAGGCCGAAAAGGCGGTGGGCGCCTGCATCACCCGCTACATGGCGCTGTGTGACGACCTCGACGTCGGCTTCGACCTCAACCCGCTGATGGACCTCTTCACCGAGGACGCGGTGTGGGAGGGGACCGGGCGCTACGCCACGACGTTCGGCCGCCTGGAGGGCCTTGAGGCCATCCGCGCCATGTTCGCCAAGTACACGGTGGCGCCGGCCCACTTCGGGCTGAACGTCCACTTCCTGACCAGCGGGGAGGTAACGGTTGAAGGAGCCGAGGCCCACGGCCAGTGGGTCCTGCTCCAGACATCGACCTTTACGTCCGGCGCCTCGCAGCTTTCGAGCGCCCGCCTGTCCGTCCGGTTCCGGCGGTGCGGGGACGGCGTGTGGCGCATGGCGCACTTCCAGACCCGACGCCTGTTCAGCCGGCCGGTCGCCGACCCGTGGGATGCCGCGGCCGACCTTCCGGTTCCAGAATAACCCATGCTCGACGCAGCCAATACCGGGAGCAATGAGAAAGCAATGACACACATGGACAATGTATGCCGCAGCAAGCGCGCCGCCGAGGTGGACGTTTCCGGCCTGGTTCTTGAGGACCGCGTTCACACGTCCCTGTACTCGGACCCGGCCCTGTTTGAGGCCGAACTTGACAAGGTGTTCAACAACACCTGGGTGTGGGTCGCCCACGAAAGCGAAGTGCCCGAAAGCGGGTCCTACAAGACCGCCCATATCGGCCGCCAGCCGGTCATCGTCAGCCGCGACCGCAAGGGCGAGATCCACGTCCTGCTGAACCGCTGCCGCCATCGCGCCGCTACCGTGTGCGAAGGCAAGCGCGGCAAGGTCAAAAGCTTCGTCTGCCCGTACCACGGCTGGGGCTATGCCCTGGACGGCGAACTGCGCGCCGTGCCCAAGCCCGAAGAATACGAAGGCGTGTTCGACAAGAAGGACTTCCCGTTGGTCACGGTCCGTCACGAGATCTACAACGGCATGATCTTCGCCACCATGAAGGCCGACATGATGCCGCTGGCCGACTTCCTCGGCGGGGCCAAGAAGTGGATCGACCTGTTTATGAAGCAGTCGGGCGGCTACCCGATGAAGGTGCTGGGCGACCACCGCTTCCGCTTCCCCGGCAACTGGAAGATCCAGCTTGAGAACACCACCGACGCCTATCACTTCCCGGTGGTCCACAAGTCCTTCGTCAGTTCGCTCGACGAGCAGACCAGCAAGGTGTTCGACTTCCTGGACGGCGACGGCTTCGTCGAGGACCTGGGCAACGGCCATTCGGTGATGGTCATGATCCCGGCCTTGGTCGACCTGGAGGAAAACCTCGACGCCCCCATCCCCGACCGCTTCCAGGACTTCGCCAAGGAACTGGAACGCGAGGGCCGCAGCGACCAGGAAATCCGCCGTCTGGTGCGCGCCGTCGGCGGCACGGGCTTCAACGTCAACCTGTTCCCCAACGTCGCCTGCTCGATGGCCTTCTTCCGCGTGCTGCGCCCGATTGCCGTCGAGGAAACCGAAATCCATCACGTCGCGCTGGGCGGCGAGGGGGCTCCGGCCGCCTTCAACCAGATGCGGATGCGCCTGCACGAGCACTTCCAGGGTCCCATGGGTTTTGGCACGCCCGACGACGCCGAGGCCTGGGAACGGGTCCAGAAGGGCTCCTACGCCGGGCTGGACGAGGAATGGATCCTCATCAACCGGGGCCAGCAGCACCTGAAGACGAGCCAGGACGGCAACGTGGCCGGCGCGGTCTGCTCCGAGACCGGGATGCGCGCCGCCTATCGCCAGTACAAGGCCATGATGACGGCGAAAGCCTGAGCTTCGGACGATCGAGGAACGCACCAATGAACGAGCTGATGAACGACGTGACGGCCTTCATCTACAAAGAGGCCGACATGCTGGACTTCAAGGAATACCAGGAGTGGCTGAACCTGTGGGACGCCGACGGCATCTATGTGGTGCCCATCGACCCCGAGGCCGAGGACTTCCGCAACACCCTGAACTACGCCTATGACAAGGCCGACATGCGCAAGCTGCGCGTGAACCGTCTGACCAGCGGCGAGGCGGTGTCCACCCAGACCACGCCCAAGACCGTGCGGGCGCCGACCCGCTTCCGCATCCTGTCGTCGGACAGCGACCGGGTGACGGTGCGGTGCGCCCAGCACATCAGCGAAAACCGCCATGGCGTGCTGCGCACCTATCCGGCCGACGTGACCTACACGCTGCGCCGCGACGGCGACGACTTCCGCATCGTCGAGAAGGTGGTCCGCCTGCTCAACTCGGACAATCACCTGTCGAGCATCGGCTACATTCTGTAAGGGAGGTCGGCCATGGCCCAAGGGGCTCTCGTTACCGGTGCCGCGCAGGGCCTTGGCAAGGCCATCGCAGCGGCCCTTCACCGGGCCGGCTACGCGGTGGCCGTGACCGACGTCCGCGAAGAGGCGGCCCTGGCGACGGCGCGGGAGATCGCGCCGTCCGGGGAGCGCATCGCGGCCTTCGGGCTCGACGTCCTCAAAAAGGACGACTTTGTCGAAGGGCTGGCCCGTGCGGTTGCGGCGTTCGGCGGCGTCGATGTGCTGGTCAACAACGCGGCGATGACGCCGACTACTCCGGTCATGGACATCACGGCCGAGGAGTTCGACACCGTCACCGCTATCAACCAGCGCGGCACCTTCTTTGGCTGTCAGGTGTTCGGCCGCCATTTCGCCGATCAGGGCTATGGCCGCATCATCAACATGGCCTCGCTGGCCGGGCAGAACGGCGGTACGGCGTCGGGCGCCCACTATGCCTCCAGCAAGGGGGCGATCCTGACCATGACCAAGATCTTCGCCCGGCAGCTTGCGCCGTCGGGGGTCACGGTCAACGCCGTGGCGCCGGGGCCGATGGACCTGCCATCGGTGCGCGCCGCCGTCCCGCCTGACAAACTGGCCGCGATCATCGACACCATGATCCCGGTCAAGAGCCTGGGCGACGCTGGCTTCGTCGCCGACATGGTCGTCCATCTGGCAAGCCGCGAGGCGGGCTTTGTTACTGGGGCGGCGTGGGACATCAACGGCGGCATCTTCATGCGCTAAGGGACCTCTAAGGTTGGGAAAGCAGGGTATGAGCAGTGATGTGATTGACGCGGTGGTGGTCGCCCGGCAGGATCAGGCCGAAGGGGTGGCGGTGTTCGAATTGGCCCGCGCCGACGGTGGCCCGCTGCCGGCGTTCGAGGCCGGGGCGCATATCGACGTGCATGTGGCCGAGGGGCTGATCCGTCAGTATTCCCTCAGCAACCGGCCCGGCGAGGCGGCGCGCTACCGCATCGGGGTGCTTGACGATCCGGCGTCGCGCGGCGGGTCGCGGACCATCCACCGAGACTTCGCCGTCGGCAAGGCGGTGCGGATTTCCGCCCCCCGCAACCATTTTCCGCTGGATCTCGCGGCGGGGCATTCGCTGCTGATCGGCGGCGGCATCGGCATCACGCCGATGGTCGCCATGGCCTATACCCTGCAAGCGGCGGACAAGTCCTTCGCCCTGCACTACTGCGCCCGCACGCCCGGCCGCGCCGGGTTCCTCGACGAACTGGGGGCGGGCTTCGGAGCGCATCTCCACCTGCACTTCGACGACGGGGAGGAGGGGCAGCGTCTTGCCCCGCAGGCCCTGTTCGCCGCGCAACCGCCCGGCACCCACGTCTACATCTGCGGCCCCAGCGGGTTTATGGACTGGGTGATCGACCAGGCCAAGGGCGCCGGCATCGCCAGCGACCACATCCACTTCGAGTACTTCAACGCCGACATCGACACCCACGGCGCCGCCTTTGAAGTGGTGGCCGCCAAATCCGGCCTGACCATCCAGGTGGGCGAGGACCAGACCATCATGGACGCCCTGGTCAAGGCCGGCATCAAGGTCAACAAGTCGTGCGAGCAGGGGGTCTGCGGCACCTGCACCTGCGACGTGCTCGAAGGACTGCCCGACCACAAGGACAAGTTCCTGACGGAGGAGGAGCGCGCCGACAACGACCAGATCGTCGTGTGTTGTTCGCGCTCAAAATCCCCCCGTCTGGTGCTGGACATCTAAACAACGGCCGGACAACGGCCGGAACGACGGCATTCACCGAGGAGACGACGAGAATGAAAACCCTGTTCACCGCACTGAAGCTGGCTGCGGCCGGCATGGTGATGACGATGGGCGTGGCCAAGGCCGAAACGGTCCTGACCCTGTCCAACTGGCTGCCGCCCAGCCATCCGCTGGTCGCCGAAATGATCCAGCCCTGGACCGAGCAGGTCAAGGAGGCCACCGAAGGCCGCGTCACCGTGCAGATCCTCGCCAAGGGCCTGGGGCCGCCGAAGGCTCATTTCGACATCGCCCGCGACGGTCTGGCCGACGTCACCTTCAGCGCCCACGGCTACACGCCGGGCCGCTTCCTGATGACCAAGGTGGCCGAGTTCCCGTTCAGCGGACCGAGCGCCGAAGCCCTTTCGGTGGCCTACTGGAAGGTCTACGAAAAGCACTTCGCCAAGGCCAACGAGCATGACGGAACCCAGCTTCTGGGCCTGTTCACGCATGGTCCGGGGCACATCCACACCCTCAAGAACGCGGTGCGGTCCAGTGCCGACCTCAAGGGCGTGAAGATGCGCGTCGGCGGCGGCGTGTCCAACGACGTTGCCACGGCCATCGGGTCTGTGCCGCTGCTGAAGCCCGCCCGCGAGAGCTTTGAACTGCTGTCCAACGGCGTGGCCGATGGCACCTACCTGCCCAACGAGTCGGTGACCGCGTTCAACGTGGACGGCCTGCTCAAGCACACCACCATGATCCCCGGCGGCCTCTACAACATCAGCTTCTTCCTGGTCATGAACCAGGGGCGCTTTGACAGCCTGTCCGAGCAGGACCGCGCGGCCATCATGACGGTGTCCGGCGAGGCCTTTGCCCGCATGGCCGGCAAGGCGTGGGATGCCGCCGACACAGCGGCGCTCGAAAAGATGAAGGCCGCTGGCAACGAGATCATCGTCGCCGACGACGCCTTTGTGGCCGAGATCCGCACCCTCAGCGCGCCCATCGAAGACGCGTGGATCGCCGAGGCCGCCGCCAAGGGCGTGGATGCCAAGGCCGCCCTGGAGGAACTGCGCGGCCTGACGAAAGTCAGTAATTAAGCGCGGGAGCCCCAGGTCATGCGCACGACCCAAGCATCGTTACACCGGCACCCATGGCTGCGCCCGCTGGAGTTCCTGTTCGAGCGTGTGCTGGCCTACACCGCTGCTGCGGTGATGTTCCTGATGATGACCGTGACCCTGGTCGACGTGGTGGGGCGGAACCTGTTTTCCGCCCCGCTGCCCGGCGGGTTCGAGGTCACCGAACTGCTGCTGGCCGTCATCATCTTTCTGGGCCTTCCGATGGTCACGGCCGGGGCGTCCCATGTGGACGTGGATCTGTGCGACCCCACGGTGCCCGAACGGCTGAAGCCGGTTCAGGACGCCCTGATCGGCCTTATCAACATCGGGTCCTTCGGGATGTTGTCGTGGATGCTGTGGCATCTGGCCCTGCGCACCTACCGCTATGAAGACACCACGGCAATTCTGCAAATCCCCTATGCCGGGCTGGTCATCCTTATGGCGAGCATGGCGACGCTGTCCACCCTGGCCCTGGTCCTGATGCTGTTCCTGACCCGTGGACGCAGCCTGTTCACTCATCCGCCGATCAACAAGGATCTCTAGAGAATGCTGGAAAGTCTCCTCGGCTTCGCGGCCCTGTTGATCCTGATTTTCGGCCGCGTGCCGCTTGCCGTTTCCATGGGCGTGGTGGGCGTGGTCGGCTTTGCGTTGGTCCAGACCTACGGTTTCGGCAACCCGCGCGGCTGGGACGCGGCGTTCAGCATGATTTCGCAGGTCGCCTTCGACACCGGGCTGGCCTATGGCCTTTCGGTGGTCCCGCTGTTCATCCTGATGGGCAACCTGATTACCGAGGCGGGGATTTCGGCCCAGCTCTACCGGGCCTCCAACGCCTTCCTCGGTCACCTCAAGGGTGGGCTGGCACTGGCGACGGTGGTGTCGTGCGGGGCGTTTTCGGCGGTGTGCGGCAGTTCCATGGCGACAGCGGCCACCATGTCCAAGGTCGCCATGCCGTCCATGCGCAAGTACAACTACTGTGACGGCTTGGCAACGGGGTCGATTGCCGCCGGCGGCACGCTGGGCATCCTGATCCCGCCGAGCGTCATCCTGGTCGTCTACGGCCTGATTACCGAATCCAACATCGGCCACCTGTTCATCGCCGGGCTGATCCCCGGTGTCATCGGCATCATCCTGTACATGGTGGCGGTCAGCGTGACCGTGGCGCTCAAGCCCGAACTGGGACCGGCCGGGGTCAAATCCACCTGGGCCGAACGGCTGGTCGCGTTCAAGGACGTGTGGACCATCGTGCTTCTGTTCGTGGTGGTCATGGGCGGCATCTACGCCGGCTTCTTCACTCCGACGGAGGCTGCGGGTATCGGTGCCTCGGGCGCGTTCTTCCTGGCCCTGCTGCGCCGCAAACTGACGTGGCGCGGGTTGATAAATTCCCTGGTCGGGGCGGTGCGCACGACGTCGATGCTGTTCTTCCTGGTGATCGGCGCGGAGATGTTCTCCAACTTCATCAACATCGCCGGGATGCCCGACGCCCTGCGGGACTTGGTGATGGGCGCCGACGTCAGCCCGGCCATGGTCATCGTCGGTATCCTGGGCGTCTACCTTTTGTTGGGCTGCGTGCTGGAAAGCATGACCATGATCCTGCTGACCGTGCCGGTGTTCTACCCGCTGGTCCAGGCGCTGGGCTTTGACCTCGTGTGGTTCGGCATCGTCGTGGTGGTGGTTACCGAAATCAGCCTGATAACCCCGCCTGTCGGCATGAACGTGTTCGTCCTGCGCACCGTGCTGCCCGACGTGCCGCTGAAGACCATCTTCAAGGGCGTGACCCCGTTCTGGCTGGCCGACATCGTGCGGCTCATCCTGATCGTGAGCATCCCGGCGCTGTCGCTTTACCTTCCGCGAATGATCGGCTGACGGGGGACCGCGCCATGCTGCCCGAGATCAAGACCATCCTGTATGCCGCCGATTTGGGGAACGTATCCTCGCCAGCCTTCCACCGGGCGGCGGCCGAGGCCGTCCGCCATGGCGCCCACCTGCATGTCCTGCATGTGGTCGGGCCGGCCAGCGGGGCGGCGGCCAAGCTGGTCGCCACCTACATGGCCGACACCGAATTGCGGGCCATGCGCGACGGCGGCATCCACCACCTGCTGGAGGCCCTGGAGGCCCGCATCACGGCGTTCTGCGCCGAACAGCTTGCCGACGCCATCGTCCTGCCCCATGCGCCGCAGCCGCGTGTCGAGGAGGGGCATCCGCCCGAAACCATCGTGCGCATCGCCGAGGAGATCGACGCCGATCTGATCGTCATGGGCACCCGGACCCGCACCCATACCATCCTCGGACGGTTCTTCCTGGGCTCGACGGCGCAAAGCGTCCTCCAGCTTTCGGACCGTCCGGTTCTGGTTGTTCCGCTCGGCGACGCCTGAGCCTTTTTCGTCAGGAGACCCCCATGCCCATCGCCCGCATCAGCATGATGGAAGGCCGCACCGACGCCCAGAAGGCGGCCCTGATTGCCGAAGTCACCGACGCCATCGTCCGCGCCGTGGGCTCGCCGCCCGCCAACGTCACCGTGCTGCTCGACGAGATCCCCAAGGCCCACTTCGGCCTCGGCGGCATTCAGGCGTCCAAGCTGTAAAACAGGAGGTTCCCCCATGTCCGAACAGACAATTGATCCGCGCAATTTCCGCCGCGCCCTGTCGCAGTTCCCGACCGGCGTCACCGTGGTTACCACTCTGGATGCGGCTGGCCAGCCGATCGGCGTGACCGCCAGCAGCTTCAATTCCGTGTCGGTGGACCCGCCGTTGATCCTGTGGAGCGTCGACAAGCGGGCGTTCAGCGCCGAGATCTTCCGCACGGCGGCCCACTTTGCGGTCAACGTGCTGGCCGATGACCAGATCCCGCTGTCCAACCGCTTCGCCGGGCGTGGCGAGGACAAGTTCAAGGACATGCCGTGGACCCCCGGCCTGGGCGGCTGCCCGGTGTTTCCGGGTGTGGCGGCGCTGTTCGAGTGCCGGACCTGGAATGTCTACGACGGTGGCGATCACCTCATCGTGGTCGGTGAGGTCGCGGCCTACACCCACACCTGCGAGCGCGCGCCCCTGGTGTTCGCCCAGGGAAGTTATGCCGTGGCGACCACCCACCCGGCCCTTGCCGTGGCCTGACCTCAGGTGATCGTTTCCAGGCTGTCACGTCGGGCATTGGCCGGCAAGGCGTTGCCTGCCACCGGCTCGGGCCAGTCGACGAAGACGCTGGTGCCGGTGGTTTCGCTGGTTTCAAACGCGATGGAGGCACCCAGGGCGTCCGCGATGACCCGCGCGGCATAGCCACCCAGGCCGCTGCCGCCGGGCTTGTGGCTGACCACTCCGTCTTGCAGGAAGTGTCCCCGGATTTCGGCCGGGATGACGCCGTGGTTGCGGATTGTCACGCGACGATGCCCAGCATCAAAGAGCAGTGACACGCGGACCGGTTCCTCGATCGGCGAGGCCTCCAGGGCGTTTTGCAGCAGGTTGGCCATCAGGGAATGGCAGAGCAGTTCCTCGCCCGGCACCATGAAGCTGTCCGCATCGTCCACCGGCCGCCCATTTATCAGCAGAGAGACGGCGGCAGTGGTTTCGTCGGTGCAGGATCGCACGACGCGGCGCAGCAGGGGGATCAGGTCGATGGGCTTGGGATCGACCACGTAGACGCCCTGCTCCAGGCGCCACAGATAGAGCGTGCGGTTGATCGTCTCCATCAGGCCGAAAACTTCGCGCTCGATGCGGCGCGTGACCTCGGCCACCGGCGGCGGCAGGACCTCGGCGTCGAGGGCGTCGATGTGGCCCAGGATGCGGCTGAGCGGGCGTTTGAGGTCGTGGCGCTTGATGCGTTCGACCTGATCGCGCTGGGCCAGGACCTGCTCCAGGGCGGCGGTCTTTTCCCCCAACTGGGCGTGGATGCGCTGCATCCGCAGGTGGGTGCGCACGCGGGCCTGGATGCTGGCAAACTCCTCGCCGCCATAGCGGGCCACCAGATCACCCGGCCGCCGCGAGCAGCCGGCCAGGACACGGGCAATCTGCTTCAGGCATTCGTCGCCGGCCGTATGCCCATAGTTGTCGTTGTATGCCTTGAAATGGTCGATATCCATGAGCAGCAGGGCGATTTCGCCGCTGGTCCGCTGGGCGCGGGACCATTCGCGTTCCAGCCCCCGGCGCTCGTCCTCCTCGTCATCGCGCGACGTCACGAAGATCACCGGGATGCCCTGCGTGGCCTCGTTCTCGGACAGCCGGCGGACCACTTCGTAACCATCCATGTCCGGCATTTCGATGTCGAGCAGGATAAGGTCGGGCGGGGTGGCAACGGCGCGCTTGAGGACCGCCTCGCCGTTGAGGGCGACGGCGATGTCGTAGCGGTCGCGCAACATCTCGTCGAGGATGCGGCGCACGGCCTCCACACCGTCCATGCCCGGCATCTGCCAGTCCATGAGGACCAGATTGTAGGGCGGCTCGCCGTGCTCGGCGGCCCGGCGCAGATCGGCCAGGGCGCCCTCGCCCGAGTCCACCGGGTGGACATCCAGGTTGAAGTCGGTCAGCAGGTCACGCAGGATCAGACGCGCCGTCTCGTTGTCATCGACCACCAGAACCCGGCGGCGGTGGCCGTTGATGGCCGGAGCCACGGGGGGGGGCGTCACCCTGTCCGGTGCCCTTGCCGAAGCGGGCGGTGAAGTGGAACGTGGAGCCCTTGCCGGGCGTGCTGACGGCGCCGATCTCACCGTCCATCAACTCGACCAACCGCTTGCAGATGGCGAGACCCAGACCGGTGCCCCCGTACCGGCGCGTGGTCGAAACGTCCGCCTGCGAGAACGGCTGGAACAGGCGGCTCAGTTGCTCGGCCGTCATGCCGATGCCGCTGTCCTGGACGGAGAACCGCAGGACCAGACTGTCGGCGTCTTCGGCCATCATGTTGACCCCGACCACGACCTCGCCGCTTTCCGTGAACTTGATGGCGTTGCTGGCGAGGTTTATGAGGATCTGGCCCAGGCGCAGGGCATCGCCGACCAGGCAGCCAGGGATCGACGGTCGCCGGGCCAGCAGGAACTCGACACCGCGTTCCTCGGCCCGGTGGGCCAGAAGGGCGGCCATGTTGGACAGCACGGTGTCGAGGTCGAACGCGGCCCTCTCCAGGTCCAGGCGGTTGGCCTCGATCTTGGAGAAATCGAGGATATCATTGATGATGCCGAGCAGGTTTTCAGCCGCCACGCTTATTTTCTGCTGGTAGTCCTGCTGCTGCTCGGTCAGGGGCGTGCGGGCCAGCAAGTGTCCCATGCCCAGGATGGCGTTCATGGGCGTGCGGATTTCGTGGCTCATGTTGGCCAGGAACGCGCCCTTGGCCTGGGCAGCGACAACTCGTTCAGACGGCGGGTCAGCAGCGGGTTGACGCCAACGGCCATGTCCCGCAGGTCCTGATACGGCGCCGCGCGGTCCGGCAGGGGCATAACCCCCGCAGCGTCGGCGGCGGCGATATCCAGGCTTACCTGCTTGCGCGCCTGGTTGACCAGGGCGGGTTCGACAAAGGCCATTCCGGACAGCAGGTTGCGGCAGGCACGATTGACCGCCATCACCCAGTCACTGTTGCCGGGTTGCGGCGGCGCCAGCACGGTTGAGCACAGGCCGGCGGCGTCGGAGGTGGCCGTGGACAGGGACTTTTGCGCCTCGATCATGCGGCTGACGGCCATGCCGAGCGTGTTCAGGTTGCCGTCCAGTACGCGGCGGGCCTCGATAAGACCCTCCAGGGTCGCCGCATCGACGCCGAGGGCGGCCAGTCCCAGGGTCTTGATGCCGGGCTTCCATTCGCCGCGCTGGGCATGGACCAGGGACCGATAGACGGCGATGTCGACGCGCTTGAGCATGGACATCAGGATGTGGCCGGGCCGGGCGCCGTTCTCGTTGGTGTCAACGCCGATGGCTAGCGTGCCATGGTCAACCGCCGCGTCGAAGATGCCCGCCCCGGTCGAGCCGGCGGCGGCAAAGACGACATTGGCGCCCTGCTCCAGCAACGCTTCCACGCCACGCTCCATGGCGCCGGTGGCCGCCGTCATGGCCATGTTGGTGTTGAACTCGGTGATTTCGACGCCGTCGTGGTCCACGAAACGGGCGATGCCGAGGGCGGCCGACTGGTTGAAGGCACTGTTGTTCTTGCCGGCGAAGCTGTAGGCCACGGCAGGGTTGAACGTGTCATCGGCTGCGCGAGCCGGCTGGAAGGATGCGAGCAGCAGAACAGCAAGGGCCGCGACAGCGCGCGGGACGCGCGTTCCGTAATGGTCCGGGTGGGTTATTTGTTCGGCCCCATCTTTAAGTGGCCCCGTCTCCAGCAGGCCCGCCCTGCCTCTGCCTGATGCGGCCAAACCCTACACCTGCCCCATTAGCTGTCATCCAGATAACCCCGTTTTTGCATGAGAACACCCGGAACCGCACCAATTGGATATGTTCTGCCGAGACCGAGGGTCGAGTCTCAAGCGCCCTGCGTCCCCCGGATCGTCGGTTGGTTGACGTGGGCGGCTGGCTGGCCTAGCTTGGGCGCTTGTTCAATTGCAGACCCTGTCGGGGCGGCTCGGCAGGGTTTTTGGCATCCGGAAGGATCGTGTCGTCATGAACCGTAACGAAATCGCCCGCGTGCAGGACTACCTCCGCCGCACCTTTGGCAACGACCGCCTGACGGTGGTTGCGCCCAAGCGCGCCAACCAGCCGGTCGAGGTCATGGTCGGTGACGAGTTCATCGGCGTGCTGTATCGCGACGAGGAAGACGGCGAGGTCAGCTACCAGTTGCAGATGAGCATCCTGGATATCGATCTGCCGCCCGCCGCTCCGGCGGCCTGACCGGGGAACCAAGTCTCTCGGTCGCCGTTGGTGTTCATCTGGCGACTGAGTGGACTGGACCAATGTTCAGAATGATGCGGAACCTGATGGTGCTGCGCGCCGTGTGGCGCATGATCCGGGGGCGCGGACGCCGCTGATGGCGGCCTGGGCGCCCCGCACCCCGAGGACGCCATGGGCACGATTCGCGTAACCCCGACCATTTTCCTGGATGAGGACGAACTGGAGGAAACCTTCGTTCGGTCCTCCGGGCCGGGTGGGCAGAACGTCAACAAGGTGTCCACGGCCGTGCAGTTGCGGTTCGACGCCCGCCGCTCGCCCAATCTGCCCGAGGATGTGCGTGCCCGGCTGGAGCGTCTGGCCGGGTCGCGGCTGACCAATGACGGTATCATCATCATCATGGCCGACCGCTACAGGTCCCAGGAGCGCAACCGCGAGGATGCGCAGGAACGCTTGGTGGACCTTGTCCGCGACGCCGCCCACCGCCCCCGCACCCGCCGCCCGACCAAGCCCACCAAGGGATCCAAGACCCGCCGCCTGGACGCCAAGAAGCAACGCGGCGCCATCAAGGGGTTGCGGGGAAATCCGGGTACGGACTAGCGCCAAGGATGTTGTGAGGCAGGGCGCGTCCCGATAGGATGTTTCACGACATTTATCGGGGGGAATTCACCATGCTCCAGGGGTTTCGCAACCTGCCCAATGGCATTTCGGTGCGGCCTGCGCGGTCGGGGGATCGCGCGTTCTTCAAGAAGCTATACCGCAGTTCACGCACCGATCTGGAGGCGTTGAACCTGGACCCCGACCTGTTCAACAGTGTCCTGGACATGCAGGAGCGGGCGCGTGAGGTCGGCACCGGCACCAACCACCCCAACGGCATCGAGTTCGTTCTGGAGAAACTCGGCGATTCGGTCGGCCGTTTGGCCGTGGCACCCGAGCCCGACGGGATGCGCATCGTCGATCTGACCTTTATTCCGGCGCTGCGCAACCAAGGCCTGGGAACGGCCGTGATCGGTTCCCTGCAACAGGCTGCGAGCGCCATGCGCGGGACGTTGGTGTGTATGCCCCTGTGCACCAATCCGCAGCTTCGGACGACCTTGGTTCTGCTGGGCTTCCAGGTGGTCAGTGCAACGGAGATCGCTGAATTGATGGTGTGGACACCCGGCACGCCCGCCGTGCCCGGTCCGGTGGTGGTTCCGACGGCAGCCGTCTGAGGGGTGGCTCATGCCAAGGAAAAAGGGGGCGGACCTTTCGGCCGCCCCCCTCTTTGCCTCTCCCGCAATGCCTCCTGATGCCAAGCGCCCCCTTGAGCGCGCGGGCGGGAGGGGGAGCCAGCTTATGATGGACGAATCGGATACAAACCCTGGACACAGATGCACGGGTTCATCACCATGTACGGCTGCATCAGGCTGAACGCTCCACTGTTGCCAGCGGGATTGATCGTGATGGTGCCGCCACTGCCGCCGCCGCCGGTCACGCCGCCCAGGGCGACCGTGGTGCCGGGGCTGGCTTGATCCACATAAAGCGAAACGGGGTCCGGGTTGGCATTATTGACCGCACCCAGATAGTCCCCGGGGGCCGGCGTGGTCTTTGTCCCTGGTGACGTTGAGACATGCACGTTCGCCGCAGTCCCCGCGCCGCCCCCCGAGATGGTCGCGGTATGGATGTGCGCCGGCATCTGCGCGGTGCTCAAGGCGGTCTGAGTGGCACCGCTGAACTGCCCCATCTGGTACTGATGTGTTCCAGAGGGTTCCGCCAGGATGCCCTGGCCGATGACCGTGCGGCCCTGAAGATTGGGCAAACCGAAGGTGGTCGGTGGGCTTCCGCCATACGTGCCGCCCAGCAGCGTGTACAAGGCCTGATACTGGTTTACGGTGAGAATTTGTCCTTGGCACGTCGAGAAGTACTCGGGCGCCCAGTAGAACCCGAAAACACCGATCATACCCATAAAGTAGTCCATTGAGTGACCCCCTGAAGATTGAGCTCCGACACCGCGTCTGACGCGGAGGCCCTGGTTGTGGCACTTATTTTGTGACACGCATTAGTGTGTCTCTGCGTCTGATAAGAGTAAAGTCAAAAATAAGATCTTTGAATTAGTTTTTACAGTCTATGGCAGTGCGTTTCATTATGTGCACGCACATTAACCGGGGTCTAACCTAATTGAACACGATTTGATAGTAGGCCGCGGGTTGGCTTCCGGGGGGGGGTACGACACGGGTCATGGATAACGGCGGTAGGGCGCCGGCTGTGGCATGACGCAGGATGTAGGGTCCGGCACTGTCCAGGCACGGGCCATCCAGGGGGCCGCTGAATCTCAGGCTGAAGGCTTTTCGCGGGGCGTTGGGCAGAGTCAGGTCCGGGTGTTCCTTACCGTTTTCAAGGACGAGCGGCACCGCGGCATTGTCCACGCCGATGGCTTCGAACGTCTCACCGAACAGGGGAGCAAAATCGTCCATGGCCAGTGTCGCCACGTCCTGGGGGAGGCGATGACTCGTCGAGTCTGGGCTACGTTGCGTCATAGGATTTCCCATCGTAAAAAGCGTGGCCGTCCGCAGAATGACCGAATGGTCAGAGTCCTGCAATGCAAACAAATGTAAACAGAGGTTGTGCCTCGTTTGCGATTCCATTCGTACAGTGTCATTTTTTTCCTTTAAAACGAGTGAATTAATGCCAAAAAGTGTATCGATTCAGGCGTTCTCGGAAAATGGGTGCGTCTTGTCTGGGCGGACAGATCCTGAAAGATTACCCTGTGGTTGTATGCTGGGTGGTGCTACCTTATGCGAGCATGAACTGCCGTTTTTATGGAAACGTGGCGGACGTGTGGTTCGCCCCATTCGGGCAGGACCAGATCAAAATCGCGCGGATGCCGCGGAACCGTAGACCGGGAGATTGCGCCATGCGTTCGTCCAAACGCCCCCCCGCCGCTCGTCGCCAGGAAGACGGAGCGGCGTCGGCCTTGCCGGTGGACCCCTTGGCACACGCGCTGGAACAGCGCGTCATGCTGGACGCCGCGCTGATCGCAACGGTGGTGGAAGGCGCGGACGCCGCGCAGCCGGCCCCCGAAGCGGCCCCGGAGCCGGCGGAGACCCATGAAAGCGGCCTGGCCCCTGATCTGGTGGCGGCGTTGACGACGGAGGCCCCGACCGCGCGGACGGAGGTTGTGTTCATTGATGGCGGGGTTCCCGGATATCAGGCTCTTGTTGATGGCGCGGCGGGTGAGGGCCGGGAGGTTGTCGTTCTGGACCCGGCCCGTGACGGACTTCAGCAGATCGCCGCCACCCTGGAGGGCCGGGAGGGCGTGGACGCCATCCACATCCTGTCGCACGGTACCCCGGCGGAGCAGCGGATCGGTACGGCTGTTTTGAACGCCGACACTGTTGATACCCATGCGGCGACTCTGGCCCGTATCGGCGGCAGCCTGACGGAAACCGGCGACATCCTCTTGTACGGCTGTCAGGTCGGCAAGGGGGAGGCCGGGCAGATTCTTGTCGATGCAATAGGCCGTCTCACGGGTGCCGACGTGGCGGCTTCCGATGATGCAACGGGGGCGGCGGCCCAGGCCGGAGACTGGGATCTCGAACGGCAGTCGGGAGAGATCGAGGCGGCCGCCGTGGATGTGGGCGACTATGAAGGGCTTCTTGTTTTCGCCGTGGAAAGCACGGACTTTGCGGCGGCGGACGGTTCGTATATTGCCACGCTTGCGTCGGGATATACGACTCCGGCGACCCTAACTGCATCCAATGTCCTGGGCAGCGGCTGGGATGTTGTGGCCCGGTCAAACGATAGTACGGCGACGTTTTACCTTCGGGGTTACAACACCTCAGGATGGGGTGATGGCGATGATAAGGCCTTCCGGCTCGGGGGGTACGATTCGACAATCGATTTCTTGTCGAATGGCGGGTCGTTTACGTTTGATCTGTCAACCTTCCGCGTCCGGGGCTCCATCGCTACGGACATGTACGTTCAGGCCCTGGACGTCAACGGGAACCTCACCGGGAACGCCGTCACCACGACGCTTGGTTCGACAGGGGTTTACATTTCCGCCACATCAACCGCAGGCAATGCCGACTTCAACGACATTTACGGCTTCCGCGTGTCATTCGCGTCTCCTGGCAACATCTCGCCTCTGTTCGATAATATCAGCGTCACGGACATCAGGGCTCCAGCGCCCCCCAACGCTGCCCCCACCATCACCGTCCCCAGCGTTCCGACCGATGTGCATGAAGATTCCACCAGCGTCGATATCGGCGACTTCGTTATTGCCGACACGGATGGTCATTCTCAGACTGTCACCATCACGGCGGTCGGCGGCACGGCGACCCTTGGCACCACCACCGGCCTCACCGGGCTGACCGGTAACGGGTCGGGGAGTATTTCGTTCTCCGGGTCGATTGCCGACGCCAACACCGCCCTGGCCAGCCTGACCTTTACGCCCACTGCCAACCATACCGGCGCGGCCTCGGTCACCGTGGCGACCGATGATGGAAACAGCGGCACGGACAGTGAAACCCTGAACTTCACCGTCAACGCCGGGCCGACCGTCAGCAGCATCGTGCGTACCAGCGGGGCGAGCGCCCTGACCAATGCCGATTCGGTGCAGTTCGATGTCACCTTCAGCGGCACCGTCACCGGCGTTGATGCAACGGACTTCGCCGTCACCGGCACCACCGCCACCGTGGCCAACGTCGAGGCGGTCAGCGGCACCTTGTACCGTGTCACCGTGTCGGGCGGCGACCTTGCGTCCTACACCGGCACCGTCGGCCTGACTGTGGTGGACGACGATTCCATCGCTCTCGCATCCGGCGCGCTACTGGGCGGCGTCGGCACCTCCGGGGCGGGCGACGGCGCGTATTCGGCCGGTCAGACCTACAGCCTCGACAACACCCCGCCCACGATCACCGCCGTTACCGTGCCCGTCGCCACCATGAAGGTGGGCGACGTGGTGACGGCGACCATCACCGTGGCCTCGGACGCCGATGCCTATACGCTGGTGTCGGGGACGATCGGCGGGTTTGCGCTGAACACTCTGACCAAGACCAACGCCACCACCTACACCGCCCAGTTCACCGTGACCGAGGCCGGGACGGATGTCGCCGCCGGGGCCGACATTCCGGTATCGCTGGTGCTGCGCGACGCGGCGGGCAACGAGAACACCGCCTATACCACCGCCGTTTCCCAGGGCGGCGACGCCATCAACGCCAACAGCCCGACCGACATCGCGCCCAACACGCTCCAGATCCGGGACTTGAACACCGGGGCGAACGTCACGGTGGGCACCCTGTCGGCCACCGATGCCACGTCGGGCGACACTTTCACCTATGCGCTGGTGGCCGGAACGGGGGACACAAACAACGCATCCTTCAACATCAACGGCGACGCCCTGCGTACCACCGGCACCCTGACGGCAGCGACCTACACTATCCGGGTGCGGGTGACGGATTCGGCCGGGAACACGTATGACGAGGCGCTGACGGTGACCGTCACCGACTCCACCCCAACCCTGGCCGGGACCGCCGGGGCAAGCGCGTGGGCCGAGGCCGACACGTCGGCCGTTGGGGCGTGGGCGGGCTCCACGGTCTGGCTGTTCTCCGGGGCGTCGGTGACATCTTACGAGAGCGGCTTCGACGGCGCCAAGCTGACCGTATCCCTGGGCGCCTACGGCACCGGCGACCAGATTTCCATGGCTCCGACCGGCACCGTCGGCGGCGAAGCCATGGTTTTCACGTCGGGCACCGGCGCAATCACCATCGGCGGCGTCCAGGTTGCCACCTTGTCGGGCGGTTCGGCGGCGCCCATGGTCCTCACGTTCACCGCAGCCGCCACCCAGGCCCATGTGAACGGCCTGTTCAACCTTGTCACGTTCAGCATCTACGCCAACGACAACCCGACCAATCTGGGGGCCGCGCCCACACGCGCCGTGTCGGCGGTGTTCCAGGACCAGAACGCCGGCATGACCAGCGCCGCCCTGACCGGCACCCTGACCATCACCGGGTTCAACGACGCCGAAGGCTTCACCGGCACCGTAGCCGGCAACACCTTTACCGAGGGCGGTGGCGCGGTGGCCCTGATGCCCGGCGGCGCCACCGTGACCCAGGTGGACAACACCACCTTCACCGGCGGCACGCTGCAAGCCTCGCTCGGGGCCTATGCCACCGGCGATGTGCTGTCCGTGCTGGCGGGCGGGAACATCACCCTGGATGGCAGTTCGGTGCGTCACGGCGGGACCGAGATCGGCACCATCGACGGCACCGATGATGGAACGGGCCGCGCCCTGACCATCGCCCTGAATGCCGACGCCACCCACGCTCGCGTGCAGGATTTGATCGCGCAGTTGCGGTTCGAGAACACCGGGCAGAACCCCACCAACTTTGGTGCGGCCACCAGCCGTGCCGCTACCGTGACCTTGAACGACGGCGGGGCTGGGGCCGAGGCCAAGCCGATCGCCCTGGCCGGAACCATCACCGTGGCGGGCACCAACCAAGCCCCGACAGCCAACGTCGGCACCGGGACGACGACCGAGAACGCGGTGCTGAACGGCACCTTGCCGACGCCCACGGATCCCGACAGCCAGACCTTTACCTATGCCCTGGTTGATGCCCCGGCGGAGGGCAGCGTCGTGGTCAACGCCAACGGCACCTACAGCTTCGATCCGGGCGCTGATTTCAGCGATCTCGCCCCCGGCGCGACGCGCGATGTGACCTTCACCTACCGCACCAACGACGGCACCGCCGACAGTGCGGCGGCCACGATGACCCTGACCGTCAGCGGCGTGAACGCGGCCCCCACGGTGACCCAGGATGCCACCCACACCCTGACCGGCACCACCGAAGACGCCACCAGCGGCGGCACGGCGATAGCGGCCATCCTGACTGGAATCGGGCACGCCGATGGGGATAGCGGGGCGGCGTCGGGTGTGGCGATCACCGCCACGACGGGCAATGGCACCTGGCAGTACTCCACCAACGCCGGTGCCACCTGGACGGCTTTCCCGGCGGTCGCGGCGGGCAGCGCCTTGTTGCTGGGCTCGACCGATCAGGTGCGCTATGTCCCCGATGGCAACAACGGCGAGACAGCAACCCTGACCGTGCGCGCCTGGGACCAGACCTCGGGCAGCGCCGGGGCCACCGTCGATACCACCACGGCCGGCGGTACCACGGCGTTCTCCACCAACACCGCCGGTGCCTCCATCGTGGTGAGCAGCGCCAATGACGCGCCCAGCGTCACCGATACCACCCCGACGCTGACCTCGACCGACATCGAAACGGCACGGTCGGCCGTGGTGTCCACCTTCCTCGGCAGCAGCGACGTTGATGCCTCGGCGGTGGCCGGGCTGGCAGTGACCGCAACGACCGGTGCCGGGACGTGGGCGTATTCACTCGACGGCACCACCTGGACCACTTTCCCGGCGGTTTCGGTCAATGCCGCCCTGCTGTTGCGCTCGACCGACCATGTGCGCTACACGCCCGACGGCACGACGATTGAAACGGCCTCCCTGACCTTCCGGGCCTGGGATCAGACCTCGGGCACTGCCGGGGATACCGCCGACGCGACGGTCAATGGCACCACCACGGCGTTCTCCACCAACACCGGGACGGCCAGCCTGGGCGTCACCGACCTCAACGACGCCCCCACGCTGACCGGCGCCAACCCGACCGGGACCACGGTCACCGAAGACGATGCGCCGATTGCCTACACGGTTTCTGGTTTTCTGGCCGTGACCGATGGCGACGGCCCCGCCAGTGGCATCGCCATCACCGGGTCGGCCGGTGTCGGCAGTTGGGCCTATAGCATCGACGGCGGAACAACCTGGACGGCGGTCGGGTCGGTCAGCGGAGGGGCTGCCCTGCTGCTGCGCTCCACCGACCAGATCCGGTATGTGCCTGACGGACAGAACGGTGGCACCGCGACGCTGGCCTACCGTGCCTGGGACCAGTCCACCGGGGCAGCGGGCGACCGGGCCGATACCTCGACCAATGGCGGCCGGACGGCATTTTCCAGCAACAGCCTGGAGTTCCAGCAGCCGGTGACGCCGGTCAACGACGCGCCACTGATCGGAACCCCTGGCGCCATCGGAACGACCGACCAGAACACCACGATCACGACGACGGTCTCGACCTTCCTGGGCAGTACCGAGGTTGATACTGGCGGCCTGTCCGGTATCGCCATCACCGCGCAGACCGGCAATGGGACGTGGCAGTACTCGACCGATGGCACGACCTGGACCGCCTTCCCGGCGGTGTCGGGCAATGGCGCCCTGCTGTTGGGGTCCACCCATCAGGTGCGCTACATCCCTGATGGCGTGGCCGCCGAGACGCCAACCCTCACCTATCGGGCGTGGGACCAGAGTTCGGGCGCGGCCGGTGACACCACCGACGTCACCACCAACGGCGGCACCACCGCGTTCTCGACTGCCGAAGGCACGTCCAGCCTGACGGTGACGCTGGCGGTTGTCGCGCCGGCCCCGCCACCAGCCCCGCCGCCGGAGGTTCCGCCCGAGGTTCCGCCGGCCCCGCCGGCCCCACCCGAAGTTCCGC
>LAEA01000270.1 GCA_000961745.1 Rhodospirillaceae bacterium BRH_c57 | reverse complement strand
ATGGATCACCCGCTCGGCCCGCGCGGCGACGGCGGCAAGTTGGGCGAGCCCCAGGTTGGCGGCGGTGCCGGCGGTGCGGTGCAGGAGCCGGAACGCGTCGTCGTCGGCCCGCGCCCCGATGGCGGCACGGATGCGGTGAACGACGTCGGCATGGGTGACATAGAATTCACGCAGCAGGCCGACCGCCAGGCTCCGGTTGCCGGACACCCGGCTCAGCAGCATGGTTTCATCAAGGGCGGAAGACAGATGGGCCTGCATCGGGCACTCCAGGGGGATACTCCAGGGATGGGCAAGGCCCCGAGAGTGTTCCCCAATGGCCGGAACCGCAACCCGTCACGTCCCCCGATGCTGCCAGGTTTACAATTGGTTACCTGAACGCGTGCCAACAAAAACCCCCTCGCGCTGAAACGCGAGGGGGAGGGCAGGGAGAGGATAGTCCCCGGCTTTGTTTTCCCGGCCTGGGGCGTCAGTGCGCTGTCGCGGAGGCCGTCAGACCGACGCCAGCTCCTTTTCGGCCGCCTTGGCCTTCTGGTCCATGATGCGGCGCAGGATGGGGGTCAGGATAAGCTCCATGGCAAACCCCATCTTGCCGCCCGGCACCACGATGGTGTTGCGGCGGGACATGAAGGAGCCGGGGATCATCTGCAACAGGTACGGGTAGTCCACCCCAAAGCGGTCGGGCTTGCGGAAGCGGATGACCACCAGGCTTTCATCGGGCGACGGAATGTCGCGGGCAATGATGGGGTCGGACGTATCGACCACCGGCACGCGCTGGAAGTTGATGTCGGTCAGCTTGAACTGCGGCAGGATGTGATGCACGTAGTCGTGCATGCGGCGCATGATGGTGTCCATCACGGCCTTTTCCGAATAGCCGCGCTGACTGGTGTCGCGGTGGATCTTCTGGATCCATTCCAGGTTGATGACCGGGACCACGCCGATGCGCAGGTCAACGTGCTGGGCGACGTTGTACTGCTCTTCCTG
Organism: Rhodospirillaceae bacterium BRH_c57; assembly: GCA_000961745.1. Classification (GTDB taxonomy): domain Bacteria; phylum Pseudomonadota; class Alphaproteobacteria; order Rhodospirillales; family Rhodospirillaceae; genus Cauispirillum. The sequence continues at coordinate 4,518 of LAEA01000270.1, read as the reverse complement.
TTCGGGCTCGGACACCACGCAGCCGTGCAGGCCTTCGTAGAACAGCAGGTCGGTGGCCTGGGGCATGTCTTCCCACGGCGTGAACTGCCCCGGCTGAAGGCCGAGCGCGGCGTAGGGCTGGGCCTCGGCCTCGTTGTGCAGGTACAGGCGGCGCTGGCCGCGGCCGGTCTCGCCATAGGTCTTGAACAGGTTCTCAAGCGCCGGGAAAAGGTTGGCCTGCGGACCGAAATGGCTGAACTCGCGGCAGTTTTCCTTTTCGGCCTCGGCGACCTTTTTCTTCATCTCGGCGCGGTCGTAACGGTGGAAGCTGTCGCCCTCGATGATCGCGGGGTTCAGGCCCTCGCGGCGGAACATATGCGAAAACGCTTCCTTGACCGTGCTGGTGCCGGCGCCCGAGGACCCGGTCACGGCAATGATGGGGTGTCTGATCGACATATTCGACCCTCCCTTGGGCCCGCCCCTTTTTATCGCGAGGAGGGCGGTGCGTTATGAAAACCGAAAGCAGGAAACGGGATCGGCCGCCCGGCCATGCGCTCCCCCAAGCGCGATGGCTGGGCGGCCTCCCCCCCGTAGGACCGCTGTTAGGCGGCCACGGTCTTGAGCTTTTCGCGCCAGTTGGGGTACAGCGCGTCGGCATCCTTGGGGAAGGATTCAAAGGCCCCGGCGAGTTCCGGGTGCTCCTTGGCGTAGTCCAGCAGATCGACGCCCTGCTGCCAGGCGAGGCTCGCCTGACGCAGCGACTTGGCACCGGCCGCACCGCCGTCCTTGTGGCCGAAGGCACCGCCGCCTGACGTCTGGATGACGTTGGAGTGGCCCAGGTTGTCAAAGAAGCCGGGCAGGCGCAGGGCGTTCATGCCACCGGAAATGATCGGCGTGGTCGCCTTCATGCCCTGCCATGTCTGGCGGAAGTAGGGGCCCTGAGCGTCGTCCTGCTCCAGCATGTAGGCGATGGCCTTGTCGTCGGCGTCACCTTCCATCTTGCCGTAGCCCATGGTTCCGGTGTGGATGCCCGAGGCGCCCGACAGGCGGCTCATCTTGCAGTGCACGAAGGCGGTGTAGCCGCGCTTGGACTGCGGGCTGGTCACGGCGCCGTGGCCGGCACGGTGGTAGTGCAGGAACTGCTGCGGGAAGCGGCGGCGGCAGGCGGTCACGGCGGTCGGCCCGGCAACGTAGCCATCGACCAGGAACGCGACGTGGTCGGCGAACTCACCAAAGGTTTCCAGGATGAACTCGCCGCGGGCATACATTTCCGCCGGATCGTCGGCGGTGATGTTGGCCGAGAACAGCTTGGCCTGGCCGGTTTCGTCCTGCGCGCGGCGCATGGAGTCGGCGATCATCGGCATGATGGTGCGCAGCGGAGCGAACACCTGGTTGCCCTGCGGCTCGTCGTTCTTGATGAAGTCGCCGCCCAGCCAGAACTGGTAGCAGGCCGCCGCGAACGGCTCGGGGCGCAGGCCCAGCTTCGGCTTGATGATGGTGCCGACGACCATGCCGCCGTCTACCAGCGGACGCTCCAGAACGCGCCACATGTCCACGATGTTCATGGCCGGGCCGTCGAACAGGCGCAGATAGCAGGGCGGAAAATAGACATCGTGTATCTTGGCGTATTCGATGTCGCCCATGCCCTGGTTGTTGCCGATGGCCAGGGTCAGGAACGAGGCCAGCATGGCGCGGCCGTCGATGATGTTGCGGTCGAACAGATCGACCGGATAGGCGATCTTCATCAGCTCGTTGGCTTCGTCGATTTCATAGACAAGAGCATCGACGCCGCGGGTGAAGTCGTCGGTGGTGCAGACCTCGACGTTGGTGCCGGTCGAGCTTTCGGCGGCGAAATGCGCGGCGGATTCCAGATATCCGTAGCCCGCCTTGGGCTTCATGATATAGGCGCACAGCACATGCTTGCCGCCGGCGATCAGGTCCTCTTCCCGCAGGGAAAGATTGGCATAGCGGTTAGACTGGTCCATCTTTTTGGTACTCCGCTTGGACGTTTCTTTGTTGATCTGGCGGGTGCAGGGCGCCTCAGCCACAAACCGGCCGCCGTGTTACACTGTTTTGCCTGAACCCCGATAGCGTCGGAACACCCTGCGGAGGGGTGGGTGAAACTATTAAGGGTGGGGGCAATCCCATCCAGGGAGGCGGGAAGGGTGGCACTCGATTGGGTGGGGTATTCCCCCACCCGCTTCCGAAATAAGGGTTTTGGGTGGGCCGGATCCCACCCGTTTCTTGAGGGCCATGGGCCGTCCTCTATAGCACCGCTCCGGTGAACAGGTATCCCTCACCGTAAATGGTGACGATCAATTCCGGTTTGGCCGGGTCGGGTTCGATCTTGCGGCGCAGGCGGCCGATCAGGACGTCGATGGTGCGGTCGGTGGGGTTCCACTCGCGGTTCACGGCGTCCATCAACTGGTCACGGCTGAGCACCTTGCCAGGGTGTGACACCAGGGCCTGGAGTACCGCCGTTTCCTGACGGGTCAGGGTGCTGGTGCCGTTGTCGGCCGAGCGCAGCACGCGCTTGGGGACGTCGAACAGCCATTCTCCGAACCGGAACTGAGTCTTGGCCATCCCCCCGGCGGTTGATCCGAGGCCGGACGCGCTGCCGCTGCCGCCGCACCGCCATAACAGGTTGCGCAGGCGCACGGCCAGGTCGCGCGGGTCCACCGGGTGGACCATGTAATGGTCGGCCCCCATCTCCAGCGCGATCACGCGGTCGAACGTGTCGTCGTGGTGCGACAGCGCGATCAGCCCGACCGGCGACGCCGCCCGCAGGGTGCGCAGGATGGCAAGACCGTTGTCATCCGGCGGGCTCATGTCAAGGACCACCGCGTCAACCGGCCGCTCGCTTAGAATACGGTGCAGGGCGGTGGCGGTTTCGGCCGCCATCACCTCGTGACCGTCGCGGCTCAGGGTGTCGATCAGGTCTTTTCGCCGGGTCAAGTCGCCATCCAGAACGACGACTCGACGGCGCGGAACGGGAGTCCCCAAGATAAGTACCTCGTGGTTTTGTGCGCATCGTCACTGATGGTGTGCGAACGATCACGGGGGGTGTGACGCGCATCACATATTGTGAAGAGAAATTTTAAACTAGCCTTAACCATTTCACGAAATAGCACAAATTTATTACAATGTTACAACCCCGCACACAAACGATTTTTACATCGTTTGGATATACTCGGTGCATAGGGATGAGGGGGGTCCGAGGCCCCCCGGAAAACAAGGCGCTTCAAACGGTTAGAAACGTTTTAAAGCGCATTTGATCCGGGCCTGAGGCCCTGGCTCCCCAGGGTGGTCGGCCCAATGCGAAAGCGGTCCGCGCCCTGATCGACACCGAGAACGCGTTTCTCATTGGAGGACAAGACAATGACCAAGATGATCCAGACCCTCAAGGCGATCCGCTCCAACGAGTCCGGTGCCACCGCCATCGAATACGGCCTGATCGCCGCCCTGATCGCCGTCGTCATCATCGGCGCGGTCAGCCTGATCGGCACCGACCTGGTGGCCAAGTTCGGCGAAGTGAGCGCCGCCCTGTAACGGGGGTCACGGCCAGGCGCCCTGGCAGTGTCCGGGGCGCCAATCGGCCGGGTACAGAGCGGGGGAGGATGCGGTGCTGCCAGTCTTGTTCGGCGGCGATGCCCCAACGGCCCCGGTCGTCATCCAAGGGCTTTGCGTCGTCACCTTCGCGGTCCTTGCGATGGTCGGAGGTGTTCGTGACGTCGCCTCCTTCACCATTCCCAACTGGATTTCACTCGGGATCCTCGCCGCTTTTGCGGTGGCGATGGTGGCCGGGTACCGCGCACCGGCCGACCTGCCGGGGCACATCGGGGCCGCTGTGGTGGTCTTCGTCTTGGGGCTGGTGTTGTTCCACTTCAACGTGTTCGGCGGCGGCGACGTCAAGTTGATGAGCGCCTCGGCCCTGTGGAGCGGCTTTGGCGGCTTGGCCGACCTTGTGTTGCTCATAGCCTGCTTCGGCGGCCTGCTGGCCCTGGCGCTGCTGGCCGGACGCCTGTTGCCGGCCCGCGTGATGCAGGCCAACGCCGGCCTGGAACGCTTGGTCTCGGGGCGTCACGGGATGCCGTATGGCGTGGCAATCGCGGTCGGCGTGGTGGCCCATTTCATCGTTCTGCCCCTGATCGTGGGGCAGGCGGTTTCCTGAACAAGGCCGCACCGTGGGCTCCGGCCTGCGCTGCTGGCCGGGGGGTAAAGATGCGAGGTGCCATTTTCGCGCTGGTTGCCGTGGCCATCCTGGCTGCCGGTGGAGCCGCCTTCTTCGCCAACCGCATGATGTCGGGGCCGCGCACCATGGTGTCGTCCGACCTGGGCGAGCCGATGCCGGCCACCGGCCTGATGGTGCTGGTGGCGGCGACCGATATCGATCCTGGTCAGGCGGTCGGCCCTGGCGCGGTGCGCTGGCAGCCGTGGCCCGATGACATGGTGCGGCCGGAATACATCAAGACCGATCCGCGCCGCGACGACAGCGCCGCCCGCGCGACCACCGCCGCCCGCATCGAAGGGCGGCTGGCC
>LAEA01000093.1 GCA_000961745.1 Rhodospirillaceae bacterium BRH_c57 | reverse complement strand
GGCGGGCGCGGCGTTGATCGACGTCACGCCGCTGACCCTTGGCCGGGTCGGGCCGCTCAAGGACCGCTGGGTGGTCAAGGTGCCGCACGAAACCATCGCCGGAGCCGACTGGCTGCCCAACGTCGGCCTGGGTGTGCTCGATGCGCGCCTGGAAGCGTGGTTCCGCGCCCACCTCGCCCGCCTGACCGCCGAACGGCCCGAACGGCCCCTGGTGTTCTTCTGCCGGGCCGACTGCTGGATGTCCTGGAACGCGGCCAAGCGGGCGGTCGCGTGGGGCCATCCCGCCGTGGTCTGGTTCCCCGGAGGGACCGACGACTGGTTCGGCGACATTCCGCCCCTGATCCAGGCGACGCCCCTTCCACTGGAATAACCGACCATCCAACTAAGGTCCTATTCCCTCGCCCATGAATAAATTCATAGGCTGTCTCGTCAGCCAAGATGAACAACAGGATGGAGCGAAACATGCTTTCCCAAGCGATGGACCAACTTCGGGCAACGATTGCTCTGCGCAGCCGCTATGACAACTATATCGGTGGCGAATGGGTTGCGCCTGTAAAGGGCAACTACTTCGTGAACATCAGCCCGGTAAACGGCCAGCCCATCTGCGAAGTGGCCCGCTCCACCGCCGAAGACGTTGAAAAGGCGCTTGATGCCGCACACAAGGCCAAGGATGCCTGGGGCCGCACCCCGCCGGCCGAGCGCGCCAACGTCCTCAACCGCATCGCCGACCGGCTTGAAGCCCACCTCGACCACATCGCCCTGGTCGAAACGCTCGACAACGGCAAGCCCATCCGCGAAACCAAGGCGGCTGACATCCCGCTGGCCATCGACCACTTCCGCTACTTCGCCGGCTGCATCCGGGCGCAGGAAGGTTCGCTGGCCGAGTTGGACGAGGACACCGTCGCTTATCACTTCCACGAACCCCTGGGCGTGGTCGGCCAGATCATTCCGTGGAACTTCCCCATCCTGATGGCGGCCTGGAAGCTGGCCCCGGCCCTGGCGGCGGGCAACTGCGTCGTCCTGAAGCCGGCCGAGCAGACCCCCATGGGCATCATGGCGGTGATGGACGTGATCGGCGACCTGCTGCCGCCCGGCGTGCTCAACGTCATCAACGGATTCGGCATCGAGGCCGGAAAGCCGCTGGCGCAGAGCAAGCGCATCGCCAAGGTGGCCTTCACCGGCGAGACCGGCACCGGCCGCCTCATCATGCAGTATGCCGCCGAAAGCCTGATCCCGGTCACCCTGGAACTGGGCGGCAAGTCGCCCAACATCTTTCTGCCGGACGTGCTGGCCCAGGATGACGACTTCGCCGACAAGGCCATGGAAGGCTTTGCCATGTTCGCCCTGAACCAGGGCGAAGTGTGTACCTGCCCATCGCGCGCCCTGGTCCACGAGTCCATCTTTGACGAGTTCATGGACCGTGCCGTTGCCCGCGTGAAGCAGATCAAGCAAGGCAGTCCGCTCGACCCGGCGACCATGATCGGCGCCCAGGCCTCCAGCGAGCAGATGGAAAAGATCCTGTCCTATATCGCCATCGGCAACGACGAAGGCGCCAAATGCCTGACCGGCGGCCGCCGGGCGCACCTGGGCGGCGACCTCGACGACGGGTTCTATGTCGAGCCGACCATCTTTGTCGGTGACAACTCCATGCGTATTTTCCAGGAGGAAATCTTCGGCCCGGTCATCTCGGTAACCAAGTTCAAGACCCTGGACGAGGCCATCGCCATCGCCAACGACAGTTCGTTCGGCCTGGGCGCCGGCCTGTGGACCCGCGACGGCACCACCGCCTATCGCGCCGGGCGCGCCATCAAGGCCGGCCGCGTGTGGACCAACTGCTACCACCTGTACCCGGCGCACGCCGCGTTCGGCGGATACAAGCAGTCGGGCATCGGCCGCGAAAACCACAAGATGATGCTCGACCACTACCAGCAGACCAAGAACCTTCTGGTCAGCTACAGCGCCAAGGCCCTCGGCTTCTTCTAGGCCGAGTCCGGGCGGGAGGGGGCGCCGCGCCCCTTCCCTTCGGGGCCAGATCAGACAAAGACGGCTTGTTCCACAGGCGGAGTTGCACCTAAACTAAGAGCTAATAATAAGCGGCACGCAACGACGGCCGCACGGGAGGAATCAGATGGACGAGACAGCATCCGTGCTGATCGCGGACGATCATCCGCTATTCCGCGACGCGCTCCGCCATGTGGTCGAGGACTCGATGCCCGGCCACGCCATTCAGGAAGCCAGCACGTTCGATCAGGCCCACGCCATGATCCGCGTGGCGGCGCCCGATCTCGTGCTGCTGGACCTCAACATGCCCGGTATGAACGGCTTCAACGGCCTGATGACGCTGCGCAACGAGGTGCCGGCCATCCCCATCATCATCGTGTCGGCCGAAGACACGCCCGAGGTCGTCCAGCAGGTCCTGACCTATGGCGCGTCGGGCTTCATTTCCAAATCCATGCCCAAGGACCAGATGACACGCGGCGTGCGCATGGTCTGCCAGGGCGAGGTGTTCGTGCCCTTCGACCTCAACGAGGCCCTGCACCGCCGCCCCGACCCCATGTGCGAGGAATTCCGCAACGGCTACGCCAGCCTGACCGCGCAGCAGCGCAAGGTTCTGGAAATGCTGGTCATGGGACGGTCCAACAAGATCATCGCCTTTGAACTGGATATCGCCGAGAGCACGGTGAAGGCCCACGTCTCGGCCATCCTGCGCAAACTCAAGGTCAACAGCCGCACCCAGGCCGTCCTCAACGCCTCCAAGATGCTGGGGTCCGTGCGGGCGGCGTGATGCCGTTTGCGTGTGGCCAGGGGCAGGAATTTCCGCTGCCGCGGACGGGCTGCCGCCCGCACCTGCTCGGGGCAAGCCCCGAACCCCTTTTGTTTCTTTAAAGAAAACAAGGAGGTCTGGAGCTTGCTCCAGATGGGTTCGGGCGATAGCCCGTCAGCGTAAGCTGAAGTGCCGGCCTCCCGTCAAAACCCAAACCTCCTCCCTCTACCGCAGCAGATGCACCATCAGGCTACGCAGATGGGCGGGCTTGAGCGGTTTGTTCTGGAGATGGTAGCCCAGCGTGGCGACCTCGGCCTGTAGGTCGGCGGAGTGGTTGGCGGTCACGACGATGACCGGCACCGGCTGCTCCAGCACACCCAGCACCCCGGCCACCGCGTCCAGCCCGATTTCCCCGTCGTCGAGGTGGTAGTCGGCGATGATGATGTCCGGCCGACCTTCTGCCCGGACAATGTCCAGGGCCTCCGCCCCGCTACGCGCCGGCCAGGTGGTGCAGGACCACCCGCCCAGCAAAGCCTGCACGCCGGCCAGGATGCTGGGATCGTTGTCGATCATCAGGACCTTGGTTCCGGCCAGAGTGCCGACGCGCCGTTGCACTTGGGCCGCCGGTGCAATGGAGGCCGGCACGGGGTTCTCGCCGAGCGGCACCTCGACCAGGAAGCAGCTTCCCCGGCCGGGCACCGAATGCACCTCGATGCGCATGTCGAGCATCCGGGTGATGCGCCGGACAATGGCCAGGCCCAGGCCCATGCCCTTTTCGCCGCGCATCTGCTGGCCTTCGTTCAGGCGATGGAACTCATCGAAGATCTCTTCAAGCTTGTCCGAGGGAATGCCGATGCCGGTATCCCACACCCCGATCAGGAGGTGGTTGCCGCGCCGCTTGCAACCAACCAGGACGCGGCCGGTATCCGTATACCGGATGGCGTTGGACAGCAGATTGCGCAGCACACGGCTGAGCAGGCGTGGATCGGTCCGCACCGGCAGCGAAGAGGGCACGCGGCGCAGCACGAGGCCCTTGGCGCGGGCCATCATGGCGTATTCGTCCACCAGCGAACAAACCAGATCCGAGCCGAGGAAATCCTTGATCTCTGTTTGCAGCACACCAGCGTCCAGCTTTGAAATGTCCAGCAGCGCGGTCAGCAGTTCATCCACGGAATCCAGCGCCGAAACGGAGCTTTGCACCAACGCCCGGTTGGCCGGCGCCAGACGCCGTTCGGACAGCGCCGAGATGAACACCCGCGCCGCCGCCAGGGGCTGCAAAAGGTCGTGGCTGGCCGCCGCCAGGAACTTGGTCTTGGACAGGTTGGCGGTCTCGGCCTCGGCCTTGGCGGCGGTCATTTCGTCGTTGGCGCGGCGCAGTTCGGTGGTGCGCTCCTCGACCCGGCGTTCCAGGGACTGCTTAGCGTCCTGAAGCTGCTCAGCGGCCAGGCGGCTCTCCGTGATGTCCTGAATGAGGGCGAAGAACCCAAGCACCTGCCCGTCCGACGCAACATGCGGCACGTAGGAGGCCAGCACGTACTGAACCTTTTGCCCCCCCTTGGGGTCGGCCCTGGGCAGGGTCATTTCAAACGTGCACTGCCGCCCAGCCAAGGCATCACGCACGGCGTCACGGCGCAGGTGATAGAGGTCGGAACCGAGCACCTCCCACATGGGGCGGCCGTTGATTTCGCTGCGCGGCAGGCCGAACCAGTCCTCATAGCCCTTGTTGGTGAAGCGGAAGCATTCGTTGCCATCAACGTAGGCAATCAGGGCGGGAATGGCGTCGGTGATGAGGCGGATGCGGCGTTCGGAATCCCGCAATGCCTCCTCGGCCCGCTTGCGCTCCGTGATGTCGGTATAGGTGGTCACGAAGCCCCCGTCGGGCATCCGGTTACGGTGGATTTCCATGACCTGCCCGTTGGGGCACTCGTGCTCCACCCACAGCGGACGGTCGCCGTTCAGCGGATGGGGGGTGCCGTCGTGGTCGAGGCTGAACTGGGTTTGCAGCGGCGGCAGGGCCATGAACCGCGCCAACGGCGTGCCCGGCCACACGCTGTGGCGCGGCACGCCCAAAAGTTCAATGAAGCGGTCGTTCCAGGCAACCAGCCGGTTGTCGGCATCGAACACCGAAACGCCCTGCGACAGGTTATCCAGGGTGGCCTGCAACAGAATCGACTTCTGGGCCAGTTCCCGCTCACGCCGCCGCTTCTCGCGCACCTTGATCTCGGTGATGTCGGTGTACAGGCCGACGATGCCGCCATCGCGCAAGCGGCGCTCGGACACCTGTAGCCACTGGCCGTCGCGGAACTGCAGGACGAACGGTTCGTGCGGGTCGCGGTGGCTTTCCATACGCCGGTTCAACCAGACTTCGGGGTCGCCACCGGAATCGATGACCATGCCCGAAATGACCGCCCGCCGCAGGATCTCGGCGAACGGCAGGCCCGGTGTCAGATCGCCGGGCAGGCCCGGCCACATCTCACGGTACTTGCTGTTGGTCAGGACCAGGCAGTCGTCGGCGTCGCACAGCACGAATCCTTCGCTGATCGACTCGATGGCCTCGGACAGGAACAGCTTGGCGCGTTCCTCCTCCTCCTTGACGAGATGCAAGGCGGTATTGGTCGATTCCAGTTCGCGCAGCACGCTTTCCAGGGCCGTCGTACGCTCCCGGACCTTGCTTTCCAGGACCGTCGCGGTGTGGAACAGCGAGAACGCGTTGCCCTGGAAATCCATCGACCGCTCAACGCGGTCCATCAGCACCTGATTGATCTTGCGCAGCTTGGCGTTCTCGCGCTCCAGGGCCTGAATGCGGCTGTCAGGGCTGAGGTCGTCGGTGCCGTGGTGGGTCGTCATTGCCCGGTATCCCCGCCCCCACGCCGTCCGATGGCGACGCCGGTGAACGTCTGGTTGACGTGCATGGCCTGATACTGCTCGCCATAGGTGGCGAACCCGACCACGCGGTTCTTTGACAGTGTCGCGGACACCCGCGCACGCAGGCCCTTCTGGTCGATCTCAAGGTTGCGCAGGATGCAGTCGAAACCGATGACCAGTTCGGGGGGACCGAGGTGCGCCTGGATGTCCACGAACAGGCCGTCCAGGTTGTCAGCCAGGTCGATTCCCTTGGCGACGGTCAGGACGATGCCCTCGTCGATGGCGCAGAAGAAGGTCAGGCTTTCGTCCTCATTGACCTTCTGGATGGAGCGCACGAAGTTCGTGCCGCCGACCCGCACGACCACGGGATGGGTCGCAAAGATCATCGGCGTCAGGTTGGCCACGTCGAGGCCGACCACGCGCGCATACTCCCGCGCCGCCGGTTCGGCGTTCACTTCGCTGACGATACGGCGCGCGGGGTCGGCGCCGGTCACCACAACCTTTTCGCTGGTCGCCTCGAAGTGCTCCGTCTTGAACACCCGGAACGGCAGCATGGTGCTGATGAGGATGAGGAGCGCGCAATCGCGCACCGCCCGCCCCTGGTGGAACACGAACGTTTCCTGGAAGCGCAGGCCATCGCCGGCCGACCCGCCGCACAACGGGATTTCCCCAAGGGCGGCGTGCAACGCGCTGATGACCGCTTCCTCGCTGCCCGACATGCCGTCGATGAGGGTCAGGGCAAACATCCGCTCCCGCGACGTGTGGGGAGCCTGGCGGACCACCTTCTGCAAGGCCCGGCGCACGATGGCGTGCCCCTCGGCGACGTTGAAGGATTGCAGGTTCTCGATCAGTTCGACGCCGGCAGCAAAGTCCGGGCCACCCAGGCTGAACCCGGTGACCGCCGCGTTATGGAAGCCCTCAGGCGTTATTTCACCGGCCGTGGTGCATCCGACAACGGGGACCTGCCGGCCAAAGCGTTCCTGCAGGCACGCTGCCAAGCGGTGCACGTCGTAGGTCGCGGCGGCGAACACCACGACCAGATGCAGGTCCGGCTGGCCCAGCGCCACCACGAGATCGGCTGCGGCCTGATCCGCATCCTGGGCGGTCGTGGAACCGCGAAGGATGCCCTGGATGTTTTCCCTCAAGGCGTTTCCCCTGCCCCCGTTTCAAGACGTTTCGCGGGCCTGCTGTTTTTTGGAAGTTTACTGCAAACCGCCGCCCTGAACAGCAAGAAGACGAGAGGTGGCCGACGAGGCGTATCATCACATCGCGCCGACACCGCGCTGGCGGCATGCCCCGGAGACGGCGTCGATCACCGCGCTGGCGGCATGACAATGACCTGGGGACCAGCGTAACTTAGCCGCCAAACTGTCCGAACAAACGAGGCCACTTCTAAGTCATGCCTGTCCGTCACCCCGACCCGAAACGCTGGCTTGTGCTGCTGGCGGTCATGCTGGCCTTTCTGCCTGTTGTGCTGGACATGACGATCCTGCATGTCGTGGTGCCAACCCTCACCCAGGCGTTGAACGCGTCTGGAACCGAGGTTTTGTGGATCATCGACATCTACCCGTTGCTGATGGCCGGGCTTCTGGTGCCAATGGGCACGCTTTCGGACCGGGTCGGCAACCGCAGGATCCTGTTGACAGGTCTTGTCATTTTCGCGGCCGGCTCCGCTTGGGCCGCCTTTGCCCAAAGTGCCGCAGCCCTGATTGCCGCGCGTGTGCTTCTGGCACTGGGGGGATCGATGATCCTTCCCTGCGTTCTGGGCCTTATCCGCAAGACGTTCGAGGATGAGGGCGAGCGCGCCCTGGCACTTGGCCTCTGGGGGACGGTCGGGGCTGCGGGGGCTGCGGTCGGGCCACTGGTGGGCGGCGCGCTTCTACAGCATTTCTGGTGGGGCTCGGTCTTCCTGATCAACGTGCCGGTCATGCTGATTGTGGCACCAGCCTGCTATCTGCTGCTGCCGCGCGTCGAACAGACCACGCCGGGCAAATGGCCTATCGGTCAGGCGCTGCTACTGATCGCAGGCATGATATCGGTCGTATATGGGATCAAGGCCGGTTTCAGCGGCAAGCAGTCCTTGCCGGCCGTCGCCCTTGTGGTCGCGTTCGGCATTGCGGTTCTGGGGCTGTTCGTGCGCAAGCAGCTTCGCTCGCCCGAGCCTATGCTGGACCTCACGCTGCTGTCGCATCCTGCCATTATCGCGGGCCTGATCATGGCGATTGTCGCCTCGGGCGCACTGGCGGGTGTAGAACTGACATTGGCGCAGGAACTGCAATATGTGCTGGGCAAGACCCCGCTGCAGGCCGGTATCTTCATGATACCGATCATGGCTGCTGCTGCCGTGGGCGGACCTGTCGCGGGGTATCTGTCCAATCGCTTCGGCTTGCGGCTGGTTGCCAGCCTGGCGCTGGTGATCGCGGCCGGAGCGCTGGCGTTTCTTGCGCAAAGCGACTTCCACGATCCGGGCATTCTCGTGCCGCTGGCGCTTGCGGTTCTCGGGCTCACGCTCAGCATCGGGCTGACAGCCTCTTCGATCGCGATCATGGGCTCGGTCGATGCCAGCAGGGGCGGTTCGGCAGGTTCGCTGGAAGCAACCGGCTACGAGCTTGGGACCGGCCTAGGAATCACGTTCTTCGGCGTTTTCATGTCGGGCGCGTTCAGCCGCGCAATCGAACTGCCCGCCACCCTGCCGCAGCCTTTGGCAGCGCAGGCGTCCCGAACGATCGGCGACACCTACATCGTGGCAAGTCAGCTTGGGGGGGAACAGGGCGCGGCCCTGATCGAAGCCGGCAAAGCCGCCTTCACCCAGACCCATGCCGTGCTTCTGACCACCTCGGCCACTGTGATCGTCGCGCTGGCGGTCGTGGTGTTCTTCACTCTCGCAAGCTACCGCAGATCATCGGATACACCTCACCATTGACCGCCTGCTGATCCGCAACCGCCTTGTAAAAGCAGTGAGCCATGCAATCCGTCGCAACAGGGGCAGCCCTCTATGACAGCGTGCGCGTGACACCTTGATGGGCGGTGTTTCCGCCTAATCGCGGCGTTTCAGCCGGTAGCCAACGCCTGGCTCGGTCACAAGCAGAAGGGGCTGCGCCGGATCGACTTCCAGCTTCTGGCGGAGTTGGTTGACGTAGACCCGCAGATAGGCGGTGTCGTCGGTGTGGGCTGGCCCCCACACCGCCTTGAGGATTTCCTTGTGGGTCAGTACGTAATCGGGGCTGCGGGCGAAGAACTCCAGCAACTCCCATTCCTTCTTGGACAGATGCAGATCCTCGCCGCCGCGCGTCACCACCCGTCGGGCCAAGTCAATGCATACGTCACCGGTTTTGACGACCTCGTCGCTGCCCTTAACAGCGCGGGGCCGCAATACGGCCCTGACGCGCGCCATCAGTTCAGCAACGCCGAACGGTTTGACCACGTAGTCATTGGCGCCACGGTCCAGCGCCTCGACCTTGTCCAATTCCTGCGCCCGCACCGACAGGATGATGATCGGCACGTCGGAGTCCTCACGCACGGCACTGATGACCTCCTGGCCGTCAAGATCAGGCAGGCCAAGGTCGAGGATCAGCAGGTCCGGAACTTGACTGCGTGCCGCCTCGATACCCTGGGCTCCGTTCTCGGCCTCGATGACCTCATACCCGTTGGCCACCAGCGAAATGCGCATGAACTTGCGGATCTGTGGCTCGTCGTCGATGACCAGGATACGCGGCATCATGCGGTCCCCGCACCATCGAGGGAAAGTTCGGGCGGCAGCGGCAGATGGATGACGATGCAGGTGCCGATGCCGTGCAAACCCGGCTCGACGTGGATGCTGCCGCCATGGGCCTCGACGATGCCCCGGCAGATGGCCAGCCCCAACCCGGTGCCGGCGGTCTGGCTGTCTGCCTGATCGATCCGATAGAACATGTCGAACACCTTTTCGCGGTCCTCCGGCGGAATGCCCGGTCCCTGGTCTGCGACCTCAATGGCGATATGCTTGGCCGTCTTGATCGCCCACACCTTGATTGGCGTTCCTGGCGGGGCGTACTTGCAGGCGTTGTCCAGCAGGTTGAAGAACACCTGCTCCATCAGGATGGCATCAAGGCACAGCAGGGGCATTTCGGGGGCGATCTCGATACGGATGGTGTGCCGGCGGGCCAGCCGTTCCGTCCGCTTGACGGCAGCGGAGACCACATCGCCCAGATCGACCCAATCAACTCGGGGCTTCAAAGCCCCCGACCCCATCTTGGTCATATCCAACAGATTCTGGACGAAGCGGTTCAACCGCTCGGCCTCATCCTGGATGGTCTGGATCAGGTCCTGCCGTCCTTCGGCTTCCAGTTTCTCGTCATAGCTGCCGAGCGTCGTTGCGGCGCCCATGATCGACACCAACGGCGTCCGCAAGTCGTGGGACAGCGAGGACAGCAGCGCCGCCCGCAACCGCTCGCGTTCGGTAGCGACGCGAGCGGTCTCGACGTCGGCAACCAGGGTGGTGCGCTCAATGGCCACCGCCGCCTGGTCGGCCAGCGTCTCCAGAAGGCGCAACTGGGTGGGGGACGGCATGTCGGCGTCCTCCATCATCTGCACGCCCAGCACGCCAACCGGGCCGCGTCCGGTCGTCAGCGGCAGGAACAGCCAGTTGGCGGTTGGCAGCGTAGCGGAACCGCGACCGGCCAGATTCCCGTGCGTCCACGCCCAGTCGGCGGCCCCGGCCGACTTGTCGTCGATCTGATCCTCGGGCGGATAGCCGGCAGCGATGTACAGCCCGGCCTCACCAGGCATCAGCACCAGGGATTTGCCGTGAATAGTGGTGGCGACATGATGAACGACCGCCCACAGCACGTCGTCCAAGGTGGCGGCAGCGGTAATCTTGCGACCGAAATCATAAAGGTTGGTGGTACGGCGGGCGCTTTCCCGCGTTGCCTCAACCTGGGTGCGCAACCGGGCAGCCAAGTTGCTGACGATCACTGCCGCAAGCAGGAAGAACACGACGGTCGTAATGTTATGGATGTCCGCAATGGCGAAGGTGTAGCGCGGCTCGGTAAAGAGGAAATTGAAGGAGAGGAAGCTCAACACCGATGCCATGATGCCGGCCCGCAGCCCCGACTTCATGGCGACGATCATCACCGCCAGCAGGTAGGTGACCGAGATGTTGGCGATGGGCAGATAGAGGTCGATCAGCAAGCACACCCCGGTTGCCGCTGCTGCCGCCACCAGTGCGAAGGCGTAGCCGAGCCATACCCGCCAGCCGGTCTGGGGTTTGGGCAGGGGCGCGGACGGCTTCGGCTTCTCGTTCTCGTCGCCACCGACCAGGACTACGGTAAAATCGCCAGCCTTGTCGATCAGACTCTCGGTGACCGACTTTCCCACACGGCCGAACCAGCCGGCCTTGCGGGCGCGCCCGACCACGATCTGGGTGCAGTTGCGATCACGGGCAAAGCCCACCACGGCATCTGCCACATTGTCGCCCTGCAGCGTCGCAGAGTCGCCCCCCAATTGAGCAGCCAACCGCATGGCGGCGTCGATGCGGTTCTTCTCAGCGTCGGTCAGCGCGTGGGCCTGCGACGTCTCCACCGTCACCGCCACCCAGGCGGCGCCACGGCGTTCGGCCGCGCGCTTGGCAAAGCGGACCAGACGGTCGGCGTCCACACCAGCATCGATGCACACCAGCACCCGTTCCCGCGCTGGCCACGGACCGGGGATGGCGTGGGCGCGCATGTAGTCCACCATCTGGCGATCGACCCGTTCTGCGGCGTGCCGCAGGGCCATCTCACGGAGCGCGGTCAGGTTGCCGAGCGAGAAGAAGCTGTGGACAGCGCGCCGCGCCTGCTCTGGGACATAGACCTTGCCTTCTTCAAGGCGCTTGATCAGGTCCTCTGGTGGCAGGTCGATCAGTTCGATCTCGTCGGCGGTGGAAAGCACCGAATCGGGAATGGTCTCGCGTACCTTGACGCCGGAAATCTGCTCGACGATGTCGTTGATGGAGTCCAGGTGCTGGATGTTGAGGGTTGAATAGACGTCGATGCCGGCGGCCAGCAGTTCCTCGACGTCCTGCCACCGCTTGACGTGGCGCGATCCGGGGATGTTGGTGTGAGCCAGTTCATCGACCAGGGCAATCTTTGGCCGACGCTTGAGCAGGGCGTCCAGGTCCATCTCGCGGAAGGTCTTGTCGCGATACTCGACCATGCGCGGAGCCAGGGTATCGACGCCCTTCAGCAGCGCCCCGGTCTCCTTGCGACCATGGGTCTCGACCACGCCAGCGACCACATCGACGCTCTCGCGCATCCGCTCATGCGCCGCCTCCAGCATGGCGTAGGTCTTTCCCACCCCAGGGGCGGCGCCGAGGAAGATCTTCAAACGCCCGCGCCCCTCTCGCTGGGCTTCGGCGAGAAGGGCTTCCGGGGAGGGACGGTCGTCGCGGTCGTCGTTCATGGAGTCCAGTTCACTTCAAGGGCCAGCGTTCGTCCAGGGCCAGATTGAGCTTCAGCACATTCACCCGCGGGTCGCCCAGAACACCCAGAGAGCGTCCCTCCGTGTACTCGGTCACCAATTGCTGGACCGTATCGAACGACGTCTGACGGGCAAGAGCGACGCGCTCGACCTGCCAGTGGGCCGAGGCCGGCGTGATGTGCGGGTCGAGGCCGCTGCCCGAGGCGGTCACCAGATCGGCCGGCACCGGCCCTTTTTGGTTCGGGTGGGCGGCTTTCAATGCCTCAATGTTGGCCGTGGCGCCATCGATCAAGACCTTCGAGGTGGGTCCGTAATTGCTGCCGCTGGACTTGGCGGCGTCGTAGCCCGTGCCAGCCGCCGAGGGGCGGCCCCAGAAGTAGCCGGGCCCGGTGAACGACTGGCCGATCAATTCCGAGCCGATCACATGGCCGTCCTTTGCGATCAGGCTGCCGTTCGCCTGTGCCGGGAACACCGACTGGGCGATTCCGGTGACGGCGAGGGGGTAAGCGACACCGGTGATGACGGTCATGACGACGATCATCGACAGGGCGGGACGAACTTCCTTCAACATGGATCACTCTCCGAATTCAGCAGGGGCGGCCAAGGGCGGCAAGGGCCAGGATGAGGACGACGCCGGGCACCATGGCCGGGGCATGGTCCTTCATCCCGGTTTCCCGCATCAGGCCAGCCCGAGAGCGGCAATAAGCACGTCGATCACTTTGATGCCGATGAACGGCACCACCAGACCACCGACGCCGTAGATCAGCAGATTGCGGCGCAGCAGTTTCTCGGCGCTGGCCGGCTTGTACTCCACGCCCTTCAGCGCCAGCGGGATCAGGGCGACGATGATCAAGGCGTTGAAAATGATGGCCGACAGGATGGCGCTCTGCGGGCTGGCCAAGTTCATGAGGTTGAGGGCTTGGAGCTGCGGGTACGAAGCCAGGAACAGCGCCGGGAGGATGGCGAAATACTTCGCGACGTCATTGGCGATGGAGAAGGTGGTCAGCGAACCCCGGCTCATCAACAACTGTTTGCCGATCATGACGATCTCGATAAGCTTGGTGGGATCGCTGTCCAGGTCCACCATGTTGCCGGCCTCCCGCGCGGCCTGGGTGCCGGTGTTCATGGCCACGCCGACGTCTGCTTGCGCAAGAGCGGGGGCGTCGTTGGAGCCGTCGCCGCACATGGCCACCAGACGGCCCCCCTTTTGGGTCTCGCGGATCAGGTCCAGTTTCTTCTCGGGTGTCGCTTCGGCCAGGAAGTCGTCAACCCCGGCCTCGGCAGCAATGGCGGCGGCGGTCAATGGATTGTCGCCGGTCACCATCACGGTCTTGATGCCCATGGCGCGCAGGGTGGCGAAACGTTCGCGGATGCCGGGCTTGATGATATCCTTGAGGTGGATGACGCCCAGCAGCCGCCCATCGCGGGCGACCACCAACGGGGTGCCGCCGGCCTTGCCCACCCGCTCCACCGCTTGCACCAGTTCTTTGGGCACGCCACCAATCATCACGCTTGACTGGCCTTGCCAGTCGGGTGTCCGGCCGGATTTCTCCGCCACATAGGCGGCAATGGAATCAGAGGCCCCCTTGCGGATTTCCGTGCCGTTGGCATCGACGCCGCTCATTCGCGTGTGCGCCGAGAACGGAATGAAGGTCATGGTGCTGCCAGACTTCGGCTCGGTCAGCCCGAACCGGCTCTTGGCCAAGGCGACAATGGACTTGCCCTCCGGGGTTTCGTCGGCCAGCGACGACAGGAATGCCGCCTCGGCGAGGTCGCGTTCGTTGACGTTGGACAGCGGAATGAATTCGGACGCTTGGCGGGCACCGAGCGTGATGGTGCCGGTTTTATCCAGCAGCAGCACGTCGATATCGCCCGCCGCCTCGACCGAGCGGCCCGACTTGGAGATGACGTTGAACTTCACCAAACGATCCATGCCGGCAATCCCGATGGCGGACAGCAGGCCACCGATGGTGGTCGGGATCAACGTCACGAAGAGAGCAATCAGGAACACCATGGGAATGGCGGTGCCCGAATACGACGCCCAGGCTGGCAGGGTCCCGACGACGATCAGGAAGATCAGGCTCATGCCCACCAGCAGGATGGTCAAAGCGATCTCGTTGGGGGTTTTCTGCCGCTTGGCGCCCTCGACCAGGGCGATCATACGGTCGAGGAAGGATTCGCCGGGATTGGTGGTGATCTGGACCACGATACGGTCGGACACCACCCGCGTCCCCCCCGTCACCGCCGAGCGGTCACCGCCGGATTCGCGAATGACCGGAGCGGATTCGCCGGTGATGGCGCTTTCGTCCACCGTGGCGATGCCGGCAATGACGTCGCCGTCGCTGGGGATGACATCGCCGGCCTCGCACACCACCAGATCGCCGGCCTTGAGGGTTTCGGCAGGCAATACCTGAGGGTCACGGGCATCAACCGAGGCGACCTTCTTGGCCATTGCGCTGGACTTGGTGCCGCGCAGGGCGGCGGCTTGTGCCTTGCCGCGGCCCTCGGCTATGGCCTCGGCGAAATTGGCAAACAGCACGGTAAACCACAGCCAGGCACTGATCTGGACCATGACGGCGAAATGCTCGCCGCCAGCGTCTCGGATCGTCAGGGCGGTGGAAAGTACCGCGACCAAGCCCGTGGCGAACATTACCGGATTACGGATCAGTTGACGCGGGTCCACCTTGACCACGGCGTCCTTGGCCGCCTGGCCGAGGATGGCGCCATCGAACAGCGACAGCTCCTTGGGACGATGGATGCTCATCGAAGCACCTTTCTTAGAACAGGGTGCCGGCGCCGAGCATCAGATGCTCGACGATCGGACCCAGGGCAAGGACGGGGAAGAAGGTCAGTCCGCCAACCACCAGGATGACGCCCATCAGCAGCACCACGAACAGCCCGCCGTGGGTGGGGAAGGTGCCGGCCGATGGTGGCACCGCCTTTTTGGCCGCCACCGCGCCAGCAATGGCCAGGGCGGGAATGATGACCACGAAGCGGCCCAGCAGCATGGCGATGCCCAGCAGGGTGTTGTTGAGAAGAGTATTGGCCGTCCAACCGGCGAAGGCCGAACCATTGTTGCCGGTGGCCGAAGCGAAGCCGTAGAGCACCTCGGACAGGCCGTGCGGGCCGGCATCCTGAATTGCGCCGGGGGCACCCAGCAGGCTGGCGGCACCCAGACCCAGCACACCAACGGGGAAGATCAGGATGGCCAGCATGGCCAGCTTGACCTCTTTGGCCTCGATCTTCTTGCCCAGGTATTCGGGGGTGCGCCCGACCATCAGTCCGGCGATGAACACCGCAACGATCACCATGATCAGCATGCCGTAAAGGCCGGCACCGACGCCGCCGAAGATCACTTCGCCCAGCAACATGTTGACCATCGGCACCAGCCCACCCAGTGGCATGAAGCTGTCGTGCATGGAATTTACCGAGCCGTTGGAGGCTGCGCTGGTGGCGGTGGCCCAGATTGTCGAATTGGCGATGCCGAAACGGACCTCCTTGCCTTCCATGTTGCCGTGCGTGCCGTCCATGCCCGCTACGACCATGGCCGGGTTGGCATTTGTTTCGGACCAGTAGGTCACACCCAGGCCGACAATCAGCATCAACCCCATGGCGGCGAAGATGGCCCAGCCCTGGCGCTGGTCCTTGACCATGCGGCCGAAGGTGTTGGTCAATGCCGCTGCCAGCATCAGCAGGAACGTCATCTCGATGATGTTCGACAGCGGCGTCGGATTCTCGAACGGGTGCGAGGAATTGACGTTGAAGAAGCCACCGCCGTTGGAACCCAATTGCTTGATCGCCACCTGAGAGGCCACGGGTCCCTGGGCGATCACCTGATTGGCGCCCTCAAGGGTGGCGGCGGCGGAATAGCTGTCGAAGTTCTGCGGCACGCCCTGCCACACCAGGAACAATGCGGCGACGAAGGACAGCGGCAGCAGGATGTAAACGGTGGATCGCACCAGATCGACGTAGAAATTGCCGACAGTGTGGGCGTTGGTGCGGGCGAAGCCGCGGATCAGTGCCACCACCACGGCCATGCCGGTGGCCGCCGAGACGAAGTTCTGCACCGTCAGCCCGATCATCTGGGTCAGATAGCTCAGGGTGCTTTCACCGCCATAGGACTGCCAGTTGGTGTTGGTCATGAAGCTGACCGCGGCGTTGAAGGCGAGATCGGGCGGCACCGCCGCCATCTCGGCCGGGTTCAGCGGCAGCATCCCTTGCAGGCGCTGGATGCCGAACAACAGCGCCCACCCTGCCAGATTGAAGGCCAGCAGTGACAGGGCGTAGCCGGTCCAGTGCTGCTCGCGGGCGGGATCGACACCGCATACCTTGTAGAGACCGCGTTCGGCCGGGCCGAGGAACCGGGCTTGGCCCTCATAGACCTTGGCCATGTAACCGCCGAGCAGCGGGGTGAGCGCCGTGATGACGGCGATGTAGATCAGGATTTGCAGGATGCCGGCGGCGTCCATGGCAACCTCTCTAGAATTTTTCGGGGCGGATCAGCGCATATCCGAGGTAAGCCAAAAGGCCGACCGCGGTGAGGGCGCCGAGGATGAGGTCGAAAGGCATGACGCGGCCTCCCTCAGATGCGTTCGCAGGCGCGGACGAGAACCGCGCCTAGTGCGAAAAACGCCACCACGGCGCCAATAAAAATGATGTCGAGCATCATGGCTCTCCGGTTGAGACTCCTATGATGGAGTTCCTACACCCAAGGCACATCAGCGTTCGATACGGGAAGGCGTAAAGGGAGCGTAAAGAAGATGCTTCTGGAGAGGGACGCCGTGCCGATATCCGCGAGGTGTTAAACGACATCTTCTAGGGGCTGATAACTGGGTGCCAATGGCTGGCCTTGCCAAGGACCTGCCGCCCAAGAGCACAGTTCATGGATACCTGGACTGTGGGAGTGGGATGGCACCCTGGCCCGCCACCATCGACAGCCAGAGCGTCAAAAGCGCGGAAAAAGGGGGCGTGAATCGACCTTTCGGGCTATGGCGCGGGCAAAAAGCGGCACACCCTCGTCGATACGCTCAGCCTGATCCTGGCCGCCCACATCCAGCCCGCCGATGTCCAAGATCGCAACAGCGCGTTGCCGGTGCTCAAGGAGATCCGCCGCCTCTTTCCGTTCATTGTCCGGGTCTTCGCCGATGGCGGCGGTGGTACGCGAACTCGGGGCGTGGCACCTGGAAATCGTCAAGCGCTCCGAACCGAAGGGAACGCGCAACCGCCAAGGGCTTCGAGAACCTCGCCAGGATGGGGCTGCTGGCCTTTCTACGCCTCGCCATCATCCGACTCATGCTGCGCAGAATCGCAAGGCACCGGAGATCATAGGGAACTTCGCGGACGGACTCTAAGGCGGCGGCCGTTGGCAACGGTGACTCCCACCAGCTCCACCCGGGCGCGGCGAAGGCTCCGAGGACGGCGGCCGCGCAACGCCCGGCAAAGGTCAAGGTAGTTGTCGCCCGCCTCACGCCGCAGAGAGCATTTTGTCCGTGGCCTGCCCACAAGCCTGGACGACGCTGTCGCGCTCGGGATTGAGGGTGACGGCGCTGACGGGCTTCCAGTCCCGGGTGTTGCCGGTCCAGCGCAGGGGATTGGCCTCTCGGGCCTTCTGATAGAGGTCGTGCCGTGCGCGCCCAGGATTGCCTGATCCTGGCCGGCGTGGCGCTGTGCGGGGCTGACGTAGCGGCTGGCCTCGTCCAGGGCGGCCGTGGCCACGACCGCCTCAAATCGGGTCGCCGCTGTCCAGGCCGACCGTCTCCACCGCAGCACTCTCGGGCGGCAGTAACCGGGCTACCGCTCCATCCTTGAACTTCTGTCCGTATCTGGCCACGCCATCGTCTCCATGCCGCCCCAGGGTTTACAGGGTTTATCGGGGCGACAACAACTCTGACGCAGAGGGCTTGTTCGTCGTCTTGCTCATGATGGCTCCATCCTACTCTGGAGTTGGAGCCTCCGGCAAACCCGGGGTGGTTCAGTTCGCTATGCGGCCACAAATTTCTATTATTATCACTGAACTACGGCGCCGATCGGCGTCCAACCAACACGCCGATGCGCAGTCATAGTCACGGCGAGCGGTTTTATTCCAAGGCATCGTCGGCTCCGTCCTGTGTGATGGCCGAACAGAATCACAAGCCATTGAAACCGCTAAACTATTTTTAAGTTGGGATCTTGGCAATATCAGCGCATCGGACAAATACTTAAGTTTCTAATAATAGAAATACCTGCTCTAAAATTCTAAACTTTTATATTTTAGAAATATTCTGATTGACTTTTGTAATTGCGCGGGCCTATATACTATTCGGAAACTTGGATTATTTATATAATACAGATCGGCGCTCCAGTTGACTCACAGAGACACCGGCGCCGGCCGGTCAAGCCCGCGCGGCGCCTGAGCGTCACCGTCTCGGCATGAAATGTCCCGAAGGGGAATTTCATTAGCCGGGCGGTATAATAATTCACCTCAAAACTAAAATCCCCCTAAGGAGGAAATTCGCGTGTCTTATTTCAATGAATATTTCTATCTTAGTAACTATCCGGATGTTCAACAGGCTGTTAATGACGGCCTCTTCGCGAGTGGGTGGCAGCATTTTAACAAAAATGGAGCGCGTGAGAACCGAGATCCAAATATAAATTTC